>JADLHC010000001.1 GCA_020849035.1 Planctomycetia bacterium
CCCATCCCCCTCCCGCCGTCACCCCATCCCCTGCCGTTTTCTCCCCGCTCTGCTACTCTCACCACCCATGCGAACCTCCCTCGCCGGCCAGCTCGTCAACCCCCTCACCCGGACCATCGCCCCTTCCGTCGTCGCCGTCGAAAACGGCCGCATCGCCTCCGTCGAGCCCTACCCGCAGGCGCCCCAGCGCTTCATCATGCCCGGCTTCGTCGACGCCCACGTCCACGTCGAGAGTTCCATGCTCGTCCCGTCCGAGTTCGCGCGGCTCGCGGTAAGGTTCGGGACCGTGGCGACCGTGAGCGACCCGCACGAGATCGCGAACGTCCTCGGCATCGACGGCGTCCGCTACATGATCGAGAACGGCCGCACCGTGCCCTTCAAGTTCAACTTCGGCGCGCCGTCCTGCGTCCCCGCGACGACGTTCGAGACCGCGGGCGCTTCCATCGACTCGAAGGGCGTCCGCGCGCTGCTGGAGATGCCCGAGGTCCGCTACCTCTCCGAGATGATGAACTGGCCCGGCGTCCTGTTCGGCGACGCCGAGGTCCGCGCCAAGATCGCCGCGGCCCGCGAGCTCGGCAAGCCCGTGGACGGCCACGCGCCCGGCCTCAAGGGCGAGCAGGCGGCCGTCTACGCCGCGGCGGGGATCACGACCGACCACGAGTGCTTCACCCTCGAGGAAGCCCTCGGCAAGGTCCGCCTCGGCATGAAGATCCTGATCCGCGAGGGAAGCGCCGCGCGGAACTTCGAGGCGCTCTGGCCCGTGCTCAACGACTCGCCGGGGATGTGCATGCTCTGCAGCGACGACAAGCACCCCGACGACCTCGTCGCGGGGCACATCGACCGCCTCGTCGCGCGCGCCGTGGCGAAGGGCGTGCCGCTGTGGAACGTGCTCCTCGCGGCGTGCGTCAACCCCGTGCGCCACTACCGCCTGCCCGTCGGCCTGCTGCAGCCCGGCGACCCCGCCGACTTCATCGAGGTCGCCGACCTCAGGGAGTTCCGCGTCCTCCGCACCTGGATCGACGGCCGCTGCGTCGCCGACGACGGCCGCACGCTCTTCGACACGAAGCCCGCCGCGATCGTCAACGCGTTTCGATGCGGCCCGAAGAAACCGGCGGACTTCCGGGTAGAAGCGAAGCCCGGGAAGATCCGCGCGATCGTCGCGATCGACGGCGAGATCATCACCAGGGAGGAGCACCTCCCCGCGAAAACCGAGGCCGGCGGCGCCATCGCCGACCCCTCCCGCGACCTCCTCAAGATCGCCGTCGTCAACCGCTACGCCGACGAGCCGCCCGCGGTGGCGTTCGTGAAGGGCTTCGGCCTGAAATCCGGCGCGCTCGCCTCCACCGTCGCCCACGACTCCCACAACATCGTCGCGGTCGGTTGCGACGACGCGTCCCTCTGCGCCGCGGTCAACGCGCTCGTCGAGGCGAAGGGCGGCGTCGCGTTCAACACGAAGGTCCTGCCGCTGCCGATCGCGGGCCTGATGAGCCCGGAGAGCGGGGAAGCGGTGGCCGCGAAGTACCAGGAGATCGACCGCGCCGCCAAGGCCGCCGGCGTCACACTGCGCGCGCCGTTCATGACGATGTCGTTCCTCGCGCTGCTCGTGATCCCGCAGCTGAAGCTCAGCGACAAGGGCCTGTTCGACGGGGCGGCGTTCAAGTTCGTCGAGGGGTGGGTGTAGGAAGGAGAGGCTTGGACGCATCTTCGGCTACGAGTTCAGGCCGAACCGCGGCAGCCCGTGGCCGCTAGGATGTAAATGCCTCGGCGTGCGTTGATCCTCATCATCTTGTTGCTCCCTTGTGAACGCGACCTGCGAGTCTCCGCAGGCATGAGCCGTTCGACGCAGCTCCTGCACGTGCCGGCAGATCCCGCGACTCCTGCGGCGGGGGAGGGCATCGATGCAGTGCCCGCACTGGATTCGGCTCGCCATCCCACCCCGGATCGCGGCGGAGACCACACCGGGTCTCCTGAGCTCCGGCTGCGCGTTCTCGATGCGGATGGGAGCCCGCTCCGAGGGGCGTATCTGATCTTCAGCAGGTCGATGTCCAGCTCTCCGCCCACGACGGATTCCAAGGGATACGTCGTCCTCGCGGGCGGGGATGAGTCCCCGTGTTTTCACGATCTTCGGGTCTTTCCGGAAGGGTGGGGACCGTGTCCGGAAACTGCACCGTCATTCACGTCCCGGAGCGTTCCCAGTGGTTTCGAACTCGTCGTTGACGTTGTGGTCACAGAGGGGGCGATTACTGATCAATTCGGGCTGCCGGTCCCGGATGCCAGCCTGCGGGTGAGGCACGCACCCATGAATGCGTTCGGGAGCATCACGGCGGACGAACACGGGCGCTTCTCGTTCCCAACCGGGCGCGATGGGCGGGTGGACATCGAATTCGGCGGGCTGTTCGGGGAAAGACAGCGGCCAAGCCTGGAGTACGAGGACTGTGCCGCTAGGGACGTTCCTGCCGGCACTCGCTGTGTGTCGCTGCGGACCACGAGGTTCGAACGCGGCGGATCGCTGACGGTGAAAGTGACAGGGCCGCAGGGTGAGGACGTACCAGACGTCATGTTCCATGAATGGGTGGAGCTGTCGTCGTTCAGGCGGCATGTGCTGCTGACGTCCGGAGGAGAATTCACATTCGAGGGTCTCTTCATCAGGCCTTTCGTGCCCGCACTCAGCCTGCCCGGTGAGTGGTGCGACGAACGCGGGTGGATCAGGCCCGAACCCGAGCCCTTCCTCGCCGACGGGCGAACGGTGGAAATCCGGCTGGTTCAGGGCGTCACACTCCGTGGCGTGTGTCGCGGGCCGGACGGCGCGCCCGTTGCGGCCGCAAACGTCTTTCTTGCGGGGGCAACAGCGCCGGCTCGAGCGACAAACACCGCAGGAGCTTTCACCTTCGCACTTCCCGACGACGTGACGGCCAGCTACATCATCGGGGCGGAAGGCGAGCAGGCGGATGGCACGAAGATCGCATCGAAGCTCCGCCGCGTGCGAGTGACCGATGGTGCGCTCAACCTCCTGCTGCTGCCCGAGTTCGTGCGGTGAGCGACGCACACCGGGCTCGCGAACCTGGGGGGTTCCGCGGGGGCAACGTGTCTGCGGAAAGGGCTCCTGGCGGGGCCGTGTTCCGGTTCGTAGACGCCTGGGTGTAGGAGAACGAACGTCGGAGGCGTGGCATCGGGGTCCGCGCACGGCGCTCGCTTTCTACGGCGTCGCCAGCCGCCGGAGCCGCTCGCGAAGGTCCTCCCTGAACGCGCCAAGCTCGCCCGCCTTCAGCGGCACGAGCATCGCCGGCAGCGGCTCTACGGGGAATTGACCGAGAAGCCAGGCCAGCGTCGCCGGGTCAATGCCCGCATCCTTGCGCAGGGCGAGTTCGAGGTCGCGCTCGGGGGGAAACCCCGCGCGGTCGAGAAAAAGCAGGTCCACCAGATCGCGCGGCTCCGAGCGCGACAGCAGGCAGGTCAACTTGTTCGCGCGCAGGTCCGCCAGCGATTCGACCAGCAGCCCTTCCACGGCGGGCGGCGGCTCGATGTCCGGCACGGGGTCGTGGACGATGTCCAGCTCCAGCGGACCGTCCTTGAGTTCCACCGTGGCGCGCACGAAACTCCCGCCGTCGCGGACGATGCGCACCGGAATGCGCCGCTCCGCACCCGCCGCTGGCAGGGATGCCACGAGGTCCCGGTGAGCCCTCGCGTCATGGACGAACAGGTCGGCGTCGGCCGACAACCGGTGGCGCAGGTGGGCCCCCGCAAGCGCTGCCCCGCCGCCCAGGTGGAACGGGACCCGGCGATGACACGCCAGCAGCAGCCCCAGCTCCTCCTCGGTGACGATCCGCCGGTCGAAGGTGGTCGCCATCGCCCCTAGGCCTTCGCCTCCGGCGGCGGCCACCCGGTGTCCTTCAACCCCAGCAGCCAGGCCCACATCGCACGGCTCCGGCCGAGGTGCCGCACCAGCGCCGGCCAGAGCGCCCGGATCTCACCCGGCGTCACGAATTCCCACACGTCCCGCGAATTGGCCTCACGCAGGAGCGCCCCCAGCCAGTACGCCCGCCGGTCGCGATCCGGGTCCTTCAGGTGCTCCCGGAACTGGCCCACCGTCGTTGCCGTCCACCACAGGAAATAAGGCCGAGCTTCGGGATCGCGAAGCGCCGGCGTGGTCGGCGGGAGCAGCCTGGTGACCATGGGCGGATTGTAGCGCCGGGAAAGAGGAGTCAGGGAGAGGACTACGTTCCCAGTCGATAGCACGCTCGCTTCAAGGCGCGAAGAGCGTCGACGGCGTGATCGCCCCAGTGTAATTCAAAATGGAACTTCCAATCCCAGAGCGCCGATTCTCGGGCGCCGGAGTTCCAGGCCAGCAGTCCGCGCCCCAGGTCGCGGTAGATGTCGAGCAGATCGTCGGTCAGTGATCCGCCGACAGGCTCATCCTCCTCGTAGGGATCGAACACCTCCCAATACGAGACCATCTGCCCAAATCCGGGCCAATTCACCGGCAGGTCGACCTCCCCTTCGGCATCCGGGCTGTCGCCACCGCCCTCTGGCAGTCGCGCCGCAGCATGCACGAGCTCGGCCAGCAGCTCGAAGGCGCGCCGGACACGGGCGTTCAGGGCCAGGGACGACGCCTCTTCGATGAACTCGCAGTAGCGATGGACAGTCGCGGCAAACGCATCAGTTTCATTCATGGGTTGTTATCGCTCGACAGGGCCTCTTGTTCGCGCTCGATTCCAATGAACCCAACTGCCCGCGAGCGGAGGGCAGCATCACCTCTGATTGGGAAGCGCCAGGTGTCGAGGATGACCGGGTTCTACGTGCCGCTATCCGCAGACGGACAGCTTCCCCAGCACCGCCGGCCTCCCCCCCGTCGCGATGTTCGCGGGCACGCGTTTCGCGAACGCCCACGCCAGCAGCGCGAACGCCGCGGCCTCGCGAGCGTCCCACGGCACGCCGAGGTCGTCGGTCGGGCGCAGCGGGACGCCGAACAGGGCTTCGAGGCCCTCGATGAGGAAGCGGTTCCGCCAGCCGCCGCCGCCGACGAGGATTTCGGCGGGCCGGCCGCAGGCGAGAGTCTGGGAGGCGAGGGTGATGGCGGTCAGGCGGGTGAGGGTGGCGAGGACGTCGGCGGCGCGGCCGCGTTTGGGGACCCAGGCGTCCGAGAACAGTTCGCGACCGGTGGATTTCGGCGGGGGGGTGGCGAACCAGGGGTGGGCGAGCCACTTTCCGAGGAGAGGGAAGTCAACCTTGCCGCTTCGCGCGGTCGCGCCGTCGCGGTCGTAGGGTTTTCGGAGGAAGCGCCGGGCGGCGGCGTCGAGGAGGCAGTTGCCGGGGCCGGTGTCGAAGGCGGCGACGCGGCCGTTGCGGCCGATCCACGTCACGTTCGCGATGCCGCCGATGTTCAGGACCGCGACGTCGTGCTTCTTGTTTGCGAAGAACATCCGGTCGGCGAACGGCACGAGCGGCGCGCCCTGGCCGCCCGCGGCGATGTCGGCGGGGCGGAAGTCGGCGACGACGGGGCGGCCGGCGATCGCGGCGATGACGGACGGCTCGCCGATCTGGAGAGACGCCTTGCCGGGGACGTGCCAGACGGTCTGCCCGTGTGAGCCGATGAGGTCGACCTTGCGCGCGAGGCCCCGCGCCGCCTTCCCGAACGCTTCCCCGACCGCGACGTTCGCTGCGCAGATCTCCGCCGCGGTCGCCTTCGGAAGCGCCAGCAGCCGTTTGCGCAGCGCCGCGGGCCACGCGACCGAAGCGTGCTCGAGCACGCGCGGCCGCCCGGCGCCTTTCTCGACCAGCGCCATGGAGAGGCCGTCGCAGGACGTGCCGGACATCAGGCCGAGGATCCTCACGCGAACACCCGCTCGAGCGAGCCGCCGGCGTGCCGAAGCCGGCGCCGCGCTTCGCCCGCCCCGCACCCGAGCCGCGCCATCGCGATGCCTTCCTTCGCGCTGGCGGTTTGCCGGAGGATCGCCTCGGCGCGGGCCGCGGACACCTCGCCCAGTTCCGCCACCAGCCGCCGAGCTCGGTCGCGCAGCTTGGCGTTCGTCGCGACGACGTCCACCATGCGGTTGCGCCAGGTCTTGCCGGCCTTGGCCATCGCGGTCGTCGTGATCGCGTTGAGGGCGATCTTCGTGGCGGTGCCGGCGTTCATGCGGGTCGAGCCTGCCAGGGGCTCCGCGCCGGTCGGGAGCGCCACGGTCACCTGCGCCCGGATCTGCGTGCGCGGGTTGCACGTCACCAGGACCGTCGCCGCCCCGCGCCGCCGCGCCTCGCGCAGGCCGCCGTCGACGTAGGGGGTCACGCCGCTGGCCGTCACGCCCACCGCCACGTCGCCGCGCCGCAGCCCCTTCATCGCCTCCGCGCCGGCCCGCGCGTCGTCCTCGGCGCCCTCGACGGCCTTGAGGAGCGCCCGATTCCCGCCGGCGATCTCCGCCCGGGCCTTCACGCGGAACGTCGGCCACAGCTCCGTCGCCTCCAGCACGGCGAGCCTCCCGCTGGTCCCGGCGCCGAAGAAGAGCAGCGTCCCGCCGCCCCGCAGCGCCCGGGCGCAGGCGTCGGAGGCCCGGTCCACCGCCGTGGCCGACGCCGCGACGGTCATCGCCGCGCGCGCCGCCGAGGCGGCCAGCGCCCTCACCGCCCGCACGCCGCCGTCCAGCGGCGGGAACGTGGGGCGCACCGCCTCCGTGGGGAGCTTCGAGAATCGCATGGGTGCCCCGTTTATCGGCACCAGCGCCGTCGCAGGTCCAGCTACGCCGTCCGCACCGGCTTGGGGTCGTCGTTCAGGATCGCCAGCAGCTGCTCCTTCATCTTCTCCAGCACGAACACGATCGCCATCACCCGGTGGTCCCGCCAACCCGGCGCGTGCCTCAGGCACCACTCCCGCGCCACCTCCTGCCGGTCCACCTGCCCCATCCCCTTCTCGCCCCGGTACCAGATCTCCTGCTCGATTTCCCTCAGCTGGTCCTTGATCTCGCCCTGCGGCGCGATCGAGCGCACCTGCAGGATGTACATCCGGATCGCAAGGTCGTCCGAGAGCCGCGCGCCCTTGAGCTTCCGGAGATGGGAGTCCCGGTACTCGACGATGTCGGCGCGATGGTTGCGCACGAACTCGACGAGATCGCTCGCAATGGAGTCGAGTCGCCCCGACTCCCAATCCTTCTTCAGCTCGTCCAGCTCTGCCATGGGTGTGATTCAGCGGGTGAAGTCAGGAATCATACCGCAACGGGGGATCACCGGCCAAGCCTATTAATGGACCTTATGGTCCTTATCGGCTTCGAGCGTTCCGAACTTGACCCCAACTTTCAGCGTTCCGGCGATTCCGTGGCGACCGCGGGAAGGGCCGGCGCCGGCGCCATCTGGTCCTCCCGGTGGACCGGGAGCGTCACCGTGAACGTCGTCCCCACGTTCTTCTGGCTCGTCACGTCGATCCGCCCGCCGTGGTTCTGCACGATGTTGTAAACCACCGACAGCCCCAGCCCCGTCCCCTCCGCCCCCTTCGTCGTGTAAAACAGGTCGAACGCCTGCGCCAGCTCCGCCTCCGTCATCCCGCACCCGTTGTCCGTCACGCAGGCCGCCACCTCCCCCTCGCCCACCTGGTAGTGCACCCGGATCTGCCCCTTCTCCTCCTCCGTCGCGTCCGTCGCGTTCAGGATCAGGTTCAGGAACACCTGCACCAGCTCGCTCGGGTCGCAGAACACGTTCGGCAGCCGGTCCGGCGCCTCGTGCACCAGCTTCACCCGCTTCTTGTCCAGCCGGTACTGCGCCAGCCCGATCGCCCGGTCGAGGACCTCGCGGAGGGAAGCGGCCTGCGGGTTGACCTTGCGCGGGGAAAACTGGAGCACTTTCTTGACCGTGTCCTGGATGCGCAGGAGCGACTCGATGATGAGGTCGAGGTACTGCTCGCGCTTGGAGGCGGCGAGGCCCTCGCGCTTGAGGGCGCGGGCGGCGTTGAGCATGCCGCCGAGGGGGTTGTTGATTTCGTGGGCGATGCCGGCGGCGAGCGTGCCGGTGGCGGAGAGGCGCTGGGCGACGATGAGGCGGCGTTCGGCGCCCTTGACCTTGTTGGTGGCCTCGGCGACGCGGGCCTCGAGGGTCTCGTGGTATTCGCGGAGGCGCTGCTGCATGAAATTGAAGGTGCGGAGGAGGTCGCCGATCTCGTCCTGCGTGCCGGGGTCGGGGACGGGGGAGCCGTAGTCGCCGAGGGAGAGGCGTTCGGAAGCGCGGGCTAGGGACTCGAGGGGTTTCACGACGAGGCGTTCGAGGACGATGGTCATGGTGAGGGTGAGGAGGCCGGTGCCGAGCACCATGAGGAGGAGGACCTTGCGGAAGGAGTCCCAGACGTCGTAGCCGGCGGCGACCTCGTGCTCGATGCGGGCGCGCAGGACGAGGAAGTCGCGCGGGGCGGCCTGGGGCACCTCGCGGGTCCCCTCCGGCCCGTACTCGATGCGGGTCACGAAGACGCGGTTTTCGAGGGTCGACTGGTCGTGGGCCGCGGCCCGCACGAACTGGGGGTCCTTGACCGCGGCGTCGCGCGGGATGTCGGGCGGCTGGGCGCCTCCCTTGCGGAGCTGGTCGCCGGAGGCGCTGAAGAGGTGCCACTCGCGGAAGATGAGAACGCGGTTGAGGCGTTCCTCGAGGCGGGCGACCTGCTCCTCGCGGGATTCGAGGCCTGAGAGGCCGCTGACGAGGTCCTGGGTCATGACCTGGACGAGCTGGGCGACGTTGGCCTGGTGCGCCTCGGTGCGGCGGATGTCCTCGAGGAGGAGGTTCACCGTCAGCAGGGCGAAGACGAAGCCCATGGTGAGGAGGACCCAGGCGAAGACTTTGGTGCGGAGGCGCATGGGGTGGCACGGGGCATGATACGCAAAACGGCAGGGGATGGGGTGAAAGCGGGAGGACCGCCCCAGGCCCCGCCGGCGTACCCTGCCTTTGCCGTCCGAAAAAAAAGGGCCCCCTCCTCGGAGGGGGCCCTTCGTGTGCCGCCAGGACTACTTCATGCTGTTGATGAGGCTGACCAGCGGGAGGAACAGCGCGACGACGATGAATCCGATCGTGAGACCCATGCCGATGATCATCGCCGGCTCCATGATGGACATCAGCGCGCCCACCGCCGCATCGACCTCGTCGTCGTAGTTGTCCGCGACCTTGATGAGCATCTTGTCCAGTTCTCCCGTCTCCTCGCCGACGTCGATCATGTTGATGACGATGTCGTCGAACACCTTCGTCTGCGCCAGCGGCTCCGCGATGCTTTCTCCTTCGCGGATCGAGTCGTGCACGACCTGCACCGCGTTCGCGATGACCTCATTGCCCACCGCGTTCTTCACGATGGACAGCGCTTCGAGAATCGGCACGCCCGACGAGATCAGGGTGCCCAGCGTGCGGCAGAACCGGCTGATGACCGATTTCTTGATGATGTCGCCGAACAGCGGCATGTGCAGCTTGAACTTGTCCAGCGCGATGCGGCCGCCCTTGTTCTTCACCATCATCCGGTAGCCGACGTAGAACACGAACGGCACGCCCGGCAGCAGCCACCAGAACGCGACCAGGAAGTCCGACAGCTTCAGCAGCAGCATCGTCGGGATCGGCAGCTCGGCGCCGAGGTCCTCGAACACGACTTTGAACTGCGGGATGACCCAGATGAGAATGCCCGACACGATCAACACCGCGATCGTGATGACCGACGCCGGGTAAATGCTCGCGCCGACCACCTTCCGCTTCAACGCCTGCGCCTTTTCCATGTACACCGCAAGACGCTGCAGGATCGTGTCGAGCACGCCGCCTGCCTCACCCGCCTTCACCATGTTCACGTACAGCCGGTCGAACGCCTTCGGGTGCTTGCTCATCGCCTCCGACAGGCTCGACCCCGACTCGACGTCCTCCGCCACCTGCGCCACGATCCCCTTCAGCGCGCACGGCTTCATCTGCTCCGTCAGGATCTTCAGCGATCGCACGATCGGAAGGCCGGCGTCCTGGAGAATCGACAGCTGCACCGTGAACTGCGTCAGCTGCTTCTGCGACACCCCGCCGCCCAGCTTCAATCCCTTCTTCTTCGTCGCCGCCGCGGCGCCCTTCGCGGCATCCGCCTGCTTCTGCTGGACGTTCGTGGGGAAGAGTCCCTGGGCCTGGACCTTGCCCATCGCGTCCGCCTGCGAGGTGGCCTCGACCTCGGCCTTGATCTTCTTGCCCTTGTTGTCGACCGCTTCGTACGTAAAGATCGGCATGGCGCGGAACCTCCTGAGGATTAGTTGAACAGCGTCTCGCGGACGACTTCGTCGATCGTGGTCGTGCCATCATAGATCGCCAGCAGGCCGGATTCACGCAGAACCCGCAGTCCCTGTTCGCGCGCCGTCCTGCGGATCTCGTCCGTCGAAGAGTGCTGCATGATCAGGTTCTTGATGCGCTCCGTCAGCAGCATGATCTCGAAGATCGCCTGGCGGCCCTTGTAGCCGGTGTTGTTGCAGTGGTTGCAGCCCGTGCCGTACATGAATCTCTTGCCCTCGATGTCCGCCGGGCGGAGACCCAGCTGCATGAGCATGTCCTCCGTCGGCTCGAACTCGCTCTTGCACTTCACGCAGATGCGCCGCACGAGGCGCTGCGCGACGATGGCCTCGAGGCACGCGCTGATGAGGAAGCTCTCGATGCCCAGGTCGAGGAGACGCGTGATGGCCGAAGGCGCGTCGTTCGTGTGGAGCGTGCTGAACACGAGGTGGCCCGTGAGCGCGGCCTCGACCGCGATCTGCGCGGTCTCGAGGTCGCGCACCTCGCCGACCAGGATGTAGTCCGGGTCCTGCCGCAGGATGCTTCTCAGGCACGCCGAGTACGTCACGCCGACTTCCTCGTTGATCTGGCACTGCACGATCCCGTCGAGGTCGTATTCGACCGGGTCCTCGGTCGTGATCGTCTTCCACTTGATGTCGTTAATGTAGTTCAGGCAGGAGTACAGCGTCGTCGTCTTCCCCGAGCCCGTCGGCCCCGTCACGATGATGATCCCGTTCGGCAGGTCGAGGAGCAGCTTCATCAGCTTGAAGTCCTCCTCGCGCAGCCCGATGTTGTCGATGTCCAGCGACACCACCGACCGGTCGAGCACGCGCATGACCACCGACTCGCCGAACATCGTCGGCAGCGTGGACACGCGCAGGTCGACCGGCTTGCCGCCGATCGCGAGCATGATGCGGCCGTCCTGCGGGAGGCGCGTCTCGGAGATGTCGAGGTTCGACATGACCTTGATGCGGCTGATGAGCGCGATCGCCAGGTGCAGCGGCGGCGGCATCATCTCGTACAGCACGCCGTCCACACGGTAACGGACCTTGAACTCCGCCTCGAACGGCTCGAAGTGGATGTCCGATGCCTGGTCCTTGATCGCCTGCAGCAGGATCAGGTTCAGCAGCTTGACGACCGGCGCCGCGTTGGCGGCCTCCGCCATGTTCGAGAGGTCCGCCACCTTCTTCTCGTTCACGATCTCCGCGTCGCCCACGGCGTCCTCGCCCATCTTCGCCAGCAGGTCTTCGACCGTCGCCGTCTGCCCCGCGTAGTAGTGGTTGATCGCGCGGGTCACCGCCTCCTCGTTCGAGACCGCCCCCTGCACGTCGCAGTTCAGCATGAAGCGCAGGTCGTCCAGCACGCTGACGTTCAGGGGGTCGGCCATCGCCACCGTCAGCATGTTGTTCTCGAACTTCACCGGGATGATCTTGTAGACCTTCGCCATCGTCGGCGAGACCTTCTCCAGCGTCGCGCGGTCCAGCTTCATGTCGTCGAGGTTCACGACCTCCATGCCGACCTGCGCGCCGAGCGCGAGGAGCATCTCCTCCTCGCTCACGTACCCGAGCTCCACCAGGATGCTGCCGAGGGCGCCGCCCTTCTCGCGCTGCAGCGCCAGCGCTTCCTGGATCTGCCCCTCGGTGACCAGCTCCATTTCCTGGAGAAGCTGACCGAGCGGCTTCTGCGGTCCGTTCAAGGCCATCCGGGTGTCTCCGTCGCGGGGTGCCTAAGAGGGGGTGAAAGCTTGCCCGATTCCGCAGAGGGCGAACAGGCTTTTTACGCCTGTTGCGGGGGGAGAGTCAAGCGCATTCGCGGAAGCGCGGTGGGCGAAGCGGGGGGGCGGGGGCGGGCGGCGTGGGTCGGGGACGGCGGGGGTGGATCGGGAAGCG
>JADLHC010000002.1 GCA_020849035.1 Planctomycetia bacterium
GCCAGCACATCGGGCAGATCACGACGTTCGAGATCGATACCGACGCCACCGGCGCCGCGCCCGGCAGGTGGACCTCGGCGACGTCCTCGCGCGTGTAGGACCGCGGCCCGGGCATCGCCAGCAGGACGGCCGTCGCCTCCGCGCCGCACGCCGCGAACCGCCCCCGCACCGCGGCGCGCCTCCGGGGCGGCTCTACGCCCGCCAGCGCAGCCCCGATCGCCAGCGCCCGCGGCCCCGAGAGCCTCACGATCGCTCGCCGCGCCGGCCCCGCCGGGGAACTCAGCGCCGCAATCGTGTCCATGCCGCCGCCTTCCCTACTTCAGGTGCACCTTCTTGATGTACTGCTGCTCCGCAATACCCCACGCCGTCGAAACCAGCCAGTACAGCACCAGCCCCGAGGGGCTCATGTACATCATGAACCCGATCACCACCGGCATGATCATGAACATCTTCTGCTGCGCCGCCATCTGCGGGTCCGGGCTCCGCGGCGCCATGAACGCCTGCGTGAACCACGTCAGCGTCATCACCAGCGGAAGCAGGTTGAACGAGTCCGTCCCGTGCATCGGGACGTTGAACGGAAGCGTGAACAGGTGATCCGGCTGCGAGAGGTCCGTGATCCACCCGAAGAACGGCTGCTGCCGGAGGTGGATGTCCTTGAGAAGCGCGTTGTAGAGCCCCAGGAACACGGGCAGCTGGAGGAACAGCGGGAGGCACCCGCCGATCGGGTTCACCCCCTGCTCCTTCATGAAGGCCATCGTCTCCATGTTGATCCGCTGCTGGTCGCCCTTGTACCGCTCCTGGATCGCCTTGATCTGCGGCTGCAGCTTCTGCATGCGGAACATCGAGACCTGCGCCTTCTTCGAGATCGGGAAGATGGCCATGCGCACGATCAGCACCAGAGCGATCACCGCGAGGCCCCAGTTCCGGAGTACGAAGTGCATCGCGCCCATGATCCAGAGCAGCAGCTTGCTGATCACGCCGAACCAGCCGAAGTCGAGCAGGTCCCCCAGGCGCCAGTCCGCAAACCGCCCCTCGTCGAGGGCCTCCCCCTCCTTCGGACCCGCGTACAGCGTCCACTCGAAGGACGACTTCTCCCCCTTCTGCCACGTCCGGTCCTTCAGGACCGCCGAGGTCGCGACCGTGTTCACCGTCCAGTCCAGCAGTTCCTTCGCCTTCGGATCGAGCCGCGACACCTTCGCGTGCTCCAGCCGCCGCCGCGCCTCCGCGGGGAACTCCACGCCCCACGCGCGGAACTTCGCGATGCCCGCGCGATCGGCGTCCCGCGGCACCATCACCAGCGCGAAGTACTTGTTCACAGCGGCCAGCCACGCAATCTCCGCCGGGTCGCGCTCCCACGCCTTCTCGCCGAGATCCTTCAGGATCTGCGTCGGGCCACAGCAGCCCGATCCCTCCCCGGTGTCCACGGAGTACGTCTTCCCGTCCTTCCAAAGCCCGTGCGCGATCCCCGGATAGACGCCCCCGCTCGCCTCCTGCACGATCCCCGCGGCGCCCACCAGCTCGAATCCACGCGCCAGCGGCGACTCCGAGAGGTTCTCGACCTCCACCGTCACGCGCACGGCGTGCTTCTCCGGCCCGAGCGCGAAGGTCTTCACGATCCGCAGCCCCTCCGGCGTCGTGTACCGGAAGCGCGCCTCCCCGGGCGGAGCCTCCAGCGCCTCCCAGTTCGCGGAGTCCAGCGGGAGCTTCCCCGACGGGTCCCGAAGAGCGAGCGACCGGAAGCCGGGGTGGAACTCGTCCAGGAACGCGAGCTCGAGTCGGTTGCCCTGCGCGTCCTTCTCGAACGGGTCGCGGTACCCCTTGAGAACGAGCCGCCGGATCGAAGCGCCCGCGTTCGTGATCTCGACCCGGAGCGCCTCGTTTTCCAGCGTCTCGATCGAGCCCGCGACCTGCGGATGGGTGAACGCCGCGGCCGGCACGTCCGGCGGGTCCGGCGGCTTCTCCACGCCCGTTCCCGAGCCGCCGTCCTCCGGTCCCTTCTTGAGCTGCGTCGGCCCCGGCGGCTGCTGCGCAGGCTGCGGCTGCGATTTCGGCGCGAACCACCGCAGCCACACGAACCAGATCGCGAGGCACAGGACGATTGCGATGACCGGTCGCAGCTTCTCCACTACTTCGCCCGGGCCCCCTCGCGCTGCCATGCGAACCGCTCGCCGCACTTTTCGCAGCTCAGCGAGTCCGACTCGGGCTCCCACTTGCGCTGCGCCCCGCACTTCGGGCACGGCCGCTCCGCTTCCTCGATCAGCATGTCGGGGATGTCGTCGACGATCGCGTACCGGCACCCGCAGGCCGGGTTCGCGCAGTGCAGTTTCGCGCCCTCCATGCGAAGGTCCCCCTTGCACAGCGGGCAGGCGAGGATATCCAGCAGGTCCTTGGAAACCATAGGGGCGCTGATCCTAGGCGGAGCCGCGGGCGCTGTCAATCGCGCCGGTCGGGGCGGGCGTGTCGAATCCCGCTCCGCTTGGCCGACCGCGCGCGACGCCACCCGAAGAACGCCCCCGGGCCGTCCTGCACGAACACCGGATGCGGCGACTGCGACTCGTGCCGCAGGCTCACCCCCGGGCCCGGCGCGCCCGACCACGGGCTTCGGCTCCACGGTCTCGCCGGGCAGATTCGATCCGCTCATCGAGCCGACGCAGCCTGACCCGCGGGAACTTCGCCCAGGCCCTGGTTTGCAAAGCACTTCCTTTATTTTCTGAAAGTCGCGTGCGCAGGTATTGACGCCCGCGCTCACCGTGTTAGTCTTTTTTCCAGACCTCGCCTCGCGAGGACGGAACTCGAGGAGACCAACATGGCCGATAAGAACGACAAGTACCCGCTCAACGCCGCCGGCAAGTACTACACCGATACGCAGTGCATCGACTGCGACCTCTGCCGGCAGACGGCGCCGGCCAATTTCCAGCGAAGCGACGAGGGCGGGTACTCGTACGTGTTCAAGCAGGCCGAGACGCCCGAGGAAGAGGAGCAGTGCAAGCAGGCGATGGAGGAGTGCCCGGTCGACGCGATCGGCGACGACGGGGACCAGTAAGCCCCTGGCCGGAACGCCCAGCCTCCCCGCCACCCGCGGGGAGGTTGTTTTTTTTGGCGGTTACCGTGGTACCGGCGCGAAACACCCGCGGCGTCGACTCCGTTCGTGGGTCACCCTCAAGTCCCTGTTGCGCAATCCCTTGTGAATGAGGCGGAACCCGGCACCGTTCTTGCGTACCCAACTCCGAGGACTTTCCTTCCCCGATTTCCGCCCCTCTGCTAAGTTCTGACCGAACCAAGGAGCCTCGCCATGAATCGCTTCGCCGCCTTCGCCCTCGTCTCCGCCCTCCTCGCCGCGCTCGCCGTCACGCTCCCCGCCGAGGACGCCGCGCCGCCCAAGGACGCCGGACGCGACGACATGACCGTCGACCCCGTCTGCCAGATGAACATCCACAAGTCGACGGCCCCCTTCTTCGAGGACTTCCAGGGCCAGCGCTTCTTCTTCTGCAACCAGAATTGCTTCAACCTCTTCAAGGAAAACCGCAGCAAGTACGCCGGCGCCGTCCAGTACATGCGCAGCAACTCCTGGAGCGCCCGCTACGTCTCCCGCCCCGCCAAGGTCTACGCCGGGCAGGACATGAAGTTCTTCATCGTCGTCGAGAAGGCGACTTCGGAAGCGAAGGGCAGGGCAACGAAGCTCGAGGCGACGGAGTGCGAGCTGATCGCAGAGCTCCCCGGCGGGCGCACGACGAGCTCGAACCCGAAGCTGACGTTCAAACCCATGAAGGAGGAGGGCACCTTCGGCGCCGACTGCCGCTTCGCCGCCCCCGGCCGCCTTCGCCTGAAAGTCAAGGTGACGTTCGAGGACGGCGAGTACGACGGCGTGGAGTTCAAGCTTCCCGTCGTGTCGGGCGAGGCGGACGACACCGGCCACGAGTTCGAAGGCCGCCGTGTCGACATGATCATCCAGCACGAGACGATGCGGAAGACCGGCAAGTACTGGACGAAGACCTGGCGCGCCCTCGAGGCCGGCAAGGCCGACGACGCCCGCAAGTACTTCGGCATGGTCAAGGGCTACCAGTCCATCATCAAGGAGATGTTCCCGCACGTGCACGAGGACGACATCGAGGAGTTCAAGAAGCTCGACGCGGGCTACGCGGCGGCGCTGGCCGAGATGGAAGGCGTGATGAAGGGACAGGACATCGAGAAGATGAAGGAAGCGTGGGTGAACATGGACGCGCTTCAGTGCACCGAGTGCCACATGAAGTTCCGCTGGTCGACGTTCTCGGACGTGGAGCGGTATCCGGTGCGGAACGGGAAGTAGTTCGGAACAGGACAACCCCTTGGGGCGGATGGGATGAACAAGAACATCGCGATCGGTGCCGTGGCGGCGGTGGTGGTGATTGCGGGCGTCGTGGTGCTGGCCCTGAAGCTGAGGGGGCCGGAGAAGAAGGACGGGCAGGATCTCGTGGTGGAGCTTCGGCCGAAGGCGGGCGATCCGGACAGCATCGTGAGCCCGGAATACGGCCGGGAGATGTACGACGACAACTGCACGAGCTGCCACGGCTGGCGCGGCGAGGGGGACGGGCCTGCGGACCACTACCTGTGGCGGCGGCCGCGGAACCTGTCGGACGGCGCCTACATGAACGGCCGCACGGACGCGCAGCTGCTGGACGTGATCGGCAAGGGCGGGCGCGACTCGAAGTCGCAGCTGTCGCGGATCATGCCGTCGTGGAGCACGACGTTCAACGTGTACCAGCAGATGGACCTGGTGGCCTGGGTGCGGCGGCTGCACCCCGTGGTGACGGACTTCGTGAACGCCGGGGACTACACGAGCCACGAGGCCGTGCTGTCGCCGGCGAGGCTCGAGACGGTGAAGACGAAGTCCGGGACGGAACCGGTGCCCGGGGACGCCACCGTGACGGTGTTCGCGGTGTGGTCGGACAAGAAGGGCCGGCCGCTTCGGGTGGACGAGCCCGCGCCTGCGCCCGGCACGGCGGGGCTTGCCGGCTACGTCGCGTTCACGCGCGTCGAGATCCCGGGGGGAAAGAAGGTCTCGGTCGGCGTGGCGATCAGCCCGGGAGAGAAGAAGATCCACAAGTCCGCGGTCTTCGAGCGGGTGGTGATCGTGAAGGGCGCGACGCGGGACGAGGCGTCGGTGGACGCGTTCGTGAAGTCGTTCGAAGGCGCTGGCGAGAACGTGGGAGACGTTAATCCCCCGGCGATCGCCGGGCAGGACGACCTGAGCAAGGCGCTGGCCGGGGCGGTGAAGCGGCTTTACTGGCGGATCCTGGGCGGGATCGAGCAGGACCGCGAGGACTGGGAGGACATCCGGCAGAACCGGGTGCCGCACGCGTCGCATGCCGGCCGCGAGATTTACGACCGGATGAAGTGCGCGGAGTGTCACGGGCCCGCGGGCAACACGAAGGGACCCGGCGTTGCGGCGAAGGATTTCGTGGCCGGGAACCTGGCGGACGGGAACCGGATGCGCGAGATCACGGACCAGTACATTCTCGACCTGCTCGAGAACGGCGGTCCCGCGATGAACATCAGCGGGACGATGCCGAGCTACGCGACGCAGCTCTCGAAGGACGAGATGAAGACGCTGGTCGAGTACGTCCGGCTGCTGGCAACCGAAAAGAAGTAGCGGGTTACTCCGCCGGGAGCAGGACGACCACGAGCGCGCCGAGCGACCGCCGCGACGCGGCCTCGCCTTCAGGCGGCGGGTCTTCGTCCGCGAACGCGACGAGCCAGCGCGATTCCTGGTCGGCGCGGCGCCACCAGAGGTCGAGAATGCGCCGGGCAGGCGAGGAGCCGAGGCGGGACCGGAGGTCGGCGATCCGGAGTTCGTCGCCGGGCGTTCGGAGGGAGCCGGCGGGGAGGTCGCCGATCCACCGGGCGCGGCCGCGGGTGAGGACGAACGCCAGGCGGAGATCGCGGTCGGTTTCGTTCACGAAGCCCGCGCCCTCGGGGCGCAGGACGCCGGGAACGACCCGGTGGGTCGCCCGCGACACCGCGACAGAGGCGCCCGCCTCCGCCCGTCCCGCGGTGACACCGAATCCTCCCGCGGCCTCGTGGCGGACCGTCACGCCCCGCTCCAGAGCGTCGTTGCGTGAGAAGAAGACCGGATCGGGTACCGGGCCTTCCGCGAACGCATACCAGGGCTCCCCTCTCACGGGCGTGGTCGCCGCCGAGATTTCCAGCCGGTCGACTTCCCTTCCGCGCACGAACTCCAGCGCGTAGCTCTCCCGCAGGTGAAGCGTCGGCGGCGCCGCCAGCGGCGCCAGCGCGGCTCCCGCTGCGAGGACCGCCGCCGCGATCGCGCCGCGGAAGCGCGGGGCGCCGGGCACGAGCGCCGCCGCGAGCGCGGCCAGCAGAACGGGCGCCAGCGCGAAGCCGAACAGCCGCGGGAGGTACGGCCGGCTCCCGGCCGCCCATGCAGGCCGCTCGAACACGGCCCACGCGTCCGTCCCCCACGAAGCGTCGTCCCGGGGGTCGACGCGCCCCTCCCACGCCTTCTCCCCCTCCCCGACCCACAGGATCGCGCCTCCGCGGGCCCGGAAGGCCGCGAGTCCGGGTACCGAGGAGGCGAACGCCTCCCGGTCCGCGCCGCGGTGCCTGAGGACGACGGCGTCGACGGCCGCGAAGAGCGCCGGGGACGCGTCGGCCGGGAAGTCTGCGAAGAAGAACCTCGAGCCCGGCGGGAAGTCCAGCTTGTACCGGTCCGCGCGCCGCCCCACAGCGGACCGCTCCGACGCCACCAGCGCTTCCCCCGGCTCCGGCTGCTTCGCCTCCAGCGCCAGCGTCCCCGACTCCGGGCCTGCGCGCCACGCGACCGCCGGATCGCCGTGGAACACGAAGACACCGCGAAGCTCGGCTGCACCGCGCGGCGCAAGATCGAGCGGGAACACGCGCTTCACGGCCCCCCCGTCCAGGACGAGGTCGCCGCGGAAACCGGCTTCTGCCGTGACGCGGACGGCAAGGGGCGCGGGGCGCCCCCGGCGGCAGAGACCGTCGAAGCCGAACGAGACAACCTCGACGGTGAGGGCGGGCGCGGGAAGCGCGACGAGGAGGAGGAGGGCGAGGGCGCGGGTCATGCGGAGGGCTCCGATCCAGCGCGGAGACGGCGGGCGAGAAGGGCGGCGGCGGCGAAGAGCGGCGCGGCAAGGAGGAGCCAGGGAACCGCGGAAACGGTCACGGAGCCGCCCGGGATCGACCCGGCGGCGCCGGAGATCATGCGTGCGGCCGGGCCGAGGCAGTAGCCTGCGAGCGCGAGAGCCGCCGCGGCTCGGCCGAATTCCTCGCCGCCGACGCGCACGCCCCAGGCGAGGAGCCCGCCGGCGGCCCATGCGCCGAGAAGCGGCAGGAGAGCGCGCGCCGATTCCCCCGCCGGCCGCGGCGCGAGAGCCAGCGCGACCGAGACGAACGGCGCCGCCGCCAGCAGCAGAAGCGCCCCGCGGCCCGCCACCCCGAGCCCTGCCTCCCCCGGCCCCGCCCTCTCGCCCGCCTTCCCGCCTTCCAGCAGCGGCCACCCGACGAGCGCGAACGCCCCGGCCACGCCCGCCGCCCACCCCAGCAGGTCCCCCGGCGCGCGCCCCTCCGGCGACAGCGGTGCCCAGAAGAACGCGGCAACCGCGCTCCCCTGGACCAGCGCGAACGCGAGCAGAAGCCGGCTCATCCCCCTCCCAAGAAAAACGGGCCGGCGTCGCGCCGGCCCGTCTCTTCAACGCTTCCCCACCCCGGCGGTTCTACTTTCTCATGATCACCACCGGATCGTCGAACTGCACTTTCACGCGCCCCACGCCCTTCAGCCGCGGCTGGCTCATCAGCACGCCCTTGAGGTTCCGCACCTTCTCGTCCACCGTGAGCTCGCCGTACTCGCGCGTCGCCGGCGACCGGCCCCACTCGATCGGCACGCTGTCCTCCGCGTGCAGGACGACCTCCGTCTCGCGCCCGCCGCGCCCGACGCGCGACACGTCGATCGCGTTCACCGTCATCATCCGGTCCACGCGGTTGTCCACGAGCGCGGAAGCGACGCCGACCGCGGCCTCGATGCCGCCGTCCGCCCAGCGCTTCCCCGCCTCCGGCGGCGCGGACTTGACGCCGAGCACGCGCGCGACCGTGAACGAGAACTTCGGCACCTGCGCGTAGGTCCCGGGAATGCGCACCTGGTCCTTGTCCACCAGCACGAACTGCCCCTTCATCTCGACGGCGACGAGCGGCTTGCGCATCTCGACCTTCACGCGGAGCGTGTTCGGGAACTCCTTCTGCACGCTCAGGACCTTCGAGACCCACGGGTTCTGCTGGTAGTGCTCGGTGACGTGCTTCGTGAGGTCCGGGTCGAAGATCGACATCTTGCCGGTGAGGGGCCCGGAGGTCTTGAACTCGCTGACGAGCCCGTCGCCCGCCCATTCGGGGCGGTCGGCGACGTGGAGCGTCGAGAGGTCGATGGTGTAGGAGTCGTCGGTCATGAGGTACGCGTAGACCGACCGGTGGATGAGGACGAGCATGAACAGGCCGAGGCCCGCGACGGTGGCCGAGAACCCGTACTTCTGGAGGAAGCCGGGGGACTTCTCGGAAGCGGCGGCCTTCTTCTCGACGGCGGTTTCTGCTGGCATGGAGTCTCCTCTGCGGGGGATCCGCAGTCCGTTTATCGGCAGAAACTGCCGCCGGGGTTGAGCCC
>JADLHC010000003.1 GCA_020849035.1 Planctomycetia bacterium
AGATCGCGGTCTACGGGCGCTTCAAGGGCGAAGGCGGCCGCTCGATCAGGCTCAAGGGCTCGGTGAACGGCAAGCCGCGGGAGTTCGTGTACGAGGCGAGCCTGCCGAAGGAGAACGCGACGCACGATTCGATTCCGCGCCTGTGGGCGATCTCGAAGATCGGGCACCTGATGGACGCGATCCGGCTCAAGGGCGAGAACGACGAGCTGAAGAAGGAGATCGTCGCGCTGGCGAAGGAGTTCGGCGTGATGACGAAGTACACGAGCTGGCTGGTGCTGGAGGACAACGCGCGCATCCAGGCGAACGCGGGCGGCCGCCGGCTGCGCGGAGCGGAGGAAGCCCTTCAGCGCATCGAGAAGAAGGACAGGCAGTCCGACGCCCCCGCGGCGGACGCCGCGGGCTTCCAGGGCGACGGCAAGGGCGAGTCGGCCGTGGCGGCCTCGAAGGAAGCGGACGAGGCCAAGGCGGGCAAGGCTCCGGCTCCCGCGCCTGCGGGCGGCGGATTCGCCCTCAAAGACGCGCGAACCGGCGCTTCAAGGAGCGCCGTGCAGGTCGTCGCCGGAAAGACCTTCTACGGGACCGAGGAGGGCTGGTACGACCAGAAGTGGGACGGCAAGGCGGAGACGCTGAAGGTCGAGTACCTGAGCGACGAGTACTTCAAGCTGCTGGCCTCGAAGCCTGAGGCTGCGAAGTGGCTGGCGCTCGGGAAGCACGTCGTGGTCGTGATCGGCGGCAAGGCCTACGAGATCATGCCGAAGCAGGAGAGCCCGAAGTAAACAGGCGGATCCGGCGGCGGGTCCGGGGACTTCCCCCGGGCCCGCCGCTTTGTTTTGCACCCCCCTCCAAACCGCCCCCCATTCAGGTATCCTTGCCCGGATGCGCCTATCCCCCCTCGCCGTCGCGCTCGCGGTCCTGCTCTCTCCCCTTCTCGCCTTCGCTGACCGGATCTTCCTGAAGGACGGCCGTGTGATCGAGGGGGAGATCCTGTCGCAGACGGACAAGGAAGTGAAGATCAGCATCGGGAAACACGGGGCGGCGCTGACGTTCGACTTGAAGCAGGTGGAGAAGATCGACCGGACGGCGGCGTCGCCGGAGCAGCTCTACGACGGGCGGCTGCTGCTGTGCGACCGGAAGAACCCGGACGCGCTGGTGACGCTGGCGGACTGGTGCGCGAAGAACGGGCTCACGGAGAAGGCGGCGCTTCACTACGTGGAGGCTCTGGGGCTGCTGCCGGACCATGCCCGTGCGCGCGGACGGCTGACGGAGATGGGGTATCGCGAGGTGGACGGGAAGTGGCTGTCGCCGAAGGAGCTGGAGAAGCTCGCGAATCCGCCGGTGGAGCCTGTGAAGCCGCCGGAGCCGAAGGTGCCGACGTCGGAGGACGTGGCGAAGGCGCAGGGGCCGAGCGTGGCGGCCGTGTGGGCCAAGGACGCGCCGGGAGTAGGGGCGTGGGCGACGGAGGACGGGCTGATCTGGGTGTGCGGGCGGGCGGCGCAGGGGTCCCAGCAGCTCGAGGTGGACTTCGAGGGGAGGAAGTGGCAGGCCCGCCCGGTGGCGCGCGACCGCGTGCGCGGGGTGGCTCTGTGGAAGGTGGACGGCGTCCACGCGAAGCCTGTCCGGCCGTTCTACGGGGCGCTCCCGGAACGCGACCCGCTGGTGGCGCTGACGCCGGAGGGCGTGATGGGCAACGTCTTCGCGCGCGGCTGGGAGCGCGTGTCCGCCGAGGTATGGGTCGTGAAGATCGAGGGCGTGCAGGGCGCGGCGGCGGTGTTCGACCTGAAAGGCGAGCTGCTGGGCCTGTCCGGGGACGGGAAGACGGCCGTGGGCGCGATCGACCTCGCGCGGCTCCGCCGCATGGGGGCTCCCGCGCCGGAGGGCGAGCAGAACGCCGCGGGCAGCTTCTGGCGGGCCTGCGACCTCGCCGAGGGCCCCGCGCTGGAGATGATCCGCACGGGCTCGCGGCTGGACTCGTTCGATCCGGGACTGGGCGCCGACGACATCGACCGCGCCCAGTCGCTTGCAAGGGACCTGGCGCGCCTGGGAAAGACCCTGAAGGGCGACGTGGACGACGCGGTCGCGGCGCTCCGGCTGGCGCGCCACCTGGCGCGCGCCGGACGCGTGAGCTTCAGCCTCGCGGCCGCGGAGATCCTGGAGGCTCAGACGAAGACGATCGCCGAGGGGCTTCCGCGCCTCTCCCCCGCACAGCTGCAGCGTCTCCGCGCGACCGTCGAGGGTCTCGGCCCCGATCCCGCGGGCCTCGAGTCCGCTGCGACGGGAGAGGTGAAGCGGCTGGAGTCGATCACGCAGGGTGCTAAGGAGGCGAAAAGCCTGCTGGACCTGCAGATCTCCGGGTTCCCGATCCTCGGCCCCGAACCCGTGGAGTCGCTCGAGGGCGGCGTCGCGGCGATGTACGACGTCGTGCACGAGGCGCAGGAGTTCGCGATGAAGGTCCGCGCGGCCTGCAGCCGACCCGACGAGGCGCGCCGCACCGACCTCGACGCCCTTCCCGCCGGGCCCGGCCCCTTCCGCGACTTCGCGACGCTTCGCGCGCGCGCGTTCGGCGCCATGACCGCGCGCACGGCCCTCCGGATCGCCATCCGGCTGCGCGAGATCCGCGCCGACTCCGGGTCCTACCCCTCGGAGGTGCCTTCCGGCCTGGAGGACCCCGCGACCGGGCGGCCGTTCGAGGTTCACCTCGAGTCCCGCGGATTCCGGCTCGTCGCGCCCTCGGGAGCCGAGTTCCGGGTCCGGGAGTAGCGCCGTGCCGGCCGATCTCACCGGCCTCACGCTCGGCGCCTGCGTCATCCGCCAGCGCCTCGCGAGCGGCGGGTTCGGCACCGTCTACCGCGCCGAGGACCGCCTCCTCGGCATCGACCGCGCGGTCAAGGTGCTCCACGCGCACGTGATGGAGCAGAAGGGCTTCCGCGAGCGCTTCCTCAGCGAACTGCGCATCACGGCGGCGCTGGACCATCCGGGGATCGTGCGGGTGCTGTACGCGATCGACGAGCTGCACGTGTGCGGCTACGTGATGGAGTACGTGCCGGGGCCGACGCTGAAGAAGCTCCTGAAGGACGGCGGGCCGCTGGCGCCGGGGCGGGCGCTGGAGGTGGTGGCGGAGATCGCGCGGGCGGTGAGGTACTGCCAGTCGCGGAAGCCGCCGATCATCCACCGTGACCTGACGCCGGAGAACGTGCTGGTGCGGACGGACGGCGAGGTGAAGGTGATGGACTACGGGATCGCGGCGGCGATCGAGGACCCGGCGCTGGCGGTGAGCAAGTCGATCGTGGGGAAACCGAAGTACATGCCGCCGGAGCAGTTCGAGGGCGAGGTGACGGCGGGGGTGGACCTGTACGCGCTGGGCGTGATCCTGTACGAGGCGCTGACGGGGCGGACGCCGTTCGAGGGCGAGACGGCGATGGCGCTCTACCGCGCGCACCTGACGCAGCCGGTGCGCCCGCCGGGCCAGCTCACGCCCGGCATCCCCGCCGAGGTCGACGCGCTCGTCCTGCGCGCCCTCGCCAAGGACCCCGCGGGCCGCTTCCCCGACGCGGACGCCTTCGTGCGCGCGATCGAGCACGTCGCCGCGGGGGTCGCGGGGCGCCCGCGCCCGCCGGCCGACGCGGACGTCGCGGAGCTGCTGCGCCCCCCCGCCGCCGTCGCGTCGGTCCGCGTGCCGACGACCGCCGAGGCCGCGCAGGTCGAGGAACTCTACGCAACCGCGTTCACGCTGCTCTCGAACCAGAAATACGCCGACGCCGTCGAACGCTTCGACGCCGCCCTCCGCATCGACCCCGCGCACCTCGAGGCGCGGCGGCACCGGCGCATCGCGCGGCTCCGCCAGCTCGAGGTCTCCGAGGTCGCGCGCGACCGGACGCGCCAGGCGCAGTTCGAGGACGAAACGCTGCGGCTGGGGATGTCGCTGTTCGCGGAAAAACGCTGGGACGAGGCGGCGGCGATCTTCGACCGGGTGCTGCGGCTGAACCCGGACCGGCTGGAGGCGAAACGGTACCGGTACGAGTCGCTGGAGCGGGCGGCTGAGGCGGACGATGCGCGCCGCGCGGCGCGGGAGAAGGCCGCGGCGGCGCGGGCGCGCGGCGCGGC
>JADLHC010000004.1 GCA_020849035.1 Planctomycetia bacterium
GCCGCCGGCGTCGTGCCCGGTGTCGCCGCCGCCGACGTGGCCCAGCAGGAAGGCGATCACGGTGTAGCCGGTGCCGATCGTGAGGCTGAAGGTGTAGAGCCAGTTCAGCCAGGACCAGTTCATGTTCACGCCTCCGAAGCGTCTCGCGGGGGATCCGGGAGACTGGCCGGAAGGCAGACCTCAATTCGCGTGCCGTGGGGGCGCGTGCGAATCGGGCGCCATTGAAGCGCGGGGCGTGAGGGCCTGCACGGAATGATGCGCGGCTGTCCGGACGGGGGAGATCAGCGCCGGAACGAGCGGAAGGAGGAAGGCGGGGTGGGGCCGCCGGAGTTCCTTGAGGCCTTGACGATGAGGACCACGACGAGGGCGGCGCCGAGGAGGACGATTTCGAAGAGGGAGGCGGGGCGGCGGGAGCGACCAAAGCGGAAGCGGGCGAGAGGGACCGACGCGACGGAGGCGAAGGTCTGGATGGGTCGGGTCTCCTGAATGGGGCGGGGCGCGCCCGTGTGAGGAGCGCCCCCCGCGGATTCCGGGGAGGGCCGGGGGCGGGACTGGGGGAGTCCCGCGGGGAGGGGGTGAGCCCCGGCCCCCGAATATGCAATCGATTGTCAGCTGGCGAAGGCGGGGAGACGGATCGCAATTCCGGTGCCGTTCGGAACGGCACCGGGAAGGCGGATCAGGGGCGTTCCGCGTGCACCGCGGCCCGAGGCGCGTGCATCCCGGCACGGCGAACCGCCCACGATCCGAGCGCGGCGAGCGCGAACCCCGAGGCGACCGCGAGCCCCAGCGCCACGAACGGATGGTGGCCCTTCAGCAGCCCGTCCGCAACGAGTCCGGCGACGCCGAGGCCGGTGAAGAAGAGCCAGGAGGCGGTGCGGGCGCGCTCGCCCTCGGGTCGGCGCCCGAGCCACAGGAGCCGGACGAGCATGATGTCGCCGAGGAAGACGGCGGCGAGCAGGACGACGGTGAGGGAGCTGTTCATGTGAGCCTACTGGAGCGAACGGTGGGCCCGACGGGTCCCTGGCCAGGAGAATCCGCGGAACGAGCGTCCTTCGCGGGGAAGACGGTGCCGGACAGGCCCGGCGGCGGCGCCGGGGGCGAGGGACGTTCGTTCTCGAAGGCATCGGTGAACCGGAACGCCTTCCGCAGGCCGTAGAAGATCCCGGCTCCGACGATCACGAGCAGGCCGCCGAGCTCAATCAGGAAGACGAGGGTGTCGCGGGAGGACTCCGGCTGCGTGAATGGGTCGGCCATGGGGCTCCTAGAAGAACATGACGACAAACTGCAGGAGGTCACCGAGGACGCTGAGGACACCGAGCAGCCAATCGCCCGGCGTATGATCGCGCTGGAGTGGGCCCATTATGGACTCCCCCGGCCCGAGATCACAGTCACAAGGGCACGCGCGACGAGTTCGAACGTCCAGCCCAGGACGATGTCGCCCACGGTCTTCTCCTCAGGGTCGGCGGAACGGGGGTTGGCCTCAGGCCGGGACTTGCGGGATCCGCATCTCCGGACCGGGCTCCAGCCGGTCCCGGAACTCGCCGCGCCAGACGCAGGCCGCGAGTTCCGCGACGAACATCGCCGCATCCGGGAGTCCGAAGGCCCCATCGAGCAGGATCATGCCTCGCCCGAACTCATTTTCCGTGCCGCAACCCGGAGCCGGTTCTCACCGCGCCCGCGGCCGGTCGCGGACCGTCCTGCCCGCGATCCGTGCGGATTCACCCGCCTCCCGGGCCCTGCTAGAATGCTGGTCTTCCAGGGGACCCGGAGACCCATCCCGATGACCGTCCGCTCGCGGCTGCTCGCCGCCCTCGCCCTCCTCGCCGCCCTTCCCGCCTCCGCGATGGAATTCACGTCGCAGGAGGAGATCGACGCGGTCCTGGCGCAGGACCTGAACGGGGACGGGAAGAAGGAGCTGGTGTGGCAGGCGGGGAAGGGGCTGACGGTCCTGTTCTACAAGGAGCCGCGCGGGTACTCGTTCCGGGAGGAGTCGAAGGCGGAGTTCGTGCTGCCCGGGGGGACGGCGGCGTACTCGTTCGGGGACGTGGACGGGAAGCCGGGTGCGGAGCTGGTGGCCCTGTCGGGCGGCGGGGTGCGGTGCTGGAGCTTCGAGGGAAGCCGCGTGGTGGAGCCCGGGCGGGAGGTGCTGGCGATCTCGACGGCGTTCGAGGGGGCGACGCTGGAGAAGCCGCGCCCGAGGGATTTCCTGCGCGACCTGGACGGCGACGGCGACCTCGACCTGATCGTGCCGCGGAAGGACGTGTTCGCGTTTTACGTGCAGGCGGCGCCGGGGGAGTTCGAGCTGGCGCAGAAAGTGCCGATCGAGACGGAGGCGACGCTCTCGATGGGGGGCGGCGCGTTCGATAACCGGCTGGTGCGCGCGATCTCCTTCCCGCAGTTCTGGTTCGCGGACTTCGACGCAGACGGGAAGCAGGACCTGATGTACTTCGACGGCGCCATGCTCCGCGTGCACGGCCGCGCCGCCGAGGGCCTCTTCTCCTCCGCGCCGACGCGCGCGTTCGACTTCAACAAGTTCGTGAAGCGCCGGCGGAAGCGGCGGGACCTGTTCGATTTCTACCGGGAGGTGTCGCCGGAGGTGGCGGACGTGGACGCGGACCGGAAGGCGGACGTGGCGATCATGCTGCCGGGGAAGGGGAAGGTGGGGGTGTTCCGGGCGGCGGGGGAGAAGCCGTACACAGACGGATCGGTGGTGTCGCTGGCGGGGTGGACGTTCCGGCGCGAGGGGATCCCGATGATGCGGGACCTGAACCGGGACGGGCGGCCGGACCTCGTGCTGCTGAACATCCCGCAGCTCGGGTTCTGGGAGATCATCGAGATCTTCTTCTCGCGGAAGCTCGAAGTGAAGACGTTCTTCTACCTCGCCCGCCCCGACGGCTCGTACCCGCAGGCCGACGGCGAGTTCGCGGTGACGGTGCCCCTGATTCTCTCGGTGACCCGGGAAACGCAGCGGATCGAGACGCCCTTCATGATGGCGTTCGGCGACGTGAACGGCGACGGGCTGGACGACCTGGTGACGAAGGAGAAGGACGACCGGCTCGACATCCGCAACGGGACGGCCGACGGCGTGTTTCACAAGAGCGTCGACCGCTCGCTGGAGGTCCACGACACGCGCGGGATGGCGGCGGAGCCCCCGCTCGTGACCGATCTGAACGGGGACGGGCTCGACGACATCGTTCTCCACCACCAGGACTTCGAGCAGAAAATCTACGTGCTGGAGGTGATCAGGATGAAGAAGCCATGACGCCGCGCCTCCTCTTCCGGCTGTGCGCGCTGGGCGCCTGCGCCGCGGCGCTGTTCCTCGTCCCGCGCGACGGATGGACCGAAGGCGGTCCAGTGAGCGTCCCCTCGACGCTGAACGGCTGCCAGCTCTGCCATGCGGAGTACGTGAAGGAGTGGATGGACTCGTACCATGCGAAGGCGTGGACCGACGAGATGTACGTCGCGGCGAAGAACGCGGCGCCGAAGGACAAGCAGGCGTCCTGCAACCCGTGCCACGCCCCGAACCCGACGCAACCCGCGCTCGGGAAAGCGCCGACGCTCCGCACGAAAAACCAGCACGAGGGCGTCGCCTGCATCTCGTGCCACCAGATCCCCACGCCGGGGAAACCCGAGGACATCGGCACCATGGTGGGGCCGCTTCCCGCCGACCAGATGGTCAAGGGCCACCCGAACAAGCAGGACAAGGCGATGGGCGAGAAGCCGACGATCTGCATCAGCTGCCACGGGACGGACCGGGACCACAACCAGTACGAGTCGTGGAAGGGAAGCGTGTACGAGAAGGAGGGCACGACGTGCCAGTCGTGCCACATGCCCGAGGTGCGGCGGGTGATCTACGACAAGAAGGGGGCGCTGCCGCGGGTGGCGCACCGGCACACGCTGCCGGGGGCGCACGACGCGGCGTTCGTGAAGAAGGCGGCGGTGGTGGACGCCTCGGTGAGCGGCGGGAAGGTGAAGGTCACGGTCACGAACGACGGCGCGGGGCACAACTTCCCGGGCGGCGGCGAGCGCGAGGTTGTGCTGGTGGTGACGGTGCTGGGCGCGGACGGGAAGGAGGCGGCGTCGTACCGGGAGACGTTCGACCTGCGGACGAAGGACAACCGGATCAAGCCGAAAGAGTCGCGGGCGCTGGAGTTCGAGGCTAAGGCGGCGACGGGGACGGTGAAGGTGAAGCTGCTGTACAAGCTGTCTCCGGAGCAGGACGAGGCGAAGGCGACGGTGGCGGCGGAGAAGGACGTGAAGTTCTGAGCGGGGCGCTGGAGCGGTTGGGGCGGCCGCCGGTCGAGCCGCGGCGGATCGTGTCGCTGTACCCGAGCGGGACGGAGACGCTGTACGCGCTGGGCGCCGCGCCGCGGGTCGTCGGGCGGACGTCGTGGTGTCCCGTGCCGGCGGCAGGGCCCGCGCCGCCCGCGATGGGTGGGACGAAGGACCCGGACCTGGGGGCGATCCGGGCGGCGGCGCCGGACCTGGTGCTGGCCTGCCGCGACGAGAACCGCCGCGAGGACGTGGAGGCGATCGCGGGCTTCGCGCCGGTGGCGGTGGCCGACCCGCGCCGCGTCGCGGACGTGCCCGGGCTAGTGCGCGACCTCGCCGCCGCGACCGCCGCGGACGAGACGGCCGCCGGGCGCCTCGCCGCGGCGATCGAGGACGAGGCCGCCGGTCTCGAGGCGCGCGTCGTCCCGCGCCGCCGCGCGCTCACCTTCATCTGGCGCGGTCCCTGGTGGACCCTCGGCTCCGTCAGCTACGCCGCCGACATCCTCCGCCTCTGCGGCCTCGACAACGCCTTCGCCTCCGATCCGCGCCCCTACTTCGAGGTCGACGCCGCCGCCATCGCCACAGCGCGCCCCGACGTCCTCCTCTTCCCGGACGAGCCCTTCCCGTTCCGCGGTCACCACGCCGAGGCCCTCCGCGCGGAGATCCCGGTCTTCCGGCTGACTCCGATGGTGCTGTTCGAGGGCGCGCTCCTCACCTGGCACGGCGCCCGCACGCTGGAGGCCCTTCGCCGCCTGCCCGCGATCCTCCGGCCTCCCGCGGAAATCCGTTAGCATCGCGGGGTGCCCCGCTCCGCTTCGGCCCGCCTGGTCGCCGCCTACCTCGCGCTTTTCTCAGCGACGATGGCACTGCTGCTCTGGGGCGCGGCGACGCAGGCGAGGAGGGTGGCGGAGGAGCGGTCTCTGGGGCAGGCGCGTGCGGTGGGCGGGCTGATGCTGCGAGGCGGGTTTTTCGGGCCGGAGATGCTGGCGCGCGTGAAGTCGGTGGTGGGCGCGGACGTCGTCGAGGTGCTCGCTGGGCGGGCAAGGAGCTCGACGCTGGAGGCGGAGGAGTCGGAGGCGGTGGCGCGCGCGGCGCGCGCCGACGCGCCGTTCGCGCCGGCGGGGCGGTACCGGGTGGTGGCGGTGACGGAGGGGGACACGACGCTGGCGTTCGCGTTCGAGGCGGCGTCGCTGGAGCGCGCGAAGTCGGAGGCGGTGAAGCCGCTCTGGTGGCTGGCGGCCGGGGCGGCGCTCGGCGTCGTCGTCCTCGGGCTCTGGCTCGGCGCGGCCCTCCTCCGGCCCGTCGGCGCGCTCGTCGCCGGCGCGCGGCGCGTCGAGAAAGGCGACTTCGCGACCGACGTCCCCGCCGGCAGCGGCGACGAGTTCGCCGCACTCGCTTCCGCGTTCAACGCGATGCAGGCGGCCCTCCGGACGCAGCGCGAGGAGGAGCGCTGGGCGGCGGCCGGGCGCGTCGCGGCGGGCGTCGCGCACGACCTGCGCAACCCGCTGGCGGGCGTCCTGATGATGGCGCAGATGCTGGAGCGGGACGAGAAGGACGCGAAACGGCGCGAGATCCTCGCGCGGATCGTGACGGAGGTGAAGCGGCTGGAGGTGTCGATCGGGGAACTGATGGCGCTCGCCGCGCCGGAGCCGCCGAGGCAGGAGCGGGTGGACCTGGCGGCGGTGACGCGCGAGGCGGTCGAGCTGTTCGGGCCGCGGGCGGCGCACCGCGGCGTCGCGATGGAGGGGCGCGCGGACGGGGAGGCGGTGTTCACGGGCGACGCCGGGCGCGCGCGGAGGATCGTGGACAACCTGCTCGCAAACGCGCTCGACGCGACGCCGGCCGGCGGGCGCGTGACCGCCGCGGCGGCGTTGTCGGGAGGCCGCGTGGAACTGCGCATCTCCGACACGGGCCCGGGCATCCCCGACGCCGTCCGCGAGAAACTTTTCGAGGCCTTCAATTCCGACAAGCCCGGCGGAACGGGGCTCGGGCTCGCCTCCGTGAAGAAGCTGGCCGGCGAGATGGGCGGCGCGATCGCGGTGGACACGGGGACCGGCGGGACGACGTTCACGGTTTCCTTCCCCGCCGCTTCATGAACCTCTACCAGGACGGCCTCGACGCGCTTCTCGTGCGCGCGCGCGGGCGTGCGCTGGACCTGTCCGGCTGCACGCGCGTGGACCTTTCCGCGGCCGCGGTCCTGCTGGCGCACCTGGCGTCCGGGGCGGCGTGGGTGCCGCCGCGCCCGCTGGTGGTGCGCTCGTGGCTGCGGCGCGTGGGGTTCAGCGCGGCGCTGGCGCGGACGGCGCCTCCGGAGGGGGATTCCGACTCGCTGCTGCCCTTCACCCGGGTCGAGACGGACGCGGACGTCTCGGCGGTGCTGGAGCGCCTGCACCGCCGGGCGCCGGCCTTCCTCGGCGAGCACCTGGGGTTCGGGCGGGGCGAATGCGCGCGGTTCGTGGTGGTGCTCGCGGAGCTCTGCCACAACGTGCCGGAGCACGCCGAGGGACCGGGGTGGGTGGCGGCGCACCGGTACCGGTACCGCGGCCGCAACATCCTGAAGGTCGCCGTGACCGACGCGGGCCGCGGCCTTCGTGCGTCGTACGCGGGCCGGTACGGGTCGGACCGGGAAGCGATTGCGGCGGCGTTCGAGGAACACCGGTCCCGGCACGACGATCCGGGCCGCGGGCACGGGGTGAGGGAGGTGGTGAAGGCGATTAAGGGGTTCGGGGCGAAGATCACGGTGAGAAGCGGGACGGCGAAGAAGGCGCACGTGCCTGAGGAAATGAGGGGGTGGGCGAGTGCGGAGGGGCTGGCGGAGATCCGGGGGACGCAGGTGATGATTGCGGTGCCGGAGGGGAAGCGCTGAGGGTCGCGCGGGTTTCAACGAGTTTTCCACACACGGGGGAAAACTCGGAAATTCGGCGCTTCGGGCGCGACGCAATGCCATAAGTTATTTGTGAGTAATGAGTTATGATATTGACGTGCCGCGGAATCTCACGCAACTGCCGGGGTCGCTTCGGACGTTCTTCACAACCACGCCCCGTGGCCACAGGGACTTTCCGAGGGAGATCCCTCATAAACGCCGGATGCCCACGCACCCCCTCTGCGTAAATGCCCTCACCTGACGCAGCGCGTCATGAGGCGGCCCCGGGGTCGCGCCGGGCTTTGCCTCCACGCCGCCCCCCCGGTAGCATCGTCCCCGTGAATCGCGCGCGGCCTCTCCTCCCGTTCGTGGCGCTCCTGGCCGCCGCAGGCGTGCTGCTGGCGGCCCTCGGCGCCGCCGGAGCCGCAGGAAGCTGGGCGCTGACCCTGGTCCTCGAGGGCGGGACCGCCGCGCTCTTCTGGGGCGCCGCGCTCGGCTTCGGACGCCTCGCCGCGCGGGCCCTGAAGGACCTCCCGGACGGCCGCGCGCCCGCCGCGAGGCGCTTCGCCCTCGAGGCCGGCCTCGGTTTCGCCGCCCTCATGACGGCGCTTCACCTGCTCGGTCTCGCCGGCTTCGTGAAGGCGCCGGTCGTGCTGGTGCTGCTGCTGGGCGGCTGGGTGGCGGCGCTCGCGGGGCGCGACGCGCGGGGGCTGGGGCGGCGCGCGGCGGAGCTGTCCGGGCATCCCGCGGTCGCGGTCGCGGCGCCGCTGGCGGCGGTGCTGCTCGTCGCGGCGTCGTTCCCGCCCGGGATGCTGTGGCCGTCGGAGGGGAAGGGGTACGACGCGCTGCTGTACCACCTGCAGGTGCCGCGCGAGTGGTTGGAGGCGGGGGGCGTGCGGGCGCTGCCGCACAACGTGTACGCGTACCTGCCGCTGAACTTCGAGATGCTCGCGCTCGGCGGGTTCGCGCTGCGGGGCGGGGCGTTCGAGGGGGCGCTGGCGGTGCAGTGGCTGCACGCGTCGTTCGCGCTCGCGACGGCGCTGCTGCTGGCGCTGTGGGCCGGGGCGCGCACGGGCGCGCCGGCGGCCGGCGCCGCAGCGGCCGCGGCGTACCTCGCGGTCCCGTGGAACCTCGTCACCGGCTCTCTCGCCTACAACGAGCAGGCCGCCGCGTTCCTCGGCCTCTGCGCCGTCGTCGTTCTCTGGGAAGGCGGCATCGCCCCGCGCGTCGCCGCCGCCGCCGGGATCTGCGCCGGCGCCGCCGTCGGCACCAAGCTCACCGCCGCGGGTTTCCTCTTCCTCCCCGCCCTCGCCGCCGCAGCCGCATTCCGCGACCGCGAGGAAGGAGCGGAGCGGACGCCGCCGAAACACCTCGCGCTGGCCGCCCTCGCGTTCTGCGCCGCAGGGCTCCTCCTGCACGCGCCCTACCTCGCCCGCAACGCCGCCTGGACCGGAAACCCCGCGTTCCCGTTCGCGACCCGCGTCCTCGGCCGCGGCCACTGGACCGAGGCCGAAGAATGGCGCTTCATCAACGGCCATTTCCCCCGCGCCTCCCTCGGCGACCGCGCCGCCGCCGTCTGGACGCGGGGCCTCGGCGACCCCGGCTACGGCCTCGCCTGGCTCGCCGCGGCGGCCGCCGGGCTCGGGCTCGCGCTCTCGAAGCGCCGGACGCGCGCGCTCGCCGGCGGCGCCGCCGTCCTCGGGGGGATGCAGCTCCTGTTCTGGCTGAGCGCCACGCACCTCCAGCCGCGGTTCCTGCAGCCCCTCACCGTCCCGCTCGCCCTCGCCGCCGGCCTCGGCGCGGCGGCACTCCCCGCCCGCGCCGCATGGCCCGCCGTCCTCGCCCTCGCGCTCGGCCATGCCGCCTGGCACGGCGCGCTCCTCGAACGCGGCGCGCAGGCCGGGGCCCCGCCGGACGCCCGTGAAGCGCTCTCGAATCCCGCGGTCTTCGAGGAGCTGCTGGACAGCCCGGTGCTGAAGGACCGCCGCGTGCTGCTCGTCGGCGACGCGCGGGCGTTCTGGTTCGCCCCGGGCACGGTCTACGCGGACCCGTTCGAGGTCTCGCCCTTCGCGAAGGCCTGGCGCGCCGGCGGCGGCGAACCGGCGCGTGTTTTTGACGCGCTGCGTCAAACGGGAGCCGACCGCCTCATCATCCGCTGGGACGAGGTCGAGCGCCTCCGGTCCACCTACGGCCTCGACCCCGAGATCACCCGCGAGAACGTCGCCCGGCTCGTGGCCGCCGGCGCGCGCCGCGCGGAGTCGCCGTCGCCGATGCTGGAGATCCTGGACCTCCCGCGGCCGTAGCGGGCGCTACTTCGGCGCGTCCGGGCGCGGCGGGTCCAGCACGATCCCGCGCGCTTCCAGCAGCTTTCCCCGCACGAACTCGTCCTTCTCGGTCACGAGCATCGCCTCGATCCACGCGCGGTCCGAGGGCTTCGGCATCGCGGACAGCGCTTCCACCGCGAACCCCCGCACGGTCGCGTCGGGGTCGGAGAGGAAGGGCCGGATGGCGGGGCGCGTGGAGCGGTCGGCGAGGTGGCCGAGGGCGGAGAGGGCGTGGAGGCGGACGCGGCGGTCGTCGCGCGCGAGGGCGGCGGCCAGGGCGCCGGTGGAGCGCATCTGCTCGAGGGCGTACTGGGCGGCGAAGCGGACGGCGGCTTTCGGGTCGGCGAGGAAGTCGATGAGGGCGGCCTGGGCGGCGGGGCCGCCGATGGCGCCGAGGGTGGAGACGGCGGTGAAGCGGCCGCGTTCGGAGACGGAGGTGTCGCGGGCCATGGCGGCGATGGCGGGGACGGAGGACTGGACGCGGAGGGCGCCGAGGGCGGCGAGGGCGCCTCCGCGGGCGTCCTTGTCGGTGAGGAGCTTCGCAATGCGGTCGGCGGCCTCGGCGGCGCCGAGCTGGCCGAGGAGGTCGGCGGCGTTGCGGCGGACGACGGGCTTGTCGGACTCGAGGGCGGTCATGAGGCCCGCGATGGTCCTTGTGCGGATCGCGTCGGACTGCGGCGGCTGCGCCGGCGTGCCGGCGATGCCGGTGATGACCATCGAGAGAGCGCGGGTGATGATCGTGTCGGCGGCGTCGAGCTTGCCGGGGACGAGGAAGTCGATCGTCTTCTCGCCGGCGTCGATGAGCTTCTTCCGGGCCGCCGGCACCTTCTCGAGGTTCGAGCCGACCTCCCAGAGGCAGGCGTCCTTCCACCATGCTTCCAGGTCGGCGTCCTCGGCCCGCGCCGTCGCGGCCATGGCCGTCACCGCAAGCGCCACGAGCCAGGCCCTCCCGCGCACCCGCCCTCCCGCGCACCCGCCCTCCGCCGCTCTCATTTCCCCTCCTCGCAGTCCAGCCCCACGCCGAGCCAGCTCTTGGTCCATGCCGTGTTGTCCTTCGTGCCGAGCGAGTACTTGTCCTGCCCGCCGAGGTCGAGCAGGACGCCGAGCCCGAACGTCCCGCGGCTCTGGAAGCTCCAGCCCTGGCATTCGGGGCGCACGCCGGAATAGGCGTCGTTCCCGGCGCGGTCGACGAGGATGCCGAAGCCGTTCGCGTTCGCGCCGCCGTGCGTCATGCCGGCGCCCTGGTAGTAGTCGTTCCCCGCGAGGTCGAGCAGCATCCCCGCGGCCCAGTCGTGGCCGCACCCCTGCGCGACGCCGTTGTTGCACGAGTACGCGTCGTTCCCCGCGCGGTCGAACAGCACGCCGGAGGACAGGTGGATTCCCGACCCCTGCCCGTACTGGTACAGGTCGTACTTGTCGTGCCCCGCCGAGTCCGCCAGCACCCCCAGCGCGAACCAGTAGCTCGCCCCCTGCCCGAACACCTCCGCCGTGTACTGGTCGTTCCCCGCATGGTCCGCCAGGATCCCCACGCCCCCCGACGCCGACGGCCTCATCCCGAACCCGAACCCCTGCGAAAGCGACTGGAAATTCTCGGGCAGCAGCGGCGCGTGGGAATACTTCCCGCCGGCGTAGTACGTGTCGTTCCCCGCCACGTCCGACAGCGCCCCCAGGCCGCGCGTCCCCCCGAACCCCTGCACGAACCGCGCCCCGCGATACCCGTCGTTCCCCGCGAGGTCGAACAGCATCCCCACCCCGAACACCCCCGACCCCTGCGACAGCTGGTCCGCCTCGTACCGGTCGTCCCCCGCGACGTCCAGGAGCAGGGAAGCGCCGAACATCGCGCCCCCCTGGCAGACGTTCCCGCCCGTGTAGACGTCATTCCCCGCGAGATCCACCAGCATCGCGCACCCGAACAGCGCCGTCGCGCAGTCGCGGTACGTGTCGTTCCCGCCGCAGTCCAGCACGTACTGGCACCTCACGTACGTGTCGTCGCCGCCCGGGTCGATCACGATCGCGCAGTCCTCGAACCGGTCCGGGCCCGGGCCCCCGATCGCCAGCGCCACGCCCTTCGCAAGCTCCCAGGTCCGCGCCTCCCACTTCGCGCCCGCCAGGCCCGCCCCTTCCTTCCCCGCCACCGCCGCGGTCCGCGCCAGCTCCGCGAACATGTCCACGAACGCCTGCACGTTCACCTTCTGCGCCGCGTTCAGGAGCGGCATCGGGTCGCCCTGCTCCTCGTCGTCCTCCCCGAGGTACAGGCGTGACCCCTTGTCGCGCACCAGGCCGCGCTCCTCCTCCGAAAGCGGGGCGAGCGCCCGCTCGACGGCGGAACCCGAGAATTCGAGGAGCCCCGCGAGCTCGAGGAACGCCACCTGGGCCTCGACCGGCATCCCTGCAGGAATGCGGTCATGGGCATCGCGCCGAAGTTCCGCCGGTTTCTGCAGGTCGAGCAGCCGGGCCGCGGCGATCGCGGACGCGGCGGGGTCCGCCGCGAAGTCGCGCTCCGCGTCCCGCGCCGCATCGGCGAGGTGCAGCGGATGGTCCAGCGTGTCGTTCACGCAACTCAGCCGGAACGCGTCGTCCAGCGGCCGCTTGTCCCAGCCGAGGTCCTCGACCGAAAGGTTCACGCAGTCCAGCGCCTGCTTCAGCCGCCTCATCACCCCGTCGTCCAGCAGCGGCCCCTCCGCCGGCTTTGGCGGGTCCTCCGCCATCGCCCCCGCCGCGAGGACGGCCGCGGCGAAAAACAAACCGAGTCGTCGTTTCATCCCGTTATCCTACACCCCGTGATCCCGCTCGCCGACCAATCGTCCCTCTTCTACACCGGCCCCTTCTGGTTCCAGGTCGCCGGCTACGCCGTCTTCTTCCTCGGCGCCCTGTTCGCCGCCGCCCGCCTCCAGGCCGACGGCCTCGTCCGCCGCCCGTCGTGGCGCTACTGGCAGGTCGCCTGCCTCTGCCTCTGCCTCTGGACCCTCTCCCGCCTCGCCACCATCGCCCTCCCCGAGTCCAGCGACGTCGGCGCCATCACCGACGCCGGCGGCAATCCCATCCTCGGCAACCCCCGCTTCCAGCTCCAGCGCCAGCCCGACGGCCAGATGGCCTGGGTCCCGTACTACCCCGCGACCGAGAAGGGCGACCCGCTCGCCGAGGGTGCCCGCTTCACCCCCATCGGCGCGCGCGGCGAGGTCTACTACTACCTCCAGTTCGACGTCATCCTGCTCGTCGCGGCGGGCGTCTTCGCCCTCCTCGCCCTTCACGACTCCCGCGCCCCCGGCGGCGCGGAGGAGGACGCCGATGCCTGATCCCGGCGCCCTGCGCTCCCTCCCCCTCGCCGTTCCCCAGACCGTGAACGCCGTCGGCTGCGTCGTCCTCGTGGTCATGGCCGCCTGGGCCGTCTTCCAGGCCCGCTCGCAGTCGCGCCGGCGCGCGGGCGACCCGCACGCCGTCTTCGTCGCGCGCCTCTCCACCGCCCTCCTCGTCCTCGCCCTCGCCCTCGCCGTCCCCGCCCTCTTCCGACCCCCGCGCGGCGGCCCGCGCGAACTCGCCGACGCCGTCCGCTCCGCCGCCGCCCTCGGCTGCGGCCTCGTCGCGCTCTTCATCGCCTCCGCCCGCCGCGACGCCGCCGCCGTCGGCACGCTCCAGTCGCGCATCCGCGAGCTCGAGCGCGACCTGGGCGGCCTCGTCGGCGCCGTCGCCGAGCTGAGAGAGCGGGCGGCGGCGATGCAGAAGGGCGCGGAGGCGGCGGCGACGGTGGACGCGCTGACGGGGCTGGGGTCGCGGAAGCTGTTCGACGAGATGTTCGCGCGGGAGCTGAAGCGTGCGAAGCGGGCGGAGCGGCCGGTGGCGCTGGCGCTGGCGCAGGTGGACCACCTGGAGCGGTATGCGGCGTCGTTCGGGAGGCAGTCGGGGGACCAGCTGGTGCAGGGGATCGCGAAGATCATGCAGCAGCAGGTGAGGGACACCGATCTCCTGGTGCGGTATTCGGCGGACACGTTCGCGGTGCTGATGCCGGACACGGAGCTGGAGAAGGCGATGGAGGTGGCGGACTGGCTGCGGTCGATGATCGCGAACACGCAGTTTCCGAACCGGGCGGAGATGCCGGGGGGGAAGATCTCGGTGAGCGTCGGGGTGGGGGCGTTCCCGGCGCCGGTCGCGGACGCCGGGGCGTTCCAGGGGCTGGTGCAGGGGGCGCTGGAGCGGGCGGCGGCGGAGAAGAACCGGGTGAAGTCGGCGTCGTAGCGGGAAGTCGGCGCTTGACACCGGGCGTTGATAAACTACATTAGCTGTCTGACGGGGGCATCGCCGCCGGGGTCGTTTCGATGGAAGAGGCGCGACCGGGCGGAGGTGTCCCCGATATTTCGGGCGAGGAATAGGACAAATTTAGTCCTATTTTAGCCCGCGAGGAGAACAGCCGTGGATCCCGTCGAAGAACTCGCCACAAAGGAATACAAGTGGGGGTTCGTCACGGACATCGAGTCCGAGACCATCCCCAAGGGCCTCAACGAGGACGTCGTCCGCCTCATCTCCTCGAAGAAAAACGAGCCCTCCTGGCTCACCGAGTGGCGCCTCACGGCGTTCCGCCAGTGGCAGAAGATGACCGAGCCCCGCTGGCCCAACGTCACCTACCCGCCCATCGATTACCAGGACATCAGCTACTACTCCGCCCCCAGGCAGGCCAAGAAGGCGGGGAGCATGGACGAGATCGACCCCGAGCTCGTCAAGACCTACGAGAAGCTCGGCATCCCCCTCGAGGAGCAGAAACGCCTCTCCAACGTCGCCGTGGACGCCGTGTTCGACTCCGTCAGCGTCGCCACGACCGCCAAGGACTACCTCGAGAAGCTCGGCATCATCTTCTGCAGCTTCAGCGAAGCCGTGCAGAAACACCCCGAGCTCATCCGCAAGTACCTCGGCTCCGTCGTCCCGACCAACGACAACTTCTTCGCCGCCCTCAACAGCGCGGTGTTCTCCGACGGCTCGTTCTGCTGGATCCCCAAGGGCGTGAAGTGCCCGATGGAGCTCTCGACGTACTTCCGCATCAACGCCGCCGACACGGGGCAGTTCGAGCGAACGCTGATCGTGGCCGAGGAGGGCGCGCAGGTCTCGTACCTCGAGGGGTGCACGGCGCCCAAGCGCGACACGAACCAGCTCCACGCGGCGGTCGTCGAGCTGGTCGCGCAGGAAAGCGCCAGCGTGAAGTACTCGACCGTGCAGAACTGGTACCCCGGCGACAAGGAAGGCAAGGGCGGCATCTACAACTTCGTGACGAAGCGCGGCAAGTGCGCCGGCGCGAACTCGAAGATCAGCTGGACGCAGGTCGAGACGGGCTCGGCGATCACGTGGAAGTACCCGAGCGTGATCCTGCAGGGCGACAACTCCGTCGGCGAGTTCTACAGCGTCGCCGTCGTGAACAACCGCCAGCAGGCCGACACCGGCACGAAGATGATCCACGTCGGGAAGAACACGCGCTCGACGATCGTGTCGAAAGGCATCTCGGCGGGGAAGGGGCAGAACACGTACCGCGGGCAGGTGAAGGTCGTGAAGAAGGCGGCCGGCGCGCGGAACTACACCCAGTGCGACTCGCTCCTGATCGGAGACCGCTGCGGCGCGCACACCTTCCCGTACATCGAGGTGCAGAACCACACCGCGAAGGTCGAGCACGAGGCGAGCACTTCGAAGATCAGCGAGGACCAGATCTTCTACTGCAAGCAGCGAGGCGTCTCGACGGAGAACGCGATCAACATGATCGTGAACGGCTTCTGCAAGGAGGTGTTCCGCGAGCTGCCGATGGAGTTCGCGGTGGAGGCGCAGAAGCTGCTGGGGGTGAGCCTGGACGGGAGCGTGGGGTAACGACGAGTTGCGAGCGGCGAGTCGCGAGTGAAGGACACGGGAACACGGGAAAGGGAAGGCACGGAATGCTCGAAATCAAGGACCTGCATGCGACGGTGGGGAAGAAGGAAATCCTCAAGGGGCTTTCGCTGAGCGTGAAGGCGGGCGAGGTCCACGCGATCATGGGGCCGAACGGGTCGGGGAAGAGCACGCTGGCGCAGGTGCTGGCGGGCCACCCGGCGTACGCGGTGACCGGCGGGACGATCACCTACATGGGCGAGGACCTCGCCGAGAAATCGCCCGAGGACCGCGCGAAGGAAGGGATCTTCCTCGCGTTCCAGTACCCGGTCGAGATCCCGGGCGTCTCGAACGCCTACTTCCTCCGGGCCGGCTACAACGAGATCCGCAAGCACCGCGGCGAGCCCGAGCTCGACGCGATGGACTTCAACAAGCTGCTCAAGGAGAAGTCCAAGGTCCTCCACATCGACGAGTCGCTCCTCAACCGCCCGGTGAACGAGGGTTTCAGCGGCGGCGAGAAGAAGCGCAACGAGATCTTCCAGCTCGCGGTGCTGGAGCCGAAGCTGGCGATCCTCGACGAGACGGACTCTGGGCTCGACATCGACGCGCTGCGCGCGGTGTCGGAGGGCGTGAACCGGCTGCGCTCGAAGGACCGGGCGTTCCTCGTCGTGACGCACTACCAGCGGCTGCTGAACTACATCGTCCCGGACTTCGTGCACGTCCTGTCCGAGGGGCGGATCGTGAAGTCGGGCGGCAAGGAGCTGGCGCTGGAGCTGGAGAAGCGCGGCTACGACTGGGTCAAGGCGCCGGCGGCGGCGGGGGCGGCGCGATGAGCGCGTCCCTCGCGGCGGCACCGGCGATCCTGGGCGGGTGCTGGCCCGCCCACCTCGACGCGATGGAGCGCGCGACGGCGGCGCGCGGGCCGTCGTGGGTTGCGGAACTGCGCCGCGCCGGCGCGGCGGCGTTCCGCGAGCACGGCTTCCCGTCCACCGCGGACGAGGAGTGGCGGTACACGAGCGTCGAGACGCTGGTGAAGACGGGCTTCCGGCAGTCCCTTGCGGCGAAGAAGGACGCGCTCGTCGCGAACACGGCGAAGCTGTTCACGTTCGGGCTCGAGGACGCGCCGCGGATCGTGATCGTGGACGGGTTCTATTCGAAGGAGCTGTCGAAGCTCGACGGCCTGCCGGCGGGAGTCGTCGTCTGCAGCCTCGCGGAGGCGGTCGAGAAGCACCGGGCGCTGGTCGAGCCGCGGCTGGGCAGGCTCGCGAAGCCGGGCGCGACGGCGTTCGCGGCGCTGAACGCGGCGCTGTTCCAGGACGGGGCGTTCGTGCACGTGCCGGAGGGGAAGGTCGTCGACGCGCCGCTGCTCGTCCTGCACATCTCCCACGAGTCGTACCTCGCGAGCCATCCGCGGCACCTGTTCGCGCTCGGCGCCGGCGCGCAGCTCTCCGCCGTCGAGGCCTACGCGTCGCCGTCGTGCGACCTCTACTTCACCAACGCCGTCACCGAGGCCGACCTCGGCGCCGGCGCGCGACTCTCTTCCATCCGCCTCGAGGCCGAGAGCGGCAACGCCTTCCACGTCGCCAACACGCAGGCCCGCCTCGCGGCCGGCGCGTTCTTCCAGGAGGCCAGCGCGGTCACCGGCGCGGAGTTCTTCCGCCACGACCTCGGCGCGTTCCTCGGCGGCGAGCGCGCGGAGGCGGTGTTCCTCGGACTCTCGCTGGCCTCCGGCCACCAGCACGTCGATCACCACACCGTCATCGACCACGCGGTCCCCAACTGCCCCTCGCGCGAGTTCTACAAGGCGATCCTCAACGGCCGCTCGCACGTCGTTTTCAACGGCAAGGTGTTCGTGCGGCAGGACGCGCAGAAGACGGACGCGAAGCAGACGAACAAAAACCTCCTCCTCTCCGACGACGCGCGGGTGGACACGAAGCCGCAGCTGGAGATCTTCGCGGACGACGTGAAGTGCACGCACGGGGCGACGGTGGGGCAGCTGGACGAGGAGATGGTGTACTACTGCCGTTCGCGCGGGCTGGCGCCGGAGATCGCGCGGGGGATCCTGACGTACGCGTTCGCGCGGGACGTGCTGGTGCAGTTCCCGGTTCCCGCTACCCGGGACTGGCTCGACCGGTCGCTCGTGCAGCGGCTGCTGGAGGCGGGAAGGAACGCGTGATGAGCGGGGCCGGGCCGGACTGGGCGAGAGTGCGGGCGGATTTCCCGGCGCTGAGGCAGCAGGTGCGGGGCAAGCCGCTGGTGTACCTCGACAACGCGGCGACGAGCCAGAAGCCGCAGTGCGTCATTGACGCGGTGCGTCAATACTACGAGCTGCACAACGCCAACATCCACCGCGGCGTCCACTGGCTCTCCGAGCAGGCCACGATCGCCTACGAGGGCGTCCGGAAGAAGGTCGCCCGCTTCATCGGCGCCCCCGACCCCCGCGAGTGCGTCTTCGTCCGCGGCGCCACCGAGGGGATCAACCTCGTCGCCCAGACGTTCGGGCGGACGCGGATCGGGAAGGGCGACGAGATCGTGCTGTCGGCGCTCGAGCACCACTCGAACATCGTGCCGTGGCAGATCCTGTGCGAAGAGAAGGGCGCGACGATCCGCGTGATCCCGATGAACGACGCGGGCGAGCTGCGGATGGACGAGTACGCGAAGCTGCTCTCCCCGAAGACGAAGCTCGTCGCCGTGACGCACGTCTCGAACGCGCTCGGCACCGTCACCCCGATCCGCGAGATCGCCCGAATGGCGAAGACCGCCGGCGCCACCGTCCTCGTGGACGGCGCCCAGGCCGTCCCCCACCAGCCCGTCAACGTGAAGGACATCGGCGCCGACTTCTACATCTTCTCCGGCCACAAGATGTGCGCCCCCACCGGCATCGGCGTCGCCTGGGCCCCCCTCGCCCTCTGGAACTCGCTTCCTCCGTGGCAGGGCGGCGGCGACATGATCTCCAGCGTCAGCTTCGAAAAGTCCACCTGGGCCGAGGTCCCCGCCAAGTTCGAGGCCGGCACCCCCAACATCGAGGGCGTCGTCGGCCTCGGCGCCGCCATCGACTACCTCTCCGCCATCGGCATGGACCGCATCGCCGCCCGCGAGAAGGACCTCCTCGCCGCCTTCGAGGCCGCCATCCTCCGCGTCCCAGGCGCCCGCATCGTCGGCACAGCCAGGGACAAGGCCGGCGTCGCTTCCTTCGTCCTCGAGGGCATCCACCCCCACGACATCGGCACCATCGCCGACCGCGAGGGCGTCGCCATCCGCACCGGCCACCACTGCGCCCAGCCCGTCATGACCCGCCTCGGCCTCCCTGCCACCGCCCGGGCGTCCGTCGCGTTCTACAATACGCCGGAGGAAGCGCCCCTCCTCGAGGCCGCGCTCCGCAAGGTGACGGAGGTGTTCCGCGCATGAGCGACCTGAACGATCTCTACGGCGACGTCATCCTCGAGCACTACAAGCGCCCGAGGACCTTCAAGCTCATCCCCGACGCCACCCACAAGGCCGCCGGCGCCAACCCGCTCTGCGGCGACCACATCCAGGTCTTCCTCAAGATGGACGGCGAGAAGATCGCCGACATCGGCTTCATGGGCAACGGCTGCGCCATCTCCCGCGCCGCCGCGTCGATCATGACCCAGGAGCTCATCGGCAAGACCCGCGCCGAGGCCGAGGCCGTCCGCGCGAAGTACCAGGCGATGGTCACCCGCGAGGCCGGCAAGCCCTGGGAGGGCGGCGACCTCGGCAAGCTCGAGATCTTCGCCGGCGTCGCCGAGTTCCCGGTGCGCGTCAAGTGCGCGACCCTCGCCTGGCACGCCCTCGAGGCGGCGCTCAAGGGGAAGGGCGAGACAGTCAGTACGGAATAGGGCGGCCCGCACGCGGAGCGCGGACCGCCCTGTCCACGCGGCTACTGCGACGAGTACGCGTTGTCAACGACCACGTCCTTGTCGTTGAAGTCCACGACCAGCGCCTTGGACGTCGTGCGCGACCCGCCGTGGCTCGAGTAGGCGTAGCTGTACGTGTACCGCTGCACAGCGCCGTTCGTCGTCCCGCTCAGCCCCGTGATGCTCCCCGGCTTCCCGAACCACTGCTCGATCTCCGCTTTCGTCGTGGTGCCATTCTTGATGTTCCCGACCTTGCTCTCGTCGAAGTTCTTTCCGGAGCTGGCGCAGGCGGCGACGAGGAGCAGGAGCGGCAGGGCCAGGCACAGTTTCCGCATGAAGTCCTCCCCCTGAAAATGCGGCCGGAAGCCGCGAGAAAGGCTCCACGGCCGCGAACGGCGTGCCGCGGATTGCCGTGTGCGACGCCGCGGGGCGCGGTTTAATGGGCCCGTGGGCCTCGATCCGAACGTCGTGCGCGGGGATTTCCCCATCCTCGCCCGCCAGGTGCGCGGTAAGCCGCTCGTGTACCTCGACAGCGCCGCGACGTCGCAGAAGCCCGAGGCCGTGATCGAGGCGATGTCGCGCTACTACCGCGAGATCAACGCGAACGTCCACCGCGGGGCGTACAAGCTGTCCGAGGACGCGACCGCGATGTTCGAGGGGACCCGCGCGAAGGTCGCGGCGTTCATCGGCGCCCCCGAGCCCGACGGCGTCGTGTACGTGCGAAACACGACCGAGGCCATCAACCTCGTGGCGTACGGCTGGGCGCGGAAGTTCCTGAAGCCGGGCGACGAGGTGCTGCTCACCGAGATGGAGCACCACTCGAACCTCGTCCCATGGCACCGGCTGGCGGTCGAGAGGGGCGTCGTGCTGCGGCACATCCCGATCACGGACGAGGGGAGGCTCGACCTCGCGAAACTCGGCGACGTCCTCACGAAGAAGACGCGCCTCGTTTCCTTCGCCCACGCCTCGAACGTCCTCGGCACGATCAACCCGGTCGAGGAGATCGTCCGCGCCGCGAAATCCGTCGGCGCGCTCGTCCTCGTGGACGGCGCGCAGGCCGTCCCCCACATGCGCGTCGACGTCGCCGCCCTCGGCTGCGACTTCTACGCCTTCTCCGCCCACAAGATGTGCGGCCCCACCGGCGTCGGCGTCCTCTGGGGCCGCCCCGAACTCCTCCGCGACATGGATCCCTTCATGGTCGGCGGCGAGACCATCCTCGAGGTCTTCCTCGACCACTCCACCTTCCGCGACCCCCCTCACCGCTTCGAGCCCGGCACCCCCGCCATCGCCGAGGTCGCCGGCCTCGCCGCGGCGATCGACTACCTCGAGTCGCTCGGCCTCGACGCGATTCACGCGCACGAGGAAGCGCTCGCCGCCTACGCCCGGAAGCAGCTCTCCGCCATCCCCGGCTGCGTCCCCTACGGCCCTCCCACCGGCCCCCGCGGCGGCGTCGCCTGCTTCACCCTCGAGCCCATCCACCCCCACGACCTCGCCACCTGCCTCGACCAGGACGCCGTCTGCATCCGCGCCGGACACCACTGCGCCCAGCCCCTCATGCGCCGCCTCGGCGTCGGAGCCACGGCGCGCGCCAGCTTCTACGTGTATACTTCCACGTCCGACATCGACCGCATGGTCGAGTCCCTCAACCGCACAAGGGAGTTCTTCGGATGTCGCTAGAAAGCCTCTACCAGGAAATCATCATGGAGCACTTCAAGGCTCCCCGCAACCGCGGCGAAATCGCCAACCCCGACGTCGCGATCTCGATGAACAACCCCTTCTGCGGCGACGACATCACCCTCCACGTGTCCCTCAAGGACGGCAAGGTCGCCGACGTCAAGTTCCGCGGCCGCGGCTGCGCCATCTCGCAGGCGTCGGCCAGCCTGATGACGGAGATTCTGAAGGGCAAGCCGATGCCCGACGCGATGTCGAGCGCGGCGCTGTTCAAGAAGATGATGCGGGGCGAGACGAAGAAGCACGAGGCCGACCCGCTCGGCGACATCGTGGCGCTGGAGGGCGTGCGCAAGTTCCCGGTGCGGGTGAAGTGCGCGCTGCTGGCGTGGAGCGCGTTCGAGGAAGGCGTGAAGGGGAAGAAGTAGGCAGTTGGCAGGGGGCAGGATCGCGTGCTGACAGGCGCGGAGGCCGGCGTCTGGAGCGTCTGATCTTGTGCGCGTCGTTCTGTGGACGGTGCAGCGGCTACCGGCCGGCGACCCCTCGGAGCGGGCCCTGCGGGTGGGGTTGCGAGGGGCGCGCCGCGGGCCTGAACAGGGAGCGCTCCCGGCCTGTCATCCGCCAGGCCCGGGGCGCACCCGGGGCGCCCCACCCGCAGGGCCCGCTCCGGCGTCGGCGCATCCCATCGCCCCTCTGATCCTGACCGGGATCATGCACTGGGGTACCCGGGACGTCCGCCGCCGCCGGATCGGGCCCGGCGAGAGAGCCGGCCGCCCGGGCGGAGGGGGGGAGCCAATCCGCCGGGCGGCCGTCTCGAGAACGCTACTTCTTCGTCAGGTTGTCGTTGAACTCGTCCTTGTGTTTGCGCCACCAGAGCTCGGCCTCGCCGGGCAGGCTGTTGAAGGTCTGGCCGGTGTGGTTGCGCAGGCCGCCGGTGATCGCCGAATACACGGGGCCGTGGATGCCCTTGGAGCAGTCCATGCCGATGCCGACCTGCTTCTTGTAGAGGTCGAGGAGCACCTCGACGCTGGCCTTCGACTTGATCTCGCCCAGCGCGTTGATCGCCGCCACGACCGCCTCCGACTGCTTCTCGTCGCGGATCGGGACCTGCTTTGCGGCGAACTCCTTGAGCGCGGGGACGGCGGCGGCGCTGTTCACATTGCCCATGGAAGCGAACACGGCCGAAAGGACGGCGGGCTTCTTCGCGTTCGGCCCGATCCCGGCGGCGAGGGCGCGTGCGGCGTCCGCGGAGCCCTTCATGCCGCCCAGCGCCCCGGCGGCGGCGGAGCGGACGCCCTCGTCCGGGTCGGCCAGGAACGCGCCCAGCGTCGCCGCGACCGTCGCGTGCGGGCAGCCGGCGGCGTCCCCGATCGCCTTCTTCTTGGTGTCCGGGTCCTTCGCGGCCTTCAGGGCGTCCACCTTCGGCTTGGCTTCTTCCGCGGTCGGCCCCTTGGGCGGGTCGCCGGCGAGGACGATCGATGCGGCGAAGGCGAGGACGGCGAGCGTGCGGAATGGCATGGCGTGGCTCCGGGCAGGAGATCCCCCTCCGGGGATGGATACGGGGAGGAAGGGGGGGAACTTCCCGGGATTTGTTGGGATGAACGGCGATAAGAACGGCTGGGGTCGCTGATAAGGAAAGATGAAAAGGGATGGTCAGCGGCCGACGGCGATCGCGACGACGTCGGCGGCGCCCATGGCACGGAGGGCGGCGGCGCAGGCGCTGGCGGTCGCGCCGGTGGTGATGACGTCGTCCACGAGGAGGACGAGTTTCCCCGTGAAGTCGGGCGGGCGGCCGAGGAGGGGCTTGCGCGGGGCAAAAAGCCCTTCCGCATTGGCGATCCGCCCGGCGCGCGTCAGGAACGCCTGCTTGCCGGCCCGGCGGAGGCGGACGAGCGCCTTCGGGAACATCGGCCGGCCGAGGCGGGCGGCGACCGACTCGGCCAGCAGCTCGGCCTGGTTGAAACCGCGCGCCAGCAGCTTGCGGCGCGAGATCGGGACCGGGACCACGGCGCCGGGGCGCGGGCACTCGCGCTCCGCGAGGTCGGCCGCGAGCTGCCCCAGCGGGCGCGCGAGGTGCATCTCGTTCCCGAGCTTGAACCGCCTCAGCAGCGCCCGCAGCAGCCCCGCGTAGCGCGCGGCCCCGCGCGCCCTCGAGAACGCGAACGCCGTCTGGCGGCAGTCCCTGCAGGGGAGGCCGGGGGAACGGAGGAAGCGCCCGCAGAGGCCGCACGTGGGCGCGGGGACGGCGAAAATCTCGAGCAGGCACGCGTCGCAGAACCCCTCGGCGCGCCGCTCGCCGCAGGACATGCAGACGGGCGGGAAGAGCAGCTCGACCGCGGTCTCGCCGGCCAGCCGCGCCGCCGCGAAAACAGCGCGGGCCGGCGCTGAAAGGACGCCGGCCCGCGGGGAATCTCCGTGCAACCTACTTCGCCGTCAGCGCTTCGGCGGCCTTCTTCACCGCCGCCTTGGCCGCGCCGTCCGCCTTCGAGCCATCCACGTGCGCCGCCAGCCGCGCCGGGTCGAAGTCCTCGACCGGCGCCGCCCCCTCCAGTCGCTTCGCCGTGTCCGCCGTCTTCGACCCGGCCAGCGCCGCCCAGCACAGCCTCAGGAAGTGCGCCGCCGACTTGTCCCGGCCCGGCCACTTCTCGAGCGTCGAGATCACCTCGGCCGCGCTGGCCGTCTCGTCCTTCAGCAGGTGCGCCTCGGCGAGGAGCCGCCAGATCCCGCCGTCGGCGTAGTTGCGGCGCGCCTCCCGGGCGGCCATGACCGCACGGTCGAGTTCGTTGCGCGCGATGCAGGTCTCGATGAAGTCCGCGTAGAGCGCGCGGTCGTTCACCTGCCGGACGGCGAGCCAGCCCTCGTCGAGGTCCCCGCCGACGAGCGCGAGGCCGGCCTGCGCCCGCAGATTCGAGCGCTTCAGGTCCTTCGACTGCTGCAGCGACGTCTCGTAGTGCGTCTTCGCGCCGGCGTCGTCGCCCGAGAGGCGGCAGATGTCGCCCATCCGTAGGTGGGCCTTCGGCGACACGCCCATGTTCGCCTCGAGCGCGACGAGCTGCGCGTCCATCGCGATCTGGCGGAGGTCGATGTCAGTGGGGACGATCGAGAATTCGCGGAAGCAGATGTCCGCCTGGGCCTCGATGTCCTCGATCTTGTGGATCACTGCGTTGCAGGCGCGGACCATCCGGCGCGCCAGGTGCGGCTCCACGGGCGTCTCCGGAATCCCGTAGTCGCGGTCGCCGGCGACGTTCCCGATCTCGTAGGTTTCGAGCATGAGGAAGAGCAGCAGGGCATCCCGCACCGCCTTGGTGTGGTCCTTGCCGCCCTGCTTGTCGGCCTTGAGGTATCCGATGTGCCGCCACGCGTGCTTGTGCACGGGCTCGAGGCGCACCGACTCCTCGAACTCCGCCAGCGCGGTGACGCGGTCGCCGCGGTTCTCGGCGGCGACGCCGAGGTCGAAATGCGTGGGTTCGGGCGTCTTGCAGCCGGCGAACAGAAGAAGGGACGCGCCGGCGAGAGACAGGATCGGCGTGCGCATGCGACGGCTCCTGATGTCCACCCCCGGGGGGGATTGTGTGCCCTGGGGGTGGGGGCGATCAAGCGGGAAGTTGGTGGTCGGTGGTTTGTGGCTGGTGGTTTGGGCCTGCAGGGCTCGCAGCACGGGTGGGCGCGGTCACGGCCGGACGATCCTTCCCCTGCCCCTCCACGAACTACCAACCACCAACTACCAACTACCAACCCCTACCGCTTCGCGTTCCACTTCAGGAACGCTTCCACGAACTCCTCCAGGCGTCCGTCCAGCACGGCCTGCACGTTTCCCGTCTCCACCTCCGTCCGCGCGTCCTTCACCAGCTGGTAGGGATTCAGCGTGTAGCTCCGGATCTGGCTGGAGCTGCCGAAACCGATGCGGCCCTTCTCGCCGCGGGCGGTCTCGAGCTTCGCGGCGCGCTCCTCCTCCTGGCGGGCGTGGAGCTTGGCGGCGAGGTACTTCAGCGCCATCTTCTTGTTGAGCGGCTGCGAGCGCTCGTTCTGGCAGGCGACGACGATGCCGGTGGGGATGTGCGTGAGGCGCACTGCGGAGTCGGTGACGTTGACGTGCTGGCCGCCGGCGCCGCCCGAGCGGTACGTGTCGATCTTGAGGTCCGCCTCCTTGATCTCGATGTCCTCTTCCTCGAACTCAGGCGTCACGTCCACGCTGGCGAAGGCGGTCTGGCGGCGGTGGTTGGCGTCGAAGGGTGAGATGCGGACGAGGCGGTGGACGCCGTGCTCGCCCTTGAGGTACCCGTAGGCGTAAGGGCCGCGGACCTCGATGGTCGCCGAGCGGATCCCGGCCTCGTCGGCTTCCAGCACCTCGATCAGCTTCGCCTCGAACCCCATCCGCTCGCAGTACGCCTTGTACATGCGGAGCAGCATCTGCGCCCAGTCGCAGGCGTCGGTGCCGCCCGTGCCGGCCTGGATGGCGACGAAGCAGTCGCGCGGGTCGTTGTCGTCCCTGAAGAGCGTGCGGAGCTCGATCGCGGCGAGGTCGGACTCGATCTTCTCGCAGTCCGCGGCGACCTGCTTCAGCGTGGCCGCGTCGCTCTCGCCCTCCGCCAGCTCGGCCAGCTCCGCGGCGTCTGCCGCGGACTTCGTGAGCGCTTCGACCGGGTCCACCAGCCCCTTCAGGCCCTTCAGCGCCAGCACCTTCTTCTTCGCCGCCTCCTGGTTGTTCCAGAAGTCGGCCGCGCCCATCTCCGCCTCGATCCTGTCCAGTTCCTGCCGTTTCTTAGGCAGGTCAAAGAGAGTCCCGGAGGGCGTTGAGGCGGGCCTTCAGGTCCTGCGCACGTCGGAGTGTTTCGCCCATGGGACCCCTATCTCTTTGCGAGAGCCTTTTTCTTCGGCGCCGCGGGCTTCCGCGGCTTGTCGCCGGCCAGCGTCCGCACTTCGTTCGCGACCAGCGTGCCGATCCTGTCGCAGGGCATCGCCCCGGCCTGGAGGCTGGGGATCTTGCGGCTGGCGAGCAGGTTGCCGATCGCCGTCTCGACGATCGCCGCCTCCTCGTGCCGTCCGACGTGGTCGAGCAGCATCCCCATCGCGTTGATCGCCGCGAGCGGGTTCGCCTTGTTCTGGCCCTTGTACTTCGGCGCGCTGCCGTGGATCGGCTCGAACATCGAGACCTTGCCCGGGTGGATGTTCCCGCCCGCCGCGATCCCCAGGCCGCCCTGCAGCATCGCGCCCAGGTCCGTGATGATGTCGCCGAACAGGTTCGTCGTGACCACCGTGTCGAACGACTCCGGGTTCTTCACCATCCACATCGTGCACGCGTCCACGTACATCGCGTCCTGCGTCACCTTCGGGAACTCCTTGCCCACCTCCGCGAACGTCCGCCGCCAGATGTCGTGCGCCCGGATCGCGTTCGCCTTGTCCACGAGGCTCAGCTTGAAGTTCTTCTTCCGCTCCATGCACTTGTTGTACGCGTACCGGATCACGCGCTCGACGCCCTTGCGCGTGTAGATCATCTCCTGGATCGCCACCTCGTCCGGCGTGCCCTTCTTCAGGTGCCCCATGATCCCGGCGTACGCGTCCTCCGTGTTCTCGCGCACGACGAGGATGTCCAGGTCCTTCACGCCCTTCCCCTTCAGCGGGCACAGCTCGTCGCTGTAGAGCTTGATCGGGCGGAGGTTGACGAAGAGGTCGAGCTTGAAACGCAGGTTCCCGACGATGCCGAACTCGAGGACGCCGGCCTCGAAGCGCGGGTCTCCGATGGCGCCGAGGAAGATGGCGTCGAGCTCCTTGATCTCGGACCAGATGGAGTCGGGGAGGATGACGCCCCTGCCGGGGCCGCCGGTCTCCATGCAGTAGTCGGCGCCATAGGGCCATTCGATGCGCTCGACGTCGAAGCCGCGGAGCTCGCACAGGGTGTCGAGGACCTTGAGGCCTTCGCGGCAGACTTCCGGGCCGATGCCGTCGCCGCCGAGCACGCCGATCTTGATCGCCATCGCAGATCTCCTGAGCAAGGTGTCCTGTCCGGGCCTTCGAACCCGCGCATCCGCAGCAGAGTGCGGGGGTGGCTTCGCGGGAGGGGCGATTGTAGTCGGGAGGCGCGGGAATCAAAGGAAGAGCGTCCGGAGAAAACCGGAATCGCCGAGACGAAGGCCACGGCGGCGTTTACGGGAGGCCGGGGGCGGTCCGTCCGCCTGGCGCGGCAGACGCCCCGGTTTCTCCCTGCCGGGCCCCGGTGGCGACCGGGGCCCGGTCCTTTCTCAACGCGCGCCTCCC
>JADLHC010000005.1 GCA_020849035.1 Planctomycetia bacterium
CTGCCGGTGCCGAAGGCCGCCCATCCGGCGAAGGGCGAGGTGAAGCGCCCGAACATCAAGCAGCGCGGCAAGCCCGAAGGCGCGGCAAAGCCCGCCGCGCCGGCGCCGGCGGCGAAGAAGGAGAAAAAGTAAATGCGCGAGCCCCGCACCATCGTCGTCGAGCCGCTGCAGACCGAAAAGTCCATGGGCGCCATGGGCCGCAGCCGCGCGTACGCCTTCGTCGTCAAGAACGACGCCAACAAGATCGAGATCCGCAACGCCATCCAGACCATCTACTCCGGCGTCAAGGTCAAGCACGTCCGCACGATGAAGGTGAAAGGCAAGTCCCGCCGCTTCAAGGCCCGCATGGGCTGGCAGAACGACTGGAAGAAGGCGATCGTCACCCTGACCGAGGAATCGAAGCCCATCGAGGGCTTCTAGGAGACAAGCCATGGGCCTCCGCGCCTACAAGCCGACGTCCGCAGGCCGCCGCTTCGCGACGACCAGCGATTTCGCCGAGCTCACGACGGGCAAGCCGCACAAGGGCCTGCTGGAGCCGCTTCGCAAGACGGGCGGCCGGAACAACAGCGGCTCGATCACCTGCTGGCACCACGGCGGCGGGAACAAGAAGATGTACCGGGTGATCGACTGGAAGCGGGAGAAGCTGGAGATTCCCGCGAAGGTGGAGGAGATCGAGTACGACCCGAACCGGAACGTGCGGATCGCGCGGCTGCTGTACAAGGACGGCGAGCGGCGCTACATCGTGGCGCCTAAGGACCTCAAGAAGGGCGAGGTGCTGATCGCGGGCGAGAAGCCGGACCCGAAGCCGGGGAACAACATGCCGCTTCGCAGCGTGCCGCTCGGGCACCTGGTGCATTGCGTGGAGCTGGTGCCGGGCCGCGGGGCGCAGATCGTGCGCAGCGCAGGGTGCTTCGCGCAGGTGATGGCGAAGGAAGGCAACTACGCGCACCTGCAGTTCCCGTCGGGCGAGATGCGCATGGTCCCGCTGACCTGCCGCGCGACGATCGGGCAGCTGGGCAACATCGAGGCCGGGTCGATCTGGCTCGGCAAGGCGGGCCGCAAGCGCTGGCTGGGCGTGCGGCCGACGAACCGTGGGACGTCGCAGAACCCTGTGAGCCACCCGATGGGCGGCGGCGAGGGGCGCAGCGGCGGCGGCCGTCACCCCTGCTCGCCGTGGGGCAAGCTTGCCAAGGGCGGCAAGACGCGCAAGAAGAGGAAGAACAGCTCCAAGTTCATCATCCGCGGCCGCAAGAAGGGTCGCTTCCAGCAGACGTAAGGAGAGTCCATGAGCCGTTCGATGAAGAAGGGCCCGTTCGTGGACGGGAAGCTTCTCGAGAAGGTGGAGAAGCAGAAGAAGAAGAGTGACCAGAGCCCGATCAAGACGTGGGCCCGGCGCTGCACGATCGTGCCGGAGTTCATCGGGCACAACTTCCTGGTCCACAACGGCAAGACGCACGTGAAGCTGTACGTGACGGAGGACATGGTGGGTCACAAGCTCGGGGAGTTCGCCCCGACGCGGACTTTCCGCGGCCACAGCGGCGCGAAGACCAAGGACATCAAGACGACGGCGGTCGGCGGAACGGCGGCGCCCGGCGGCGCGGCGGCCCCGGCCGGCGGCGGCGAGAAGAAAGGCTAAGCCATGGCCGAAACGGCGGCGGTCGAGAACCAGAAGTTCAGCGCGAAGCTGCGGCACGCGCGGATCAGCCCGCAGAAGATCCGCTACGTGGCGAACACGATCCGGGGGCAGAACGTCAACCGGGCGCTGGAGATCCTGCAGGCGACGAACCGGCGCGGCGCGAGGTTCCTGCACAAGCTGCTCAAGAGCGCGATCGCGAACGCGGAGTCGATCACGAGCGACCGGAACCTGGACATCGACGTGGAGGAACTGCGCGTCGAGGGGCTGATGATCGACTGCGGGACGTCGCTGAAGCGGTGGCGGACTGCGCCGCAGGGGCGCGCGGTGCCGATCCTGAAGCGGACGAGCCACGTGACGGTGGTGCTGGGGCCGAAGCCGGAGGAGCCGAAGAAGGAGAAGCGCGGCCCGAAGGGGAAGAAGGCGGAGAAGGACGCGAAGGCGGACGCGGGGAAGGCCGCGGCGCACTCGCACGACCACAGCCACGACCACGGGCACGGCGGCGAGGGGCACGTGCACGGCAAGGGGCACGAGCATCCCGAGGCGCACCACCAGCACCACGAGCATGCGCACCGCCACGAGCCCGAGCACAAGCACGGCGGTCAGCACGAGAAGCCGGCCAAGAAGACCACTGACGAGAAGAAGGGATAACCATGGGTCAGAAGATCTGCCCGACGGGTTTCCGCCTCGGCATCACCGAGGAGTTCCGCAGCCGCTGGTTCGCGACGAAGAAGGAGTTCGGGAAGTTCCTCGTCGAGGACCAGAAGATCCGGCGCTTCATCAAGAAGAACTATGCCTTCGCGCAGATCCCGAAGATCGAGATCGAGCGGACGAGGGAGACGACGACGGTGATCGTGCACGCGGGGAGTCCGGGCGTGATCATCGGGCGGCGCGGCGCGAAAGTGGAGGAGCTGGAGGCGGAGCTGGAGAAGGTGGTCGGGCACAAGGTGGAGCTGAAGATCAAGGAGATCGACACGCCGGAGCTCTCGGCGACGCTGGTGGCGGAGCAGGTGGCGGAGCAGCTGCAGAAGCGGGCTCCGTTCCGCCGGGCGATGCGCAAGGCGGCGGAGACGTCGCTGAAGGCCGGCGCGCAGGGGATCAAGATCACGGTGGCGGGGCGGATCGGCGGCGCGGAGATTGCGCGGTCCGAGACGCTCTCGTTGGGCAGCGTCCCGCTGCACACGCTTCGCGCGATCCTGGACTACGGCCGCGCGACGGCGGTGCACACGAAGGGGACGATCGGCGTGAAGACGTGGATCTACAAGGGGGAGCAGCTTCCGGAGGCGAAGCGGCGGACGGGGCTGCAGGAGCCTGCGCCGCCGAAGCCGCCTCGGCCGATGGCTCCGCGCCCGTTCGGCGGTCCCGACCGGGGACCGGACCGTGGTCGCGGTCCCGGCGGTCCCCGCGGTCCCGGCGGCCCGCGCGGTCCCGGCGGCCCGCGCGGTCCTCGCCCGGGCGGGTTCGGCGGCCCGCGTCCTTCCGGCCCCCGCCCGCCGTCCGCTCCTCCGCCCGCGAAACCCTCGTAAACAACCGGCGCCCCGTGCGCCGGAGACCCGCAACAGGAGACGTGTCATGCAGTTGATGCCCAGCCGCATCAAGTTCCGCAAGTCGCAGCGTGGCCGGATCAAGGGCAACGCGACCCGCGGCACGTACGTGGCGTTCGGCGAGTACGGCCTGCAGGCGCTCGAGGAGTGCTGGCTCGCCGCTCGCGTCCTCGAGGCCGGCCGCATGGCCGCCGCCCACCACATCGGAAAGAACGGCCGCCTCTGGATCCGCGTCTTCCCGCACAAGCCCATCTCCAAGAAGCCCCTGGAGACCCGCATGGGCAAGGGCAAGGGCGAGCCTGAGTTCTACGCCGCGGTCATCCGGCCCGGCCAGGTCCTCTACGAGCTCTCCGGACTCCCGGACGAGGGCGCCCGCGAGGTGTTCAACATCATCGCCCACAAGATGCCGATCAAGACCCGCATGATCCGCAGGAGGCACGGCCTGTGAAAATCGCCGAGATCCGCCAGAAGTCGACCGACGACCTCAGGACGCAGGTGAAGAAGATCCACGAGGAGCACTTCAACCTCCGCTTCCGCCGCGTCACCGACGTCATCGAGAATCCCCAGGCGCTTCGCGAACTGCGTCGCGAACTGGCCCGGATACACACGGTGATCCGGGAGCGCCAGATCGAGGAGGCGAAGAAGTCGCCTGCGGCCGGTAAGGCGGCGCCGGCGCCCGCTCCTGCGAAGGCGGAAGCGAAGAAGGAGAAGGCGCCCGCGAAGGCAGGGGCGGCGAAGCCCGTGAAGAAGAAGTCCGCGAAGTCCGGAGAGGCAAAGAAGGGGTAACAGGATCCGCCGGCGATCGGGGGTGTGATGAAGAAGGACTCGAAGAAGAACGGGAGCGCGAAGGAGCGGAAGCCGGCGCCCGAGAAGCCGGTGGTGAAGAGCCCGTGCTCCAAGGCGGAGCTGGACACGTACCGGGGCTGGCTGCTGGAGCGGCGCAACGCGCTGTCCGGCAACGTCACGAAGATGGAAGACGAGGCGCTGAGGCGCTCGCGGCAGGATGCGACGGGGGATCTTTCGAGCATGCCGATCCACATGGCCGACATGGGGAGCGACACGTTCGAGCAGGACTTCACGCTCGGGCTGATCGAGAACGAGGAGGCGGAGCTGGGCGCGATCGAGGAGGCGCTGGAGCGGATCGGGGAGGGGACGTACGGGGTCTGCGAGGAGTGCCTGAAACCGATCCCCAAGGAGCGGCTGAAGGCGATCCCGCACGCGGCGCTTTGCCTGGACTGCAAGCGCAAGGAAGAAGGCGAGGGGGGCCGCTAGGTCCCGGGATCCATGGCGGCGGAGCTGGCGATGACCGGCGCGGCGAAGAACACTCGCCGCGCCGTTTTTTTTGCCGTGCTTGCCGTTGCGGCGATCCTGGACCTGTGGTCGAAGTCGTACATGTTCGCGACGCTCGGGCCGCCGGGCCGCGGGAAGCACATCGACGTGCTCCCCGGGTTGCGGTGGGAGACTGCGCTGAACAAGGGAGTTGCGTGGGGGCTGCTTTCGGAGCAGAAGGCGCGCTGGTTCATCGCGTCGCTCTCGATCATCGCGCTGCCGGTGATCATCGGGGCGTTCCTTCGGACGAAGAAGCCGACGTGGCCTTTCACGGTGGCCCTGTCGTTCATCGCAGGCGGGACCGTGGGGAACCTCTACGACCGGATCGACACGGGGGCCGTGAGGGACTTCATCTACGTCTACGCGATCAATTTCCCCGTGTTCAACGTCGCGGATTCCTTCATCTGCGTCGGCGCGGCGCTCTTCGCCCTCGAGCACTTCCTCACGGCCGAAACGCCCGCGGCCGGCGAAAAGGGCGCGGCTGAGCCCGGTCCCGGCGGGGACGCGAGACCGGCGGGGTAGTCCGGCGGGAAAGCCCGTCGCCGCCCCTCCCGTCCAGGCTCCACGCGCGGTCCGGCCCGCCCGGGCATTCGCGCGGCCTAGAACGCCAGCTCGAAGTTCACTTCGAATCTGATCCCGCGCGGAGCTTCCTCGGTCCGGTCCAGCGCCTTGACCAGCGTGATGATGACGGGGAGGTACTTGCGCTCGACCAGGAAGAGGTCGAACTGGAGCGAGACGCCCGCCGACCAGTGCCACTCCTCGCGGACGGGGTAGGCGAGCATGTTCATGACGTTTTCCTCCTGGCTGATCACGCCGGCGTCGGTGAAGACGATGCCGCGCAGGTCCTTGAGGAGAACCAGCTCGGCCGGGGAGACCCAGTCGATGTCGCGCCAGATCGGGAACCGGAACTCCGCGTTGGCCCAGATCACGTCCGTGCCGCGCGGTTCGCCCGAGTCGTAGGCCCGGACACGGTCCTTGAGGGACAGCGAGTCGCGGTCCGGTCCCGTCGAGTGGATCGCCGCCATCCGCACCGCCAGCACGTGGTCGTGCCAGAGCTCCAGGTACAGCCGCCCCTCCCCACGATAGTTCACACGGTCCACGTCGCTTCCCATCCACGGAGCCCACACCGTCGCCTGCAGCGCGACAAAGTACCCCGAAATCGGGTTGTGCCTCCGGCTCGTGATGTTCCGGCGGACGACCTTCACGTCGAGTCCGTCCTCGAACGTCCGCCGCGGCAGGTCCCGGTCCGCCTCCGACACCTCGTGCCGGATCTTCTCCCTCGCGAACAGCTCCAGCGACACCCGCGTGCTCGAATCCAGCGGATAGGACACTCCGAGCATCCCGCCGAACGTCGAATCGCTTCCGCTCGAGTCCCTCTGCGTCGTCGCGGCGACGCCGGCGCTGAAGTCGGGGCGCAGGCTCCGGTTGGTGTAGGTCACGTCCATCCCGAGGTCGTAGCCGCCGCTTCGGAACTTGTAGTCGACGCCGGTGTCGAAGCGGTGGTGTTCGAGGATGTCGGAGAGGCGTGCGCCTGTGGGGAGGATGGACTCGAAGCGGATGTGGCTTTCGTAGGGTTCGACCTCGTAGGTTTCGATGAGACCGCGCGTGAAGCTAGCGGCTCCGGCGGCGCGCGCGGGGTCGGCGAACTCGGCGGGGGCGGGTGCGGTGCGGGGGGGCGTGGACCAGGTGGTGAAGCGGCCGTGGCGGTAGACGGTGAAGACGATCTCGCGGCCGTCCGGGGTCCAGCGGGGTGAGAAGGCGCCGCCGGGGACGTCGGTGACGCGGGTGACGGCGGAGGTTGGGAGGTCCAGGATGAAGAGGTGGAAGGTGCCGCCGGGGTCGGCGGCGAAGGCGATGGCGGCGCCGTCGGGGCGGAA
>JADLHC010000006.1 GCA_020849035.1 Planctomycetia bacterium
GCGGATGCCTCCGCCGACGGTCAGCGGCATGAAAACCTGGCGGGCGACGGCGCGGACGATCTCCACCATCGTGTCCCGGCCCTCGTGCGAGGCGGTGATGTCGAGAAACGTCAGCTCATCCGCGCCCTGCGCCTCATAGGCGCGCGCGCACTCGACGGGATCGCCGGCGTCGCGAAGCTCGACGAACTTCACGCCCTTCACGACCCGCCCGCCAGTCACGTCAAGACACGGAATGATACGCTTCGCAAGCATCCCACTCTCCGCCGGGGTGTCACGCCGAGGGGTCAGGTTTCAGGTGTCAGGAAGGACCCGGCCCCCTCCTGTCTACCCCACCCGACACCTGACACCCGAAACCTGAAACCCTCCGAAACGCAAAACCCCGGGTTCGTCCCGGGGTCCTTCGTACGCATGGCGCAACGGCATCAGCACCCGCGCGGAACCCCGCGTGGAACCCGCCAACCCCAATGCCGTGCCGCCGTCATTTCGCCAGCAGTGTACCGCCGCCCCCGTCGCGCGCAAGCGCTTTTCGCGGCGCGAACCGGAGGCCGGTCCATGCAGCCGCGCCCCCAAGGACGCCGCCGAGGTGGCAGATCGCGATCGGGTTGCCGATGCTGCCAAGGTGGAAGTCGGAGAAGAATACCGATCCCGTCGCCGCCTCGATCAGGCTCTTTCCCGCGACCAGCACGAGCGAGGCCATGCCCGCGGAGCGTGCACGGCCGGACCCGGCGAAGGCCATGTCGAGCCCGGTGGCCGCCATGAGGCCGTGCGCGGCGCCGGAGAGTCCGCAGAGGCCCCGCTCGTAGATGCCCGGACCCAGGTGTGCCGCGGCCAGGCTTCCGGCAGCCGCCGTGGCGGCGACCAGCATTCGGCGCGCCGCTCCCAGCGGACGGAGTTGGTGGTAGAGCATCAGGAATGCGCCCGCGTCGAGGGCCAGATGGTACAGCGACACATGCGCGAACGCGTGCGTGAGGATCCGCCACCGTTCGCCCTCTGCAACCAGCTCGGGAAAGTAGACCAGCCCGAGCGGAACGCGGCCCGCCAGCAGCGGGAGGCTGGCCCACGCGATCAGCGCAGCGAGGACCAGGAGGTCCGCGCCGGGCGGCGCGGACCTCCCTTCCCTGTACGTCGCCCTTGGGGCGCACACGCTCATCCGTTTCTCCGGCGGCGCGCGAGCCACGCGGAGACGAGCACGAACAGCGGGCCGACGGGACCGGAGCCACCGCCGGATCCGAAGTCGACTCCCCGCGGATTGCGTGTCGTTTGCGCGGGCGCCGGCGCGCTCGCGGGCGATGCGGTGGGGGCGGCGGTCGCGGGCGCCTGCGGCGCGGACCGCGGGGAGGCGGTACGCTCGACGGGCTGCGGGCCGATATCGGCCATCGCCCTCCGGCGCAGCTTCTCCAGCCCCGCCTCGCGGCCTGCCTGGGCGGCGCGGTCCCGGCCGGTGCGGTCGGCATTGCGGCGTTCGATCTTCCACCGCCGATACTCGTCGTCGTTCTCCAGCACAAGGAACGAGGTGTACTCCGTCACGATCGAGTAGGCCTCGCCCAACGCGACGATCTCGGCGGTCACGGGCGCGCGAGAGCCGGCACGGTCCGCCGTCTTCAGCAGCCGGTCGACGCGTTTCCATGCCCACATGCGCTCGATCTCGGGATTGCGGGGATCGTCACCCGGGAACTCGAGGTCGGCGGTCTGCCGGAGCGGAGCGCCGCGGACGTCGGCCTTCACGGAAACCTTTGCGCGGCCGCTGCCGCGATAGCGACCGTAAATCCGGACCGGCACGCCGTGGTGCAGGTCGGGCAGGACCGCGGGTTCGAGGTCGTACGTCTCGACGCCCTGGATCGCGATCTGCACGCCGGAGGCGGCGGGCCTCATGAGTTTGCGGCGGAAGGCCTGCGCCTGGCGGTCGAAGTTGTCGGTACGGGACAGGAAGGCCGCCAGCCCGCCGCTGTCCTCGGCCATCTGCTCGAGCAGCGGGCGGTTCACGTCGTTGCCGACGCCGATGCAGAACACGCGCGCGTTGCGCGGTCGGTTCTGGATGAGCTGCAGCAACTCGGCGCGATCGCGCTGCTCGGCGAGGCCGTCGCTCAAGACGACGACGTTGAGCGGTCGGTCGGGGCCGCCGTATTTGTAGGCCGTGGTCATCGCGGGGTTGAGTACGGTGCCGCCGCGCGCGGTCTGCGTGTTCAGGAACGAGCCCGCCTGTTCCAGCGCGGAGGCGTCGGGCGCCCGGAGTGCGCTGAAGAGCGGGTAGGGTTGGACGTTGAAGGTCATGACCTCGAAACGGTCGTCCGCATCCAACGTGCGCAGGAAGGCGAGGACGGATTCCTTCGAAATCGCGAGCTTGCCGTCGTCGCCCATGCTGCCGGAGCTGTCGAGGACGAAGACGTAGTCCATGCCCGTGTCGAGCTTCGCGAGATCCTCGCCCGCGGTCAGGCTCAGCAGAAAATAGCCGTCCTCGCGGCCGGCGCGGGAGGTGACCACGTCGATGCCGGTCTTCGGCCGCGCCGCGTGGAGGTCGATCACCACGTCGCGGTCGAGTCGCCCGCCCTTCCGCTCAAGGCTCGCCTGGACGTGGTCCGCGCCGTGAGTCGCGACCACGAAGTCGTTCGAGTGGCTCGGGCTCTCGACCGCGGCGATCGGCACCTCCGACTTTGCCTCGAACGCGATTGCAAACCTCCCGGTCGTCCGGGTGTCCGCCTGCGGGCGTGTCGTCGTCGCGAGCGGGTAGACGTAACGGAACCAGTCGTGGTCGGCGTCGAGCTCCTGGTAGTACTCGACTTGCACGCGCTGGTCGCCGTTCGGCGCGATGGGGAAGACGCGCATCTCGAACGTCCGGAAATCCACCTGCTCGAGCAAGCCCGGGTCCCGCTTCTGAGGCTTGTAGCTGTTGTAGATCTGCCGGGCTCTTTCCTTCTCGACGACCTCGCCGGTCATCTCCTTTCCGTTGATCCACATGCTGAAA
>JADLHC010000007.1 GCA_020849035.1 Planctomycetia bacterium
CGTGCTGCTGGAGCCGATCATGAAGATGGAAGTCACCACGCCGGACGACTACTTCGGCGACATCCTCGGCGACCTTTCGAGCCGCCGGGGGATGGTGCAAGGCTCCGAGATGCGCGGCAACACCCGCGTTATCCGGGCGATGGTGCCGCTGGCGGAAACCTTCGGCTACTCGACCGACCTGCGGTCGATGTCGCAGGGCCGCGCCACGTACTCCATGGAATTCGATCACTACGACCGCGTTCCGCAGGCGATCGCCGAGGAAATCGGCAGCAAGCGGAAGGCCGGTGCGGCCTCCTAGGCCGCACCGACAGGAACCCGCGACCGGGCAGAGGAGAGAGAGATGGCGAAGGGCGTATTCGAGCGGACGAAGCCGCACCTGAACATCGGGACGATCGGTCACGTCGACCACGGGAAGACGTCGCTGACGGCCGCGATCACGAAGGTGCTGTCGCTGCGCGGTTTTGCGGACTACTCGAAGTTCGAGGAGATCGACAACGCGCCGGAAGAGCGCGCGCGTGGCATCACCATCTCGATCTCGCACATCGAGTACCAGACGGACAACCGTCACTACGCGCACGTGGACTGCCCGGGCCACGCGGACTACATCAAGAACATGATCACGGGCGCCGCGCAGATGGACGGCGCGATCCTGGTGGTGAGCGCGGCGGACGGCCCGATGCCGCAGACGAAGGAGCACGTGCTGCTGGCGCGCCAGGTCGGCGTGCCGCGGATCGTCTGCTTCCTCAACAAGGTGGACCTCGTCGACGATCCGGAGTTGCTCGATCTGGTCGAGCTCGAGATCCGCGACCTGCTGAACAAGTACCAGTTCCCCGGCAACGAGATCCCGGTGATCCGCGGCGCCGCCCTCAAGGCGATGCAGGCCCCGGCCGATCCCGCCGCCAACAAGTGCATCAACGACCTGCTCAAGGCGCTCGACACGTACATCCCCGAGCCGGTCCGCCCGAAGGACAAGCCGTTCCTGATGCTGATCGAGGACGTGTTCTCGATCAAGGGCCGCGGCACGGTCGCCACGGGCCGCATCGAGCGCGGCGTCGTCAAGATCAACGACGACGTCGAGATCATCGGCTTCGGGAAGGAGAACCGGAAGTCGGTCTGCACGGGCGTCGAGATGTTCAACAAGATCCTGGACCAGGGCGAGGCGGGCGACAACGTCGGCCTCCTCCTGCGCGGCGTCGAAAAGGACGAGCTGGAGCGCGGCATGGTGCTCTGCAAGCCGGGGAGCGTGAAGCCGCACACGAAGTTCAAGGCCGAGGTGTACATCCTCAAGAAGGAGGAGGGCGGCCGCCACACGCCGTTCTTCTCGGGCTACCGCCCGCAGTTCTACTTCCGCACGACCGACGTCACCGGCTCCGTCAAGCTGCAGCAGGGCGTCGAGATGGTCATGCCCGGCGACAACGCCCAGTTCGACATCGAGCTCGGCTCGCCGATCGCGATGGAGGAGCAGCAGCGGTTCGCGGTGCGTGAAGGCGGCAAGACGGTCGGCGCGGGCGTCGTGACGAAGATCCTCGAGTAAAGGACCCCCATGCCGCCGCGCGAGCCGATGTTCCTGGAGTGCACGGAGTGCGGGACGCGTTACTACCGCACGACGAAGACGATGTCGACGCTGAAGCAGGGCCAGAAGATCGAAAAGATGAAGTTCTGCCCCAAGTGCCGGATGCACCGAGTGCACAAGGAGCGGAAGAAGTAGGGATTGCCGACTCACCCCCGGCGCCTTTCCGGGGGAGGCGTACAAACAGGGCTGTAGCTCAATTTGGTAGAGCAGCTGATTCCAAATCAGCCGGTTGGGGGTTCGAGTCCCTCCAGCCCTGCCAGCGAGCATCGCCCGGACCGTCCGCTCAGGCGGGCGGCCCGGGCTCGTTTTCTCGATAGGGGCCATGGCAGAAGCAACGAAGAACGTCGAGGTGAAGTACTACAAGCCCGGGCAGGGCACCTGGGCACGCTGGGTCGCCGGCGTGCTCCTGATGCTCCTCGTCCTGTTCGGGGCGCACTCCCTGTACAACTTCATCGGCATGAACAAGTACGAGAACGGCATCAACGTCGGGCGCACCTTCTGGGGGTACCAGCTCGCAAAGACCCTCCCAGGCATCAAGGAGGGCCTGACGGTCGGGCTCATCACCTCCACGCTCGTGTTCTTCGGGGGCTGCTTCCTCGTCTACCTCTTCATCGTCAACCACAAGCGCCTCGCCGAGTTCCTGATCGACACGGAAGCGGAGATGCACCGGGTGTCGTGGCCGCAGAAGCACGAGTTCGTCGGGAGCTCGATCGTGGTGTTCGTCTCCATCGCGATCATCGGCGGGTTCGTGACCGTTGTGGACGTCCTGCTGCGGATGCTGTTCTTCAAATCCGGGCTCATGGGGGGCTAGGACTGCCGTGGCGAAACAGTGGTACGTCGTGAGGGTGCAGAGCGGTCGCGAGGACAAGGTTCGCGACTCGCTGGAGCGGCGCGTGAAGGCGGCGGGGCTGGACGCGGTCCTGACGCGGGTGCTCGTGCCGAGCGAGAAGGTGACGGAGATCAAGTCGGGCAAGAAACGGGTGCGGGACCGGAAGCTGTATGCCGGCTACCTGCTGGTCGAGGCGGACACGACGAGCGGCGACGTTCCGGAGCAGGCCTGGTACCTGGTCCGCGAGACGCCGGGGATCGGCGACTTCCTCGGCTCGAAAAAGCCGCACCCGATGGCGCAGCACGAGGTGGACAAGATCCTGATGACGACGACCGCGAGCGTGGACAAACCCAAGCTCGTGATCAACTTCCAGAAGGGCGACAGCGTCCGGATCAAGGAGGGCGCTTTCGAGAACATGGACGGGGTGGTCGAGGAGATCATCCCTGAGAAGGGGCTGGTGCGCGTGACGATCACGATTTTCGGGCGCGCGACGCCGGTCGAGCTGGAGAGCTGGCAGATCGAGAAAATCTAAAGGCAGTGGGCAGTCGGCAGGGCCCAGTGGGCAGGAACGGCCTCCTCAATCCCGGCTGATCCTGTCCACTGCCTCCTGCCCACTGCCCACTCGAGGTCGGTGCTCGGGGACGAGTCCCCAAAGCGCACCATCCAAGGGAGAAGACCGATGGCCAAGGAAGTCACCGCGAAAGTGAAGCTGCAGTGCCCCGGCGGCCAGGCGACGCCGGCGCCGCCGGTCGGCCCCGCGCTGGGCCAGCACGGCGTGAACATCGGCGAGTTCGTGAAGAAGTTCAACGACGCGACCAAGAAGGACGCGGGCACGATCTTCCCGGTGATCGTGACGGTCTACAAGGACCGCACGTTCGACTTCATCATCAAGTCCCCGCCGGCCTCCGTGCTGCTCAAGAAGGCGGCGGGGATCGTCAAGGGCTCGGCGACGCCGAGCAAGGAAGAGGTCGGCAAGGTGACCTGGCAGCAGTGCAAGGACATCGCGAAGGCCAAGCTCGCCGACATCAACACCGCGGACCTCGAGATGGGCGCCCGGATGATCGCGGGCACCGCCCGGAACATGGGCATCAAGGTCGAGGGAATCCCGGCGAAGAAGTAGCAGACCCACGAAACCAGGGCCGTCGCTGACGGCCCATTCGAAGTGTCCCCCGGCGGATGCCGAGCCGCGGCCGGGGGTTGGCGACCTCTCCGGAGGCAGCGGCCCGGCAGGAGATGCGGATGAAGAAGCGCAGCAAGAAGTACCGCAAGAACGCGGCGCTCGTCGATCCGAAGAAGCGTTACGACGTGGCCTCGGCGGTCGGCATCCTGAAGAAGTTCGACGGGATGAAATTCGACCAGACCGTGGACGTGTCGTTCGCCCTTCTGCTCGACGTGAAGAAGGCCGAACAGGCCCTTCGCGGCGCGATCTCGCTTCCTCACGGCATCGGCAAGGCGCGCAAGGTGGTCGTATTCGCCGAGGGCGCGGACGCCGAGGCTGCGAAGGCGGCGGGAGCGGACGAGGTCGGGTCGGACGACCTGGCCAAGAAGGTGGAAGGCGGCTGGATGGACTTCGACGTGGCCATCGCGGTACCGGCCATGATGAAGAAGATCAGCCGGCTGGGAAAGGTGCTGGGGCCGCAGGGGAAGATGCCCAGCCCGAAGAACGGGACGGTGACCGAGAACGTGACGAACGCGGTCCGCGAGTTCAAGGCCGGCAAGATCGAGTACCGGGCCGACGCGGGCGGCAGCATCATGGTCGCGGTCGGGAAGATGTCGTTCGCGCCGGAGAAGCTGAAGGACAACGTGTCCTTCATCGTCGACCACATCAGGTCGATCAAGCCGGCGGGCCTGAAGGGGAACTACTTCAGGAAGGTCGTCCTTTCCGGAACGATGACTCCGGGCATCCCCCTGGACGTCCAGTAAGGAGGCCGAGGAATGTCCAAGGTGATCCGGACCCGGATGATGAAGGAGGTGACGGGGCGCTACAAGGGCCTCGTCGCGGGGGTGTTCATTGATTTCCGCGGCCTCGACGGGAAGCAGGCGGACGCTCTCCGGAAGGAGCTGCGTGCCGCGAAGATCGAGGTGGACGTGCTGAAGAACTCGCTGGCGGCGAGGGCGTTCAAGGACCTGGGGATCGCGGGGCTGGAGAAGACGCTGAGCGGCATGACGGCTCTCGTTCACGGCCCGGATCCTGCGGACGTCGCGAAGAAGCTGCTGGCGTGGAAGGAGAAGAACAAGAAGCTGGAGATCAAGTCGGGGATCCTCGAGAACAAGCTGCTGTCGCTCGACCAGGTCAAGCAGCTTTCGACGATGCCGAACCGGACGACGCTGCTGTCGCAGATCGCGGGCCTGCTCGCCCAGCCGATGACGGACATCGCGGGCTGCCTGAACGCGCTGCTGCAGGACACGGCGGGGCTGTTGAAGGCGCTGGAGGACAAGAAGTCGAAGGAGGGCGGCGCGCCGGCATCGGCGTAGCGTTCTCGGACAAATTTCAAAAACCGGTCGTAATCATCAGGAGGCTTGAGATGGGTGACGTTGCTGGCGTGCTGAACACGGTGAAGGGCCTGTCGGACGACGAGAAGACGCAGGTTGTCCTCGAGACGATCGCTGCGGGCTCGGTGATGTGGCTGTCGGGCCTGAAGAAGCAGTTCGAGGCGAAGTTCGGCGTGACGGCCGCGGTTGCGGTCGCGGCGCCGGCGGGCGGCGGCGGCGGCGGCGCGGCTCCGGCTGCGGCGGCGGCCGAGGCCCCGACGTCGTTCGACGTGATCCTGGAGCCCAGCCCGGCGGACAAGAAGATCGGCGTGATCAAGGTCGTCCGGACGCTGACCGACCTCGGCCTGAGGGAGGCGAAGCAGCTGGTGGACGAGGCCCCGAAGCCGCTGAAGACGGGCCTGTCGAAGGAGGACGCCGAGAAGATCAAGAAGGAGATCGAGGCGGCCGGCGGCGCGGTCAAGATCAAGGGCAGCTAGAAGAAGTCGAATTCCGGCGCGCCGGGGCGGTGAAACACCCCGGCGCGCCGTTCTCAACGCGATTCCCAGCCGTGGAGCCGGCGTGGTCCCCGCCTTCAGCGCGGGGGAAGCCGGAGTGGAGGCGGGAGCTCGCCGCGGGCGACGGTGACGTTGGCGACGGTCCGAGACCGAGGTCCCCGTGTCTCTCAAGGGAGCCCCCATGGACATCCGCAATTTCGGGAAGGTCGGCGAAGCCGCACCGATCCCGAACCTGGTCGACATCCAGACCAGGGCGTACGACCGCTTCCTCCAGGCCGACCTCGCGCCCTCCAAGCGCGAAAAGACCGGCCTCGAGGCCCTGATCCAGGAGATCTTCCCGATCCCGTCGTACGACGGGTCGATGGAGCTGCAGTACCTGGGCTACGAGCTCCGCCCGCCGCGGTACACGCCGGACGAGTGCCGGCGGCTGCGGCTGACGTACGGCGCGCCGCTGAAGGTGCGCCTGCGCCTGCAGAAGGCCGAGCCGATCGAGGAGGACGTCTACCTCGGCGAGATCCCGCTCATGATCGGCGGCGGCGAGTTCATCATCAACGGCGCCGAGCGCGTCATCGTGTCGCAGCTCCACCGCTCCCCGGGCATCGACTTCACCGAGGAGAAGACCGGCGACAAGAAGCTGCACAGCTGCTGGATCGTCCCGGAGCGCGGGAGCTGGATCGAGCTCTCGGTCGGCAAGAAGGAATCGCTCTACGTCCGCATCGACCAGAGCGGGAAGATCCCCGCGACGACCTTCCTCCGCGCGATGTCGCCCGAGTACTCCACCAACGCGGACCTCATCCGACTCTTCCACGAGACCAAGAAGATCAAGGTCGGCAAGGACCCCGAGCAGCTGAAGGGCAAGTTCCTCGTCGACCCGATCATCGACCCCGAGACGCAGAAGGAGCTGGTTCCCGCCGGCAAGGAGTTGCTCGACGGCTCCATCAAGATCATCGCCGCCCGCGAGGAGATCAAGGAAGTCGAGATCATCGAGAAGCTCGACGACCCCTCCGTCGTCAACACCCTCGCCGAGGACCCGACCAAGTCCCACGAGGACGCCCTTCTCAAAATCTACGCCCGCCTCCGCCCCGGCACGCCGCAGCAACTGGACCGCGCCAAGGCCCTCTTCAACGAGCGCTTCTTCGACGCCTCCCGCTACCGCCTGGGCCGCGTCGGGCGGTTCCGCCTGAACCGCAAGTTCGGGATCGAGAAGGGGCCGGAGGACCAGGTCCTGATGAAGGAGGACATCGTCCACGCGATCCAGTACATCATGAAGATGCGCAAGGGCGAGGGGTTCGCGGACGACATCGACCACCTCGGCAACCTGCGCGTGCGGACGATCGACGAGCTGGCGGCGGAGGAGATCCGGAAGGGATTCCTGCGGCTGAAGCGGACGATCGGGGAGCGGCTGAACCTGGACAACCAGGAGCAGATCACGCCTCGGAGCCTGATCAACGCGAAGACGGTGTCGAGCGCGATCGAGTTCTTCTTCGGCCGCGGCGAGCTGTCGCAGGTGGTGGACCAGACGAACCCGCTGGCGCAGCTGACGCACGAGCGGAGGCTGTCGGCGCTGGGTCCCGGGGGCTTGAACCGGAAGCGGGCGGGGTTCGAGGTGCGCGACGTGCACATCTCGCACTACGGCCGGATCTGCCCGATCGAGACGCCGGAAGGCACGAACATCGGCCTCATCTCGAGCCTCGGCATCTACGCGACGATCGACGAGTACGGGTTCCTGATCTCGCCGTACCGGGTGGTGAAGAACGGCCGGGTGACGGACGAGGTGAAGATGCTGCGGGCCAACGAGGAGATGGACAAGATCATGGCCCCGGCGGACCTGAAGGTGGACGGCAAGGGGCACATTTCGGACGAGAAGGTGATCGCGCGGGTGAACGGCGAGTTCATGTTCGTGGCCCGCGAGGACGTGCACTACATGGACGTGTCGCCGAAGCAGATGACGGGCGTCTCGGCGGCGCTGATCCCGTTCCTCGAGCACGACGACGCGAACCGCGCGCTGATGGGTTCGAACATGCAGAGGCAGGCGGTGCCGCTGCTCATCACGGAGGCGCCGGTCGTCGGGACGGGGATGGAGAAGTACGTCGCCGAGAACAGCGCGATGGTGGTGGTGGCGAAGAAGGCGGGCACGGTGACCTTCGTCGACGCCGTCATGATCAAGGTGGACGAGCACGAGTACCCGCTTCGCAAGTTCGTCGGGCTGAACGAGCGCACGTGCCTGAACCAGCGGCCGATCGTGAAGATGGGGCAGAAGGTGGCGAAGGGGCAGGTGATCGCGGACGGTGCGGCGACGTCCTCGGGAGAGCTGTCGCTGGGCAAGAACGTGCTGGCGGCGTTCATGTCCTGGGACGGGTACAACTTCGAGGACGCGATCATCGTCGGCGAGAGCCTGATCAAGTCCGACAAGTACACCTCGATCCACATCGAGGAGTTCGAGATCGAGATCCGGGAGACGAAGCTGGGGCGCGAGGAGTTCACGCGCGACATCCCGAACGTCTCGGAGAAGCAGCTGCGGAACCTGGCTGAGGACGGGGTGATCCGGGTCGGCACGCGGGTCAAGCCCGGCGACATCCTGGTCGGCACGGTGGCTCCGAAGTCGAAGTCGGAGCTGACGCCGGAAGAGAAGCTGCTGCACGTGATCTTCGGCCGGGCGGGCGAGGACGTGAAGAACGACTCGCTGGAGGTGCCGTCGGGCGTGGAGGGAATCGTGCTCGACACGCACAAGTTCAGCCGGAAGGTCTCGCTCTCCGAGAAGGAGCGCGAGGAGGTCCGGAAGGAGAAGAAGAAGATCGAGAAGGAGTTCGAGACGCGCGTGCAGGATGCGCTGAACGAGCTCATCAAGGAGATCAAGCCGATCGTCGGGCGGGCCGTCCCGGCCTCGCTGGAATTCGGCGCCCGCTCGAACGGCGCGCGCGACCTCCGCGAGCTCCGCGACCGCCTTGACGTCGAGCGCTGGGACTTCGACAAGCCGAGCGAGAGGAACCGCACGGCCGCGACCGTCCGCGAGTTCTTCCGCAAGGCCGAGGTCTTCGAGAACGAGAAGGAGCGCAAGGTCAACCGCCTGGAGCGGGGCGACGAGCTGCCGACGGGCGTGCTGGAGATGGTGAAGGTGTACATTGCGACAAAGCGCAACCTGTCGGTCGGCGACAAGATGGCCGGCCGCCACGGGAACAAGGGCGTCATCGCGCGGATCATGCCGGACGAGGACATGCCGTTCCTCGCCGACGGGACGCCGGTGGAGATGGTCCTCAACCCGCTGGGCGTGCCGAGCCGCATGAACGTCGGCCAGATTCTGGAGACGCACCTCGGGTGGGCAGCGCGCAGGCTCGGCTTCCGGGCGATGACCCCCGTCTTCGAGGGCGCCAGCGAGCAGGAGATCGTCGAGCTGCTCGGCCAGGCCGGCCTCCCGACCGACGGCAAGTCCGTCGTCTACGACGGCCGCACGGGCGAGAACTTCGACGAGCGCGTCACGGTCGGCTTCATCTACATGATGAAGCTGCACCACCTCGTCGACGACAAGGTGCACGCCCGCGCCACCGGCCCGTACTCGCTCATCACCCAGCAGCCGCTGGGCGGCAAGGCGCGGTACGGCGGACAGAGGTTCGGGGAAATGGAAGTCTGGGCGCTCGAGGCGTACGGCGCGGCGAACATCCTCCAGGAGCTCCTGACCGTGAAATCCGACGACGTGGACGGCCGCACCAAGATCTACGAGTCGATGGTGAAGGGCGAGAACACGCTCGAGCCGGGCACCCCGATGTCGTTCGAGGTGCTCACCAACGAAATCAAGGGCCTCGGGCTGTCCCTGAAACTCGAAAAGCGAAAGGGGATCTAACGAAATGGATCTCTTTTACGACCGTATCAACGACTACTCGGCGGTGACGATCAAGCTCGCGTCCCCCGAGGAGATCCGCAGCTGGTCGTACGGCGAAGTCAAGAAGCCCGAGACAATCAACTACCGCACCTACCGCCCCGAAAAGGACGGCCTGTTCTGCGAGCGCATCTTCGGTCCCGAGAAGGACTGGGAGTGCTTCTGCGGCAAGTACAAGGGCATCAAGTACAAGGGCATCGTCTGCGACCGGTGCGGCGTCGAGATCACGCTCAGCCGCGTGCGCCGGAAGAGGATGGGGCACATCAACCTCGCCTCGCCCGTCGCGCACATCTGGTTCTTCAAGACGATCCCCAGCCGCATCGGGACGCTGCTCGGGATGAAGACGAGCTCGCTTGAGCGCGTCGTCTACTACCAGGACTACGTCGTCACGCAGGTGCGCAAGAAAGGCTGCCCCCTCAAGGAGAAGCAGCTTCTCTCCGAGGAGCAGTACCGCGAGTACAAGGAGCAGTACGGCGACGACTTCGAGGCCGACATGGGCGCCGAGGCCGTCAAGCTCCTGCTCCAGGGCATGGACCTCTCCGCGCTCTCCGACCAGCTCCGCAAGGACCTGAAGAAGACCGCGAGCGCGCAGCGCCAGAAGGACATCATCAAGCGGCTGCGCCTCGTCGAGATGCTGATGGCGTCGGGGAACAAGCCGGAGTGGATGGTGCTGGACGTGATCCCGGTGATCCCGCCGGACCTCCGCCCGCTCGTCCTCCTCGACTCGGGCAACTTCGCCACGAGCGACCTCAACGACCTGTACCGCCGCCTCATCAACCGCAACAACCGGCTGAAGAAGCTGCTCGACCTCAACGCGCCGGAAGTCCTCATCCGCAACGAGAAGCGCATGCTCCAGCAGTCCGTGGACGCGCTCTTCGACAACAACCGGTGCCGCCGGCCGGTCCTCGGCTCCAACAACCGCCCGCTCAAGTCGCTGACCGACATGATCAAGGGCAAGCAGGGGCGGTTCCGCGAGAACCGCCTCGGCAAGCGCGTCGACTACAGCGCCCGCTCCGTCATCGTCGTCGGCCCCGACCTCAAGCTCAACC
>JADLHC010000008.1 GCA_020849035.1 Planctomycetia bacterium
CAGGCTGTGGGCTGTCAGGCTGTAGGCTGTGGGGCGGAAGGCTGAGGGCGGAGGGCGGAAGGCTGTAGGCTGTGGGGTGAAGGCTGTAGGTTGTGATGGACGGGAGCGCGTGGGCTGTGTGGTGCGGAGTGCGCCTTTTTCTCCCCACCGGGGCAAGCCCGGTGGGACCGGAACCATGGCTGCAGCGGGGCGAGTCCGGTGGGACCGGGACCACGGCTGGGCGGTTGTGGACGGGGGCGGGGCGTGGCATGATCGGCGGCGTACTGGAGGAACTGCCATGCATGCGAAGGGTTGTTCTGACGGCTGCTCCTGCTGCGACCTGCGCTTATCCCACAACCTGCCCCCCGGCCTGACGCGCCGCCAGTTCGTCGTGCGCCTCGGCGCCACGGCGGCGGGCGTCGGCCTGGCCGGCACGGGCGTGCTTGCGGCGGAGGCCGGCGGTCCGCCGGCGAGGCGCGCCCTGCGCGTCCAGCCCGTGCTCGTCTATTCCACCCCGGTGCGCCGCGAGGGCACGAGCTGGCGGAGTTGGGGCGGCATCCAGACGGAGGCCGATGCGGACGCCGAGGTGGCGCGCATCGGGAAGGAGCTTGAGTCGGTGCGGGCGTCGGCCGGCGTTCCGCTCGACATCAGGCCGGTCGCGAAGGTGAAGGGCGACGCCGCCGCGGCGGAGGCCGCGAAGGAACCTTGCGACGTCCGGATCCTCTACGCGGCCGGCGGCGGCTTGAAGACGCTGGAGAGCCTGATTGCGCCGGACCGCGACACGCTGATGTTCCTTCGCCACGACCCGGGGCCGGCCTACCTGTGGTACGAGATCGTGCATCCGCGCCTGCTGCGGAAGACGGTCGACGAGTACGGGCAGCCCGGCCTCGACGTCCACGACATCGCCATCGACGATCCCAAGGAACTCGCATGGCGCCTCCGTGCGCTGTCGGGCCTGCGCAACACGATCGGGACCAAGATGGTGGCGATCGGCGGCGCAGGGGGCTGGGGCGCAGGCGGACGGCAGGCGCCGGTGATCGCGAAGGAGAAGTGGAAGTTCGACATCGTCGACGTCCCCTACGCCTCCCTGGCGCCCCGGCTTCAGGCGGCCATGGACGATCCCGTCCGTCGCCGCAAGGCCGCCGCGGAGGCGGAGCGGCTGCTCGGCGGCTGGCGCGTTTCGATGAAGACAGGCCGCGAGTTTCTCGACCGGGCCTACGTCCTGACGGACGTCTTCCGCGAGCTGATGCGGGAGGCGGGCGCGGGGGCGATCACGGTCAACGCGTGCATGGGTACGATCATGGGCATCTCGAAGACGACCGCCTGCATGCCGCTGAGCTTCCTCAACGACGAAGGCTGGCTCGCGTTCTGCGAGTCGGACTTCGTCGTGATCCCCTCCGGCGTGCTGCTGCACAACATCAGCGGCCTTCCGGTCTTCCTCAACGACCCGACGACGCCGCACGGGGGGATCGTGACGCTCGCGCACTGCACGGCGCCGCGGAAGATGGACGGCAGCCGCCTGGAGCCGGTGAAGATCCTCACGCACTTCGAGTCCGACTACGGCGTCGCGCCGAAGGTCGAGTTCCGCGTCGGACAGACGTGCACCAACCTCGTACCCGATTTTGCGTGCAAGGAGTGGCTCGGATTCAAGGGCGAGATCGCAGGCAACCCGTTCCTCGACATCTGCCGTTCGCAATGCGACGTGCGCATCCTCGGCGACGACGTCGCCCTGCTCGAGCGCATGAAGGGATTCCACTGGATGATGTCGTACGGGAACCACCTGCGCGAGGTCGGCTACGCGCTGCGGAAGCTCGGCGTCGGATTCCAGGACCTGAGCCGGGGAACGAGGGTTGAAGGATGAAACCTGAAACCTGAAAGGGGGGGCGTCGGAAGACCGGATCTTCTTTCAGGTTTCCGGTTTCATCCCTCATCCCTCCAGCGAGATCAGCATCGGCTCTTCGATGGCTTCGACGATCCAGCGGAGGAAGCGGGCGCCGTCGGCGCCGTCGATAAGGCGGTGGTCGTAGGACAGCGAGAGGGGCATCATCAGGCGGGGGGCGCAGATGCCGTCCTTGCGGCCGCAGACCGGCTCCATGGCTGCGCGGCCGACGCCGAGGATCGCCACCTCGGGCGCGTTGATGATCGGGGTGAAGAACGAGCCGCCGATGGCCCCGAGGTTCGTGATGGTGAACGTTCCGCCCTGAAGGTCGTCGGGCGCGATCTTCCCCTCTCGCGCCTTCCGGGAGATCTCGCCGAGTTCCACGGAGAGTTGGACGATATTCTTGCGGTCGACGCCGCGGAGGACGGGGACCAAGAGGCCGCGCTCCGTGTCCACCGCGATGCCGAGATTGTAGTACTTCTTGTAGACGACCGTGCGCCCGCCCATGTCGACGCTTGCGTTGAACTTGGGAAACACCTTCAGGGCGGCCGCGACGACCTTGAGAAGGATGGAGGTCACGGTCAGTTTTCCGCCCGCCGCCTCTGCCCGCGGAGCGAACCGCTTGCGCAGGGACTCCAGTTCCGTGATGTCGGCCTTGTCGTGCTGGGTCACGTGAGGGATCGTCGCCCACGCGCGGCTCATGTGCTCCGCGGTTGCGACGCGGATCTTTGTCATGGTCTCGCGGTCCACCGCGCCCCACTTCGAGAAGTCCGGCAGCGGCACGGCATCGAGCGCGCAGTGCGTATGGACCTGGCGGCCGGTGTTGATCTGGCGCGAGTGGCGCTTGACGTCGTCGAGGGAGATCCGTCCGCCCGCGCCGGAGCCCTTGACCTCCTCGACGGCGACGCCGATCTCGCGGGCGAACTTGCGGACCGACGGCGCGGCTGCGACAGGCACGCGCGAGGGCCGGGCCGACGGGATGACGGGCGCGACCGCGGGTTCCGGGGCGTCCGGCGGAAACTGGGGCTGCAGCGGTGCGGGGGCCTGGGGCGCGGCTGGAGCCGCCGCGGTGGCCTTCGCCGCGGCCGGCGCAACGGCGGCGGCTGCCGTCGGTGCGGTCGGCGGTGCGGCCGGCGATGCGCCGTCGGCCCAGGTCAGGACGGGGTCGCCGATCTTCACCTTGTCGCCCGGCTTCACGAGCACCGAATCCACGGTGCCGGCGGAGGGCGAGGGGACTTCCAGCGTCGCCTTGCCGGTTTCGATCTCGAGGATCGGCTGGTCGGCGCGCAGGACGTCGCCGGGCTTCACGAGCACCTTGACGACGTCGCCGCCGTCGATGTTTTCGCCGAGAGGGGGAAGGTTCAAGGGAGTGGGCATGGGGGATTCCGGGGTTCAGGGGTTCCGGGATTCCAAGGATTGGAACCCCCGGCCGTCGGGGTTTCCAAGGCTTGGAAGTTCCGGAGTGCTCGGGTTCTGTCTCACGCCGTCCATGGGTTGGCTTTCTCCGGATCGATACCGAGTTTCTTCATGCCGGCGGCGGCGGCCTTCGCATCGATCGCCTGGTCCGCGGCCAGCGCGGCGAGGGCGGCGGCGGCGATGTGGGCGGCATCGACTTCGAAGTGCCGGCGCAGTGCGTCGCGTCCGTCGCTGCGTCCGAAGCCGTCGGTGCCGAGGGAAATCCAGCGTCCGGGCACATGCCGCGCGACGGCGTCGGGCAGGACCTTCATGTAGTCCGACGCGGCGACGACGGGTCCCTTGCCGCCGGCGAGCATCCGGGCGACATAGGGGATCCTCGGCGTTTCGCCCGGGTGCATCCAGTTCCACCGTTCGCAATCGACGGCGTCGCGTTGCAGGCGCTTGTAGGAGGTTGCGGACCAGAGATCCGACCCGACGCCCGCCTCGGCCGCGAGCCACTCGGCGGCCTTGACGACCTCGTTCAGGATGGCGCCGCTGCCGATGAACCGGACGCGCGGGGCCTTGGCGTCGCCGACGCTCCGCAGCGGGTAGAGTCCGCGCAGGATGCCGTCGCGCGCGCCCTCCGGCATGGCCGGCTGGGCATAGTTCTCGTTCATCGCGGTCAGGTAGTAGAAGACGTTTTCGCCGTCGGCATACATGCGGCGGAGGCCGTCCTGGACGATCACCGCCAGCTCGTAGGCGTAGGCGGGGTCGTAGCATTCGAGGTTCGGGATGGGCAGGCCGAGGACATGGCTGTGGCCGTCCTGGTGCTGGAGGCCCTCGCCGGCGAGCGTCGTGCGCCCGGCGGTGCCGCCGATGAGGAAGCCCTTGCATCGCGAGTCGCCGGCGGCCCAGATGAAGTCGCCGACACGCTGGAGGCCGAACATCGAGGAGAAGATGAAGAACGGGATCGTGGCGATGCCGTGGTTGGCGTACGCGGACCCGGCGGCGAGGAACGAGGACAGCGAGCCGGCCTCGGTGATGCCCTCCTCGAGGATCTGCCCGTTGGTGGCCTCCTTGTAGTAGAGGAGGCTGTCCTTGTCGACGGGCTCGTAGAGCTGCCCGCAGTGCGAGTAGATGCCGCACTGGCGGAACAGGGACTCCATGCCGAACGTGCGCGCCTCGTCGGGCACGATGGGCACGATCAGCCGGCCGATCTCGGGGTCGCGGAGGAGTTTTCCGAGCATCCGGACGAAGACCATCGTGGTGGAGACCTCGCGGTCGGCGCCCTGGAGGAATTCGGCGAAAACGTCGTCGCCCGGCGTCTTCAGCGGGGGGAAGGTCGTGCGGCGCGCGGGCACGAAGCCGCCGAGCGCGGTGCGCCGTTCGCGGAGGTATTCCATTTCCGGGCTGTCGTCCGGCGGGCGGTAGAACGGGACGCGGTCGATGTCGGCGTCGGAAACCGGGATGCCGAACCGGTTTCGGAATTCGCGCAGTTCGTCCTCGTTGAGCTTCTTCTGCGAGTGGGTGATGTTCTTGCCCTCGCCGCTTTCGCCGAGGCCGTAGCCCTTGATGGTCTTGGCGAGAATGACGGTCGGGGCGCCCCGGTGTTCGGTGGCGGCCTTGAACGCGGCGTGGACCTTCTCGGGATCGTGTCCGCCGCGCCGCATGCGCTCGATCTGCTCGTCCGAGAGGCCCTTGGCGAGCTCCATCAGGCGCGGGTCGGCACCGAAGAAGTGGCGGCGGATGTAGGCGCCGTCGGACACGACGTACTTCTGGTAGTCGCCGTCGACGCATTCGGTCATGCGGCGGACGAGGATGCCGTCGCGGTCGCGCTCCAGCAGCGGGTCCCAGTCGTCGCCCCAGACGACCTTGATCACATTCCAGCCGGCGCCGCGGAAGGCGGCCTCGAGTTCCTGGATCACCTTGCCGTTGCCGCGGACGGGCCCGTCGAGCCGCTGCAGGTTGCAGTTGATGACGAAGATCAGGTTGTCCAGTTTCTCGCGCGAGGCGAGGGTGATCGCGCCGAGCGCCTCGGGCTCGTCGGTTTCGCCGTCGCCGAGGAAGGCCCACACCTTCTGGTCGGTCGGCGGGCGCAGGCCGCGGTCCTCCATGTACTGGATGAAGCGGGCGTGGTAGATCGCCGAGATGGGGCCGATGCCCATGGAGACGGTCGGGAACTGCCAGAAGTCCGGCATGAGCCAGGGGTGCGGGTAGGAGGAGAGGCCGGGCGAGGTGTGCAGCTCGTGGCGGAAGTTGTCGATCCGGTCGAGCGTGAGCCGCCCCTCGAGGAACGCCCGCGCATAGATTCCGGGCGAGGCGTGGCCCTGGAAGTAGACGAGGTCGCCGGGATGGTCGCCCGAGGGGGCGCGGAAGAAATGGTTGAATCCGACCTCGTACAGCGTCGCCGCGGAGGCATAGGTCGAGATGTGCCCGCCGATGCCCTCCTCCTCGCGGTTGGCGCGGACGACCATGGCCATGGCGTTCCAGCGGATGAGGCTCTTGATGCGCCGTTCCAGCTCCCGGTTGCCCGGGTAGGGCGGCTGGTCCGCGCGCGAGATCGTGTTGATGTACGGCGTGTTGGCGGTGAACGGGAGCTTGAGGCCGCGCTCGTGGGCCCGCAGCGAGAGTTCGCGCAGGATGCGCACGGCCCGCTCCGGCCCGGCGCGGGCGATCACGTCGTCCAGCGAAGCCAGCCAGTCGCCGGTTTCCTCGCGGTCCGGGTCGTCGTCGCGATACGGTACACCATTCATGTCGAAATCCCTTGGGTTGCCGGTCACCGCCCTGGACGGGGTGAACTCTAAAGGCGATGCCTACAGTAGTCCAGTTTCCCGTCCGTGCAAGATCGGGCAGGGAGTGGGGATGGGACAGAACACGGAATAAGGATACGGGATCCGGGGGCCGGAATCCGGGCTTCGGGGTTGCCGAAGGGCTGCGAAATAGGATATGATTCCGCCGGATACAATGAACCGAGGTGAAGTTCGGTGAGCTGCGTGCGGACCGTGGTGATTCGGGGCCTGGGGTCCGACGTGGTCGGGCGCACCTTGAGGCGGCTTCGGGCCGCGG
>JADLHC010000009.1 GCA_020849035.1 Planctomycetia bacterium
CCTCCACTCCCTGTGGAACAACCCCGTCAGCACGCTCAGCGCCAGCCCCGCCGTCGGCCGCGGGTCGTCCCTTCGCAGGTAGTCGTCGTGCGGCGAGAAGTCGGGGAGGGGCGGGGCGATGCGGGCGAGTTCGGGGTTGCGAAGGATCCGGGTGTCTCCGACGCGCGCCGGGTGGGTCAAGCGGGGACCACCTTTCGCGAGCACGGAGAAGCAGCCATCCGTGGGAGAACGAGGCCGGTCGTAACTCGCAGGAAGGACAGCGGGCAGGTCGAGCCCGGCGCTCCGTACCACCGCCCACCGGACCCCGCGCTTGATCCTCGGCCGCTCGCCCGCTACCGTGGAAACAGTAACGCTTCTCACCTCCCCATTCGCAGCTCGCCCACCTCTGATGCCCACCGGGGAGCGTCGTGTGCGAGGCCAAGGACATTCCCCCGCGGCCAGAGGACAATCAGGGACGCTCGCATGAATCTGGCTCACTTCGCCGCGTCGCTTCTCACCATGTCTGCGATCGGTTGCTGCTCACTGCAGGAAGCGGGCCGGGATGCGTCAGAACTCGGTCATATCGGCATGGGCTTCGGTTTCGGCCTCCGCGCACACGTCCAGCTGGGCGATCTTGTTCACATCGGCGCCGGGGGTGAGATGGCGTTGCGCGGAGGTTATGCATACGGAACGGAGGAGATGTGGCTAATGGGCGTAAAAGGGAATCTGCTCCTCCTGCACGGCGAGACGGTCATCGGTTGCGAGCAGAACCCGGCGACGTGCTGGCAGACGCCGCCCTGCCACGGGTGCCCGGCGCTCGCGCCTGTGCTGACCAACCGCCGCATCCGTACCTGGGTCCACCGATTCGACATCGACATCGAGGTGATGGTGGGGTTCATCGCATTCGGAATAGGCTTCTCACCGGGCGAGCTCGTGGAGTTCATCGCCACGCTGTTTGGGGCCGACTTCGACCCGGAACAGCAGGAGAACGGCCTTGGAGTCCCGAACCCGATTTACGAGGAGCCGAGGAAGCCGGAGAAGACGGCTCCAGAGTAGAGCCAGTATCTTCCACATCACGGGAGCGTTCACTCCAACCGCTCCCGCGGCCCGGGGACTTATGAGGCGCTTACTTGTTTGTTGGCGCCGGATCCTGCTCGTCGGGCCACTTCTCCCTCGGTGGCGGCTCGAACGGACCTGGAATTCCCGTGTTCCAGCCTTTCGGAGGATCCTGCTTCGGCGGATCCAGCTCGACGCCGAACCAGCCGACGATGAAGTCCACGAACTCCCCCGGGGAGAAGCCCACCTCGATGGACACGAGCGCAGTGACTTTCACTTCCAGGTCGAACCGGTGCATCCAGGTCCGGACGGAACGGTTGGTGAGGACTGGCAGGACGCCGAGGCAATGCTGGCACGGCGGCGTCTGCCAGCAGCCCACGGCCGCCCGGGGCCCCTGGACGGCGTGGAACCCGGCCCCTCCTGTGGCATGGAAGGGGCCAAAGATGGCCTCGCTGTGAAAGCTCGACATGGGTGATCCGTAGCACCAGCCCCACTCAGCGCCTGCGAGATCCGCGCCGAGCCCGACGTGCGCGACGTCGCCGACCCTGACCTCGGCAAGCCCTCCAAGGCCGAAGCCGACACCGCCACGCCAGATTTCTGCGAAGTCCTGGCCGCGGCCCTGCATGTAGGCGCAGCCGGGGGCGATGAAGAGACACATCGCGAGCGCGACCGTTCCCGCTACCGACCGAAGCGAATTCATTGCGCGGTCCATCCGCTTGGCACGGTCTTGATCGTATCCGTTGTCGGCGCACCGATGCACGCCTGTAAGCAATGCGGTCAGACAGGCGGCGCCATCTCCACATGGATTGACTACTCCGCGACCAACAGCATGGCCCTCCTCTTCCGACTCAAGCAGGTCTTGGCGCAGTCAGTCCCAGGCTCCGACAGCTAGAATGTCCCCGGCCTCCTTGGAGCAGAATGACATGAATCCGATTCGCAGCCTCGCCCTCCTCGCCTTCTTCGTTGTCCCGCTGGCCGCCGGCGCCGAAGAGTCGCAGTTCTTCGTGTTCCGCAAGCACTGGGATGTCATCGAGCTCGCGCCGGACGGGCATTTCTACCGGAACTACGCGGGGCGATTCTCGACGGGAACCTGGAAGCGAACCGGCGACGACCTCGACATCACGATCGACAGCTTGTGGCCCGATTCGCTGAAGCTGCGGTTCGACGGCGATGCGCTGGTCGGCGAGGAGGAGCACCGCTACGTCAGGCGAGAGACCCTCCCGAACCTCAAGTTCCCCTGGCCGGTCTCGAGCCCGGTGACGCTGGTGGCGCTGGACGAAGCCGACGGCAAGCCGATCACGGACTTTTCGTATTCGTACGACCTGGAGAATGCACAGGGGAAGTACTGGCCCCCGGTGTCGCGCCGGATCGCGGTGAAATCGGCGACGGGCGAATTCACGCTGGACGCGCCGGAGTCCTGCGAGATCTCCATCCGCCTGAGTTCACCGGACCTGGTCGGAGGACATGGGAGCTACAAGACCCTCCACCTGAAGAAAGACACACCCGGCCGGCGGATCGAGATCCGGGTGAAAAAGGGCGTGATCGTGCACGGAATCGCAGTGGAGGCGGGCAGCGGCAAGCCCGTCGTCGGCGCCATCGTGTCGCCGGAGATCTTCACGCCGCCGCTCATGTCCCCGGATCCGGAGCATTCGGAACTCTCCGGACCGGACGGGCAGTTCACGATTCACGGAGCGGACCCGGAGCTCGGCATTCGCGCGCAGCATCCGGACTACGAGGAGTCGGGGGCGGCGATCGACAAGGCGAAGAAGGCGAACAGCGTCTACGAGGTCCGGATCGAGTTCACCGCGGGCGTGAAGATCACGGGCACGGTCGTTGACGCGGCCGGCAAACCGGTCGCGGGCGTCCACGTCGACGACGGCGCCGGCAAGGAAGCGGATACCGGCAAGGACGGGACGTTCGTGCTGAAGAGCCCGCGGAAGTGGTGGAACAACGGGAATTCCTATTACCTGAAGTTCGAAAAGGACGGATACAACGAGGTGACGCTGCACCCGGCCGACATCGACCCGAAGGGCGTCTCGGTCGTCCTCGAGGAGTGCCTCTCGGTCGAAGGAAAGGTCCTCGACGACGCAGGCGCGCCGGTCGCGGGTTTCAGGGTCAGCGCCGGCCTCGGGACGGAGCCGGAGGGCTACGCCTGCTCCACGAAGGAGTTCAAGCCCGCGGGCGGCGCCTTCGCGCTGACGCTGAAGGGCTACGAGGAATTCGAGAAGACCGGGAAGGTCTGGATCGGCGTAAGCGCGCCGGGGTTCGCGCCCTGGAACGCCGTCGTCGACGCCTGGAAGGGAAAGAAGTCCGTGGAGGTACGCCTGGTCAAGGGCGTTGCGGTCCGCGGGACGGTCACGCTTCCCAAGGGACACGGCCGCGTGGTCGCGCGCCTTGTTCCCTCCCGGACGATGGAGCGCGAGTGGGGCGGCTCCGGCGAACCGACCGCCCGGCAGCAGCTCGGGACGCGCGAGATCGAGCTCTCCGATGGCGACTTCGTCATCGCAGGCGTGACCGTGGGCCGCTACGCCCTCTCCGTCTTCGGGGAACGCGTGGCGCCGATTCTTCTCACGCTGTCGGTTCCCGACTCCGGCCTGGATGCCGGCGCGCTGGTCGTTCACGGCACCGGCTCCGTGATCGGGAAAGTCTTCAAGACGCCCAAGGAAGGCGGCCAGCCCTGGGCCTTTGCCGACGGCGAGATCGAGTTCGCCGGCGCTGGCGGACGGTCGCGCGAGGACAACCCGGCGCTGAAACCGGTGCGATTCAAGACTGACGAGAACGGCGCATTCCGCGTCGACGGCATTCCGGCCGGCCTGGTCGCCGTCGGTGTCCGGTTCAATCTCACCGCCGACATGATCGGCGGCCATTTCCGCTTCGCACGGGTCGTCGAGGGCAAGGACACCGAGATCCGGTACTTCGAGCCCAAGGGCGCGTGGGAGCTGACGGTCAAGCTGCCGATCGGCGACGGTTCGAAGGACCAGCGCGCTTCCGGCACCGGCGCGTCCGCCGAGCGCAAGGTCGAGAACATCACGACGCGGAAGCCCATGTTCAGCTTCATCCTGCAGCCGCAGGGCGACGGAACGGGTTCGTGGCCGGAGACCGACTTCATCGATCCGAAGGACACGGGACAGGTCGTCATCCCCGACGTGTCGCCAGGGAAGTACCGGCTCAAGGTCGTGGACTGGCTCGGCAGCCGCGGTTTCTGGGAGGGCGTTGTCTTCGACGGGACCATCGACGTCGGCGAAAACCGGACGGTCACCGTCCCGCTCGGCGCCGGATCGATCACGGGGCAGGCCACACCGGACGGCGACATCGACTTGATGGTGCACGTCATGGCCGTGAACAAGAAGACGGGCGAGATCCGCCACGCGCGATGCGACCGGCAAGGGAACTTCTGCGCGCGCTACCTTCAGGACGCCGAATTCGTCGTCTACGCGCACGACCACAAGGCGGGCTGGTGCCGGATCGGCGAGTTCTCGCCGAAGAACAAGACCCTCGACATCGGTGCGGTGGAGATGGCCCCCGGCGCGACGATCTCCGGCAGCATCGAGCTGCCGCCCGCGTCCTCGGAACCCCTCTCCGTCCGGGCATCCGACGCGCAGGGCTTCGAGATTCAACAGCTCGAGCGCGACGGTGCCGGCGCCGGGAAATACACGCTCGGAAGCCTGTGGCCCGGAAAGTGGACGGTGAAGCTGCTGGAAGGCGAGAAGGTGATCGGGCAGGCGGTCGTCGAGGTCAAAGGGACCGAAACGGTGACGTGCGATCTCAAGCGCGACGCGAAGTGAGGTGATAGCGCCCGGATCCGGTGAAAGCCCGCCGCGCGGCACCCCCGAAAGGGACCTCTGCGCTGCGTGCTACGCTCCGGCCATGCCTCGCCCGATTCGCCGCGCCCTGCCCTGGCTCGCGGGAGCGTCCGCCATGGTGTGCGGCATCCTCGTCCTCGGGCTGGCGAGCCGGTGGTCCTCCGCCACGGGCGATCTCTTTCTCACCGGCGCGAAGCTCGAGGACCTGATCGCGCAGGGAGCCGACCTCACGATCTCCATGAACGACATCCAGGGGCTTGAGGGCGGGCATTCGCTCGAAGTCCGGCTCGACGGCCGCGTTTCCGGCTCCTCCGTGCGGCCGCCGGCCGCGGGCGAGTCGGGAATGCAGACGCGCCGCCTCGAAGGCCGGATCGACCCCGCGAGGGCGCGGGCCCTGATCGAGCGGTGCGTGAACGACGGCGCGCTTGAAGTGCGGCGCCGGCGCGACGTCGGCGTGCCCGACGAGGTCTTGGTCAGGCTTTCAATTCGCGCCACGGCCGGCGGCGTGACCAGCGAGCGCGCGACCTGGCTCTTCATCGGCGAGTTGGAGAGTCAGCGCGACTTCCGCACGACCTACGAGGCCCTGAAATCGCTGGCCCGGGAGATCGCGCGCGAGCGGTAGGGGAAGGAGTCGCCCGGTAAGGCGGGAAGCGCGAGCGC
>JADLHC010000010.1 GCA_020849035.1 Planctomycetia bacterium
CGCGGTCGCGGAATTCGCGACGCGGCTGTGCGGAAGCGGCGACCTGTACGAGCAGTCGGGGCGGCGGCCGTACGCGAGCGTGAATTTCGTGACGTGCCACGACGGGTTCACGCTGGAGGATCTCGTCTCGTACAACGAGCGCCACAACGAGGCGAACGGGGAAGGGAACCGCGACGGCGCCTGGGACAACCTGAGCTGGAATTGCGGCGTCGAGGGCCCGACCGACGATCCCGAGGTGCGCCGGCTGCGCGCGCGGCAGAAGCGGAACTTCGTCGCGACGATGATGGTGTCGCAGGGAGTCGCGATGCTGAACGCCGCGGACGTGCTCAGCCACTCCCAGCGCGGGAACAACAACGCGTACTGCCAGGACAATCCGATCTCCTGGATGGGCTGGGAGCTCAACCGCGAAGGCCGCGAGTTCCTGGAATTCGTGAAGAAGTGCATCGGGATCTGGCGGTCGCAGCCGGTGCTGAAGCGCAGGACGTTCCTGCAGGGGCGGCCGATCCGCGGAAGCGACGTGAAGGACATCGCGTGGCTCGGGCCCACGGGCGCGGAGATGTCGGACGAAGACTGGAGCGCGCCGTTCGTGCGGTGCCTGGGCCTGCGCCTGGCGGGCGACGCCATCGACGAGATGGACGCGGACGGGAACCGCATTTCGGGCGACACGCTCCTGATCCTGTTCAACGCGCATCACGCCGCGATCCAGTTCACGCTCCCCAGCGACGCGTCGTGGGAGCGGCTGCTGGACACGGCGGCTCCGGAGGCCGCGGGCACGTTCCGCGGCGGGACGCGATTCCGGCTCGAGGGACGGTCGCTTGCGATCTTCCGCGAGTCGAAGACCCGCTGACCGCCCGCTATCCGCGCGCCGCCGCCCCCGCTTTCCGGCCCGCCTGCTAAAATCCGCGCATCGCAACCCGGGACGTGGGCTGCGCCGGCCATCCGCGGGCGCGCGGTCCAGCCTCACGCGGAATGTGGACGGCCCTGACGGCGCTCGCGCTGGTGGCCCTTCGCGCCGCCGGCGAGCCGCCCGCCGCGCCGGAGGGGTATCGCGAGCGCTGGCAGCGCCTCGTCGACGGCTGGGTCTGGAGGCCGGCGCCCGAGCGCAAGGCGGAACCGCTCCGCGGGCGCGGCGCGGACGACGGCATCGTGGGACTCGTGCCGGGGGAATGGTGGTTCGCGGAGGCCCGCGCGTTCGAGAGCTTCCGCGTCGTCCCCGCGGAGGACCAGCAGCCCGCCGGCTCCGCGCTCGAGCTCTACGCCGTCACGCGCGGCTCCATGGAGGTCGGCCCCCGCCCGGATCACCTCGGCATGCCCCCGCCGCGCTCCTCACTCCTCGCCGAGCGCCTCCCGCTGCGCGAGAAGCCGGGGGAAGCGCGCGCCGAGCTGTCCCCGGGCCAGGACGCCGACTGGATCGGCGTCCGCTGCGTCGCCCGGAACGTCGCCCTCTACCGCTTCGCCCTCGACGGGTACGAGCGCGTCGCGGAGGAGGAGTCGTGGGAGCGTCTCGAGCGCGCGGTCCGGGCCGCCGCGCGGCCCGGCGAGCCCTGGCCCGTCCCCTCCGACCCGCTCACCCTGCCGGGACGCGACGTCGGGCGCTTCCTGCGGTCCCAGCGCGTCCTTCTTCCCTGGGGACCCGCCGGGGACGAGGGCGAGGAGCGCGCCCTGCGCGCCGTCGCCTGGTGCGCTACCGACCTCCAGTCGCGCTCGCCGGTCTGGCGCCACGCGCGCGTCCGCGATTGGGACGAGAGCGGCGTTCCCGGGTACGACGACCGGCTCGGGAGGCCGTGGAGGCGGGCGGACTCGCGGGAGGGGGAGGTCGAAGGGCCGTGCGTGCTGCGGGTGATCGTGCGTTCGGCGGTGCTGGTGAAGGAGGCGCAGGACCTGGGAAGCCTCGACGTGGCGGTCTCGGTGGGCGACGCGACCTGGCGGCTGGCGGGCTGGCCGGGGGCGGACGTCGAGGAGACGTCGCGCATCTGGGACGAGGAGGACTTCCTCGCCGGCGGGCGGCCGCCCGACCGGTGGCTGGTTTCGTCGCCGCGCGAGCTGCGCGTGAACGTCCCGCCGGGGCCATGGAAGGTCCGCGTGCGCTCGCAGCGTCCCGTGTACTCGCTCGTTCAGGAGCTGGAGTCGATCGACCAGGTCGAGCACCGGTCCCCGTTCCGCTCGCTGCCGTCGTTCGACGCCGCCTCGGGGCGGCGCGCGGCCGCGGCGCAGGCCGTCGCGCTGGAGCTGAAGGGGGAGTGGGGGAGGGCGCTGCAGGTGCTCGAGCCGGCTGCGACGGAGCCGGAGGGACCGTTCTCCGACTGGTCGCTCTGGAAGTCGCTCGAGCTGGCGCTGCTGGTCGGAGACGGCCAGGCGGCCGACCGGGTGGCGCCGCTCCTCGCCGTCCGCCTCCCCGAACTGCACGGCGACCTCGCCGCGGAGGCGCGCCTCAGCCTCCTGCGCTTCGCCCTCGCGACGCGCCGCGACGGAATGGCGGCCCAGGTCGCGCAGTGGATCTTCGACGACCCGCCCGCCGAACCCGAGGACTTCGTCGAGGCGCTCGCCGCATGGTGCATCGGGCGACGCCCGCTCGAACGCATGCGCGCGTGGCCGCTCTCCGCCGAGCCGCGCGTCCTCCGCCGCTTCCTCCGCGACGTCGAGGCCCGCTCCATCCGCGAGGTGTTCGGCACCTGGGCGGAGCTCGGTACCGTCGGCACCACCGCGGGAGGACGCCGGTGGTTCATCCCGGTCGTCCCCCAGGTCGGCCTGCGCCCCCTGCGCGCCGACGCGCTCTCCGGCCTCCTCAACGCCCGCTCCTCCTCCGGCGCAGGCCCCTGGCACGTCGCCCGCGCCGAGGACCTCCGCGCCGTCGCCACAGGCGAGGGCTTCCTCCAGATCCTCCCCGCCGCCGACTGGCTCACCCCCGTCTCCCTCGAGGTCGGACGCGCTTCCCCGGGTGCGCGCAGCTTCGGCCGCATCCGCTTCCGCGACCCCCACAACCTCGGTCTCCTGGCGCTCGCCGACGCGGCGGCGGGGGAAGCGCTTTCGGCGCGGCCGGTCGAGCACACGGACCGCGTGTTCCTGTGGCGGGGCAACAACGTGGTGTTCGGGGCGGCCTCGGAGGAGCGCCGCATGGACGCGCGGCTCGGGTCGGTGCCCGACGCGGTGAAGCGCACGGGCGACGTCACGGAGCGCTGGGGCGTGATCACGGACCTTTTTCCGCTGCAGGGGCCGCCGGGCAGCCTGCCCGCGGTCACGTTCCGCGGGGACGACTTCGGGCGCGCGGGCATCATCCGGTACCGTTTCGCCGTCGCCACGCGCGCCGGCGCGGCGACGGCGGACGTGGACGCGCCGTTCGCGATCTACGTCGGGGCGGAGGAGCTGCCCGGGCGGCGGCTGCTGTGGATTTCGAGGGCGGAGGGGGAGACGGGCGACCGGGAGACGGCCGCGGGCCCGCCGGTGGAGTCGTACGCGCCGGGGCCTGTCGTGTCGGGGCTCGTGCTCGTGTCCCCGGGGCCCGCGCTCGTCCGGATCGAGGCCGCGCGCGAATGGACCGCGTACGCAACGGTGTCCGAGCTCGACATCGGCGCGACCCCGGCGGAGCTCCTCATCCGCCGCGCCGCGGGATCAGAGCGGCGGGCGCCGTTCTCGGGGCTCTGGGATCCGCCCCTGGGCGTGACCGGGGATGCTTCCGAGGCGCAGGAAACGGCGGCCGCCACCGTCGCGATCGAGAATGCGCCCGACGCCCAGGCCCGGGCGGCCGCCTTCGAGTCGCGCGCGCGGCTCATGTTCCGCCTCGGCCGCAGCCAGTCCGTGCCCGACCTCGAGGCAGCCGAGGCCCTCTACCCCGAGAACTCCCTCGACCGCGACCGCGTCTCCCTCGCCCTCGCCGTCGTCGCGTTCCGCGCAGGCGACGACCTCGAACTCCGTGCCCGCGTCGAGGCCATCATCCGCGCCGGCGGCCGCTCCAGGGAACTGTTCCTCCTCGCCGCCGTCGCGGCCCTCGGCACCGACGACCTCCCCTCGGCCCGCGCCTGGTTCGCCCAGGCCCGCCTCGAGGACCCCGACGCCTCCACCGACCTCGAGCGCTTCGTCGCCGTCGCCATCGACGAGCCGCCCCCCGCAGGCGAACCCGCCGACCCCCTCATGGCCGTCATGACCGACCTCCTCCGCCTCCGCCGCCTCGACCCCGCGACCGAGGTCGCCCCCGTCCTCGCCCGCATCGCCGACCGATGCGAGACCGAAGCCCTCCTCTCCGCGTCCCGCTACCTCTTCGGCCGCGGCGCCCGCTTCGCCGCCTGGGCCCGCGACGCGCGGCTCGTCACTCCCTTCGCCGGCACCTCCGACTGGCCACCCCCGCGCGGCGTCCTCGCGCCCCTGGAGCGCGCGCGCGACCTGCGAAGCGAAGAAGTCGTCGCGACGCCGCCGGTCGTCCGCCTCTCGGGCCGGTACGGCGCCTGGGAAGCGGTCTGGATGACCGAGGGGGCGGAGCTGTCCCTCGTTCTCCCCGGTCCCGAGGTCTACGAGTTCAACTGGCGAAGCGCGCACGCCGTCGTGGACGGGCTCCCGAGGCGCGACGCCGCGCCGGCACGGATCGTGGTCGAGGGGCTTCCCGGGATCGGGACGCGGGCGATCATGACGAGCCTGCCGGCGAACGGCGTGACCTGCGAACGGCTGCCCTGGGCGGTGCCTGGGAGATCCGACACCTGGCGGGCGATCGCGCCGTCGGGGACGTCGCGCGTTCGCGTCCGCCTGGAGGCCGGGGCCGGATTCCTGTCCGTGCGCCGGCTCGCCGGGCCGGTCTGGATGGCCTGGGACGCGCGCGCGGGCGCAGCCCCTGCGGCAGCCCCGTTCCCGCCGCCACAGGACCTGCCGGCTTTCGCCCCCGATCCGCGGGCCCCCCTGGTCGACGACATCCGCCGCCGCCTCGACGAGTCCCGCCGCGTCTCTTCCGCAGCCGGCGCCGCCCGCCCCGCCGACGTCGATTCCCTCACCACGCTCGGCGACGACCTCCTGTTCGCGGTCCTCATGCGACTCCCCGGATCCGACCCGGAGTGGGTCGTCCGGGCCCTCGACCTCTACCTCAAGGCCCACGCCGACGGGCTCGGCAGCCCCCACTGGCAGGCCCATGTCGACCTCTCCCGCATCCTCACGCGCTGGACCGCCGTCGACCTCTCCGTCGACCTCCCGGACTTCCGCCGGGTCCGGATCGCACAGGACCTCCCGGACGACCCCGCCATCGCCGTCTCGAACGCCCTCTTCTTCCCGTTCGCCGGCGAGGCCGCCACCGTCCTCTTCGACGAGTCCGACCTCGTCGAATGGCACCACCGCGCCGCCGCAGAACAGGCCCTTCACGTCGATCTCGTCGCCGCCCCCGACGACCCGGCGATCCCCGTCTTCTACGAGCTGAGCCGCGACGGGGCCGTCGTGGGGACGGGAACGATCGAGCCCGGCCGCCGCACGACCGTCGCCGCGGGCTCCACACGGGAAAGCCTGGTCTCCGTCCGCGTCGGCTCCGCAAGGCCCTTCGCACGCGTGCGCGCCCGCGCGCGCCTGCTCGTCGAAACCCCGGACGGCCTCGTGCCGGTGAGGCCGGAACGAAGCGGGATCCTCTACCGTGCGCCGGCGGGGAAGCGCTCGTTCGAGGTCCGCGGGCCGACGCTGGTTCGCATGGAGACGTGGGCGGCGACGGACCTGCAGGCGACGGACGACCCGGCGGTCTGGCAGGCCGAACCGGCGCCGATTGCGCGCACCCTGTACCGGGGCGTCCCGCGCGCCGGCGCGTCGTCCGCGGAATTCGAGCTGGAGCACGACGCCTACGTGCGGGTCAGCGTCCGGACCGTTGACGGCGCCGCGCTCGCCGCTGCCGTGCCGCCGCCGCCAGCCTCCGGAGCCATCGCGGGGGAGACCGAGGCGCCTCCCGCTCCGGACCTCCTCCCCGCGCCTGCTCCCGGGCAGCGCGAGGCGTGGAGGCTCGTCGAGTATCCCGGCCTCCTGGAAACCTGGCTCACGGGGTACCTCCGCGACGCGGGAAGCCTCGCCTACAACGAGGACTCCGAGCGCAACGAGCTCGTCGGCGGCGTGCGGCTGCACTGGAAGGCGTTCGAAGCGCCCGTCTACACGCGGCTCACGGCGACCCTGCGGAAGGAAGCGGGATTCAACCCGGTGCACGGCGCGCAGGTGCGCTTCCGCCACGGCTTCCTCGACGTCCCTGACCTCGACTATCGCATCGACCTCGACTACTCGGGCGAGCCGCTCGGGGACGGCTACTACGGGTACTCCTGGGAGACCGACCTCCGCCTCCGCTGGCGCCAGCCTCTCGACGAACAGTGGATCTTCTACCTCGCCGGGCACTTCAACTACTGGTGGTCATCCCTCCGGGACGGGAAACTGACGCGGGATCCTCCCCACACCCTCGTCTATTCGGACTACCGCGCCAGCCACAACCGCTGGCTCCAGTTCGAGGCCCGCCTGCGGGCGCTGCCGTGGCAGAATGTCTACGTGGACATGATGGCCGCCACACGGTCCGAACCCACCCTGCGGCCCTGGGAGCCCGAGCGCGTCACCTACGGCGTCCAGGCCGGCGCCCACGTCGAGAACCTCTTCGCCGAACTCGAGCTCGACCGCATCGTCCGGTTCGACTGCTCCCACAGGGCCCACCGCTCCTCCGAGCGCGGCGTCGGCCTCACCCTCGCGTACGAGCGCTGGCTCGGCCCCGGCGCCTGGATGTCTCTCGAGGCCGGCGGCCGCTGGTCCCCGGACTCCCACGCCCGCTCCGCCCATCTCACCCTCACGCTCCGCTTCGGCGGCCGCTCCGGCGACCGCCTCAATCACGTCGACCCGGACTCCGTCCGCTTCCTCGACTACCAGCAGTCCCGCGCCCCGTGGCAACCGTAACCCGCGTCATCGACCAGGGCCCCGATACCCGCTCCGTCAGCGGGCCCGCCCTCGACGCCGTCATCCAGGAAGTCCTCCGGCCCGTCCCGCCCCTGATGCGCCGGCTCATGTCCCGCCACCTCGACCGCGCCCTCGCCGCCGTCCGCGCCGCGTTCTCCCTCCTCGAGCCGTTCCAGAAGCGCGACCCCTACCTCGCGCTCGTCGCCGGCGCCGTCCGCTGCATCGACCGCGCCGAAAACCGCGTCCAGGAAATCGAGTCCCACCTTGGCATCCAGGAGGCCGCCCTCCGCTTCGCCTCCTCCGCCGTCGAGCGCGAGGCCGTCTACCTCGAAACCTGCCGCTTCCTCCGGCGCACGCCCGCACAGCTCCGCGGCGACAAGGCCGCCTTCTCGCGCTTCATGGACTGGGAAGCGATCGTCGAGCTCGCCCGCCGGGCCCAGCGCGGCGCCCGGCGCTACCAGCAGACGCTCGTCTTCCTCGCCGCCCGCGCCCTTGCGCGCTGCGGCCCCGACCGCGGGCGCACCGCCGCCGACGTCATGGAGCGCACCGGCTTCACCGACATCTTCCAGCGTGAAATCCAGCAGCGCCTCCCGGTTCACCTCGAGCGCGAGTGGATCGACGCCGTCGTCGCCATCCTCCGGGCGCACAGGAACCCCAAGAAGGGCGTCCCGATCGACCCCGGGATCCTGCACGCGCTCGCCGTCCGCGCGCAGAATCCCTGGTCCGACGTCTGGGTGCAGTGCGGCGCCCTCTACGCCTGGCTCCTCGCCAGCCCGCAGGACGCGCTGCGCCTCGCGCGCCAGCGCCTCCGCTCGCCCGACCCGCGCATCCGCGACGATATCTTCGTCCGGCGCTTCCTCGTCGAGAAGGCCGAGGAGGTCCTCGACGAGAACGGGTCGATGGAGCTGATCCAGTCCGCGCTCGTCGGCCCGGACCCCAGCCCCCACGTCCGCCAGGGCGCCATCCTCGCCCTCGGCAACCGCGACCCCGAGAAGTCGTGGCCCGTCCTTCGCGAACACGTCCTCATGCGCGAGGACTGGGACCCCGTCCCCGAGGTCCGCGCCTCCATCAACCTCGTCCTCGCCCGCTGGGCCGTCCTCCCCCGGGGCGCCGATATCGCCCTCCAGGAATGGCGACTCTTCTTCGAGCGCGAAACCGACCGCCTCCCACTCGCCGTCGCCGTCAAGCACGCCGGCAACGCCCTCGAACATCTCGTCGGCTTCGGCCAGCTCGACCCCAGAGTCGCCGAGCAGTTCGTCCTCGAACTCCTCGAAAAGGCCGTCCAGAAGGGCTGGGCCCTCCCCGTCCGCGCGTCCATCGAGGAAATGCTCGAACGCGTCCGCGTCGCCGCACTCCCGGGCTTCTCCGCCTTCCGCGACCAGGTCGTCTCCATCCTGTTCGAGAGCAACCGCGAAGACCAGGTCGACGTCGCCGTCGACGACCCCGCCGTCACCGACGAGATCTTCGGGCGCTTCCTCGCCTGGCTCTCCCGCAGGCACTACGGGCTCTACGCGATGAAGCGCGGCAAGGGCTGGCGCGTCACCGTGGGCCACCAGCGGCGCTGGCGCCTGTGGCGCTGGATCCACGAGACGCTCAACCCGGCGCCGGACAAGCGGCAGGCGATTTCGCACGTCCGCGCCCGCCGCTACGAGGGCACGATCCGCGCCCACGCCTGGGGGCTCGGCGAGGAGTCGCCCACCAAGGTCCCCGGCGAACCCATCCAGATGCCCGCGGAGGGAGGCTGGCGCCGCTTCCTCCCACTTCCCGACGACTTCCTCGACTCCCTCGAGTTCGGCCAGGTCCGCGTCTTCTCCAGCGAGGGAATCGTCACCATCACGCCGCCTGCCGCGAAGCGCGCCGTCTGGAAGCTGCGCTGGCGCATGGCCCGCGACTACCCCGCGCTCGCGGCGCTTCGCGAACAGGCCCGCTACGGGAACGCGGAGGCGCCGCCGAACGCCTACATCGAGAAGCTGCGCACGATGGGGTTCCGCGTGGACTTCCAGCCGCACGCGCCCCCCGAACTCTCGCTCGCGCTGCCTTACTTCGTCGAGGCGCCCCCCGTGACCGCGGCGGCCGCCACGTCGCCGACGGAGGCGCCGCAGGAGTTCGCGCCCGCGTCCTTCGAGGGCGCCGCCCCGGCGATCGACGGATTCACGCCGCCGTCGCCCGAGGACCTCTCCGCGGCTTCGGAAGCGCCGGCGGCGCAGGACTGGCCCGCTCCCGGCACCGTCGAGGAGGCGCCGCAGGAGCCGGCTACGCCGCCGCCCGAAGGGGACGTGCTCGCGCTTCCGGGAGAACAGGCGGCGCCGGCCGAACCCGAGCTCTCTCTTCCCGGCGCGGCCGAGGATCCGTCCGCGGGCGTGGCGTCCGCGCTCGACGCGTGGGACGCCCCTGCGCCGGAGGGTTCGGAGGCGCTGGCCCTGCCGCCCGCGGAGCCGCCGCGCGACCCGCTCGACGAGCTGGCGCAGCCGCCCGCGGAGCCGCCGCGCGACCCGCTCGACGACCTGATGCAGCCGCCACCGGACGAGGAGCCCCCGCGATGAACCTCTTCGACCGCCTCCTCGAATCCTGGCGCGACTGGAGCGAACTCTGGTTCAGCCCCGCCGGAAACACCCTTCTCCAGCTCGCCGTCCTCGTCCTGGCCGTCGTCGCCTGGATCGCGTTCTTCTTCATCTGGCGCCAGTTCCGCGCCCGCCGCGCCCGAATGAAAATCCCCCTCGTCGTCGGCGGGTGGGGAACCCGCGGGAAGTCCGGCAGCGAGCGCAAGAAGGCCGCCTTGTTCAACGCGCTCGGCTACCGCCTCCTCTCCAAGTCCACGGGCTGCGAGGCCATGTTCGTCACCGCGCACGACTACGAGGAATCCCGCGAGTACTACCTCTTCCGCCCCCACGACAAGGCCACCATCTGGGAGCAGACCAACGTCCTGCAGATCGCGGCGAACATGGAAGCCGACGTCATGCTCTGGGAATGCATGGCCCTTCAGGCCGACTACGTCCGCATCCTGCAGCAGTCGTGGATGACCGACGACATCTCCACGATCACCAATACCTACCCCGACCACGAGGACATCCAGGGCCCCTCCGGATTCGAGGTGTCCGAAGCCATCTCCCACTTCATCGGCCTCGGCGCCACCGTCATCCACACCGAAGCCGCCTTCCAGCCCGTCCTTCGCGAGTTCGCCCGCAAGCGCGGCTCCCGGCTCACGGAGCCGCCCCCGGAACTGGCCGAGCTCCTCACCCCCGACGTCCTCTCGCGCTACCCCTACAACGTCCACCCCCGCAACCTCATGCTCGCCTTCCAGCTCGGCCACGAGCTCGGACTCGACGACGGCTTCCTCATCAAGGAAATCGCCGACCACGTCGTCCCCGACCTCGGCGTCCTCAAGACCTACCCCGAAATCCACGTCGCAGGCGCCCGCAGGCTCCGCTTCTCCAACGGCTGCTCCGCCAACGAGCGCGCCGGGACCATGAACAACTGGCGCCGCCTCAAACTCGACAACCCCGACGGCGACCGCCGCGACTGGACCCTCATGGTCGTCAACAACCGCGCCGACCGCGTGCCGAGATCCAAGGTCTTCGCATCCATCGTCGTCGACGACCTCGCCGGCCACAAGTTCGTCCTCATCGGCTCCAACCTTAACGGGCTCAACGGCTACATCGAGGAAGCGCTCGAGGCGCGCCTGCAGCGCCTGCAGCTCCCGTCAAACCCCGCCGAGCACGCCTCGTACCTCCAGGCCGTCCTCGCCCGCGACCTCGCCAACCTGCGCTTCATCTGCCGCACCCCCCGGGAGCTGGCCGGGCGTTGCGGCGACGTGCTGGGCGTCCCGGAGGAGCAGATGCTGCCGGCGCTGGAGGGGTGTCCCGCCGACGTGGAGGCGCTCGTCTCGGCGGCGGTCGCGGCGCAGGCTTCCCTGGGGACGACGCCGTCGGAGGAGGACCTGCGGTTCGTCCGCGACGCCGCCACGGGATACGTCTCGGCCACCGCCCACCAGGCCGCCCTCGCCGCGGCCGCGCAGTCCGGGGGGCTGGTCGCCTGGCTCGAGTCCCACCGCGCCTGGTATCGCCAGTGGTTCCTCTCGTCCATCCACACCGTCTGGAACTTCTACATCAAGGGCCCCGACCTCATCCGCCACATCGGCTCGCTCTGCCCGCCGAACACGCGCGTTCACATCCTCGGCGTCCAGAACATCAAGGGGACCGGCCTCGATTTCGCCGAGCGATGGGTCCGCGTCGGCGACATCGACCGCGCCGTGGAGCGCGCCTGCTCCCGCGACACGGCGCAGCAGGACAAGGGCGTCCAGTTCCTCAAGGAGTGCGGCGTCTTCCAGGATTTCGAGCAGGACCTCATCCGCCGCCGCTGCGGGCAGTTCCTCGAAGAGAACCCCAGCATCGACTTCGGCACGCGCCGCGTCGTCAACGACGTCCTCGCCATGGTCAAGGCCCCGGCGGAGCAGGACGGCCCGGCCGGGAGCTCCCCGGAGGCGCCGCCGGACGCACCGGAGGGGAGGCTGAAGAGCCTCCTGCGCCGGCTGGCGGGCCCGACGGAGGTCATCGCGGACTCGTTCGCGTCCATCTACCGGGCGCACCGCGCGCGCGTCGTGATGAGGGATCTCTCGAACGGACGGATCGGCGGGAAGAGGGCGGTCGCGATCCTGAAGGAGATGACGAACAAGCAGAAGGGGGGGTGGCTGGTGGAGAAGCTGGGGGCGAAGAAGTAGGAACGCGGGGGAACGAAGGGAAGGAGAAAAGCGAAAAAGGAAAAAGGAAAAACGAAAAGAGAAAATCGAAAACGGCCCGCGTGTTCTCCGCCGCGGGCCGCGCCTTTTTCCTTTTTCGTTTTCCCCTTTTCGTTCTTCGTTTCCTATTCGCCCTTTTCTACAGGGAGGTCTCCCCCTCGAACACCTCCACCGCCGGCCCCGTCTTGAAGACGTGCCCGTCCTTCGCCCACTCGAGCGTCAGGTCCCCTCCGAGCAGGTGATTCAGGATCTTCCTCTCGGTCCGGCCCGTCAGCACCCCCGCAACGCACACCGCCGCCGCGCCCGTTCCGCATCCCCAGGTCTCGCCGGCGCCCCGCTCCCACGTCCGCTGCTTCACCTCGCGCCGCGAAACCACCTCCACGAACTCCACGTTCACCTTCCGCGGCCACCACTTGTGCGTCTCGATCTGCGGCCCCACCTCCGTGACGGGGAAGTCCGCCACCCGCGGCACGAAGATCACGCAGTGCGGGTTGCCCATCGAGACGCTCGTGAAGCGGAAGTTCCACCCGCCGACCTTCAGCGGCTGGTTCACGGCCCGACCCTTCCCGGTCATCGGGATCTCCGGGCGCTCGAGGCGCGGCTCGCCCATGTCAACCTTCACGCTGGCGACCTTCCCTCCACGCACCGCGAAGTCCAGGACCTTCGTTCCCGCCAGCGTCGCCACGGTAATCCGCTTCTTCCCCGTCAGCCCGTGGTCGTAGACGTACTTGCCGAAGCAACGGATGCCGTTGCCGCACATCTCGGCCTCGCTGCCGTCGGGATTGAACATCCGCATGCGGAAATCCGTGCCCTTTCCCGGCAGGACGACGAGCAGCCCGTCGGCGCCCACGCCGACGCGGCGGTCGCAGAGTTGCTTCGCCGCGCGCCCCGGGTTCGGGACGCCGTCCTTGAACCCGTTCAACACCACGTAGTCGTTGGCGATGCCGTGCATCTTCGTGAATTTCATGGCCGCTCCTAGACCGGCATGCCGATGATCTCGCCTTCGAAGACAAGGCGGTCGTTCACGAGCCCCTGCGTGTCGCAGACGATCCGGCGGTGCCGCTCCTCCCTGGCCTTGGCGATCAGGATCAGCCGCTCGCCCGGATTCACCGCGCCGCGGAACTTCACGTTGTTGAGCCCCGCGAACCCGAGGAAAACCCCGGGTTCCCGGTTCACGATCGTGCGATAGACGTACGAGCACAGCTGCCCCGCCGCTTCCGTTATCAGGACGCCGGGCATCAGCGGCCGCCCCGGGATGTGCCCGCGCACCCAGAAATCCTGCATCGACGTCTGCTTGAAGCCGACCGCCGAGCGCTCCGCGGAGTTCACGTAAAAGATCCCGTCCAGCATCTCGAACTCGTGGCGGTGGGCGTTCACCTGCCGGATCTGCTCGATCCCGACGGGCACTTTGCTGAAATCCACGATCGACAGGTCTACGAGTGTCGGCGGGGGCACGGGCAGTCTCCGAAGGAGGGGCGTGGACTTTAGCGGCGCCCTCTCCGGGGTGTCAACCGGACGCATCGCACCGGCGTTGACATCCTTCCCCGGCCGCTGGTATTTTCCCCGCCCCAATCGAGGAACAGCCATGGCCAAGGTGAACGTCGAGGAACTCAAGAAGGACGTCGACGCCCAGAAGAAGAAGGTCTCCGGGCTCAAAACCGCTTCCAAGGACCGCCGCAAGGACGCCTCCCTGCGCACGGAGCGGAAGGCCCTCAAGCGCCTGCAGCGGCGCTGGAGGCTGGCGTCGGGGAAAAAGATGGAAGCGCGCAAGAAGGCCGCCGAGAAGAAGTAAGGCCCGCGGACGGACGGCGTGACCGGCGAACCGCGCGAGGAGTACGAGCTGCGGCCGCCGCCGGGCGCGCCCCGGATCGACTACGCCCGGGAGCTGAACCCGCAGCAGCTCGAGGTGGTGATGGCGGGCGCGGGCCCGCTGCTGGTGATCGCGGGCGCCGGGAGCGGCAAGACGCGGACGCTGACGTACCGCGTCGCGCGCCTCGTCGAGACGGGCGTCCCGCCCGGCGCGATCCTGCTCCTGACGTTCACGAACAAGGCGGCGCGCGAGATGCTCGCGCGCGCCGAGTCGCTGCTCGGCGGCGCGTGCAGCGCCGTCGGCGGCACGTTCCACCACGCCGGCCACCTCGCCCTCCGCCGCCACGCCGCCGCCGTCGGCCTCCCGCGCGACTTCACCATCGCCGACCGCGACGACGCGGAGGACCTCCTCGGCGAGGTCATGGAGCCGACCGTGGAGGAGGTCGGGAAGCACTTCCCCAGGCCGGGGATCGTGCTCGACATGATCTCGATGGCGGCGAACACGAGGGAGCCGGTCGAGAGGGTGGTGGAGAAGCGGTACCCGATGCACGGCGACCTTACGGCGCACCTGCAGGCGATCGCGGGGTCGTACGCCGCGCGAAAAAAAGACCTCGGCATCGCGGACTTCGACGACCTGCTGACGCTCTGGCTGCAGGCGATGGACGAGGACGAGGAGATCCGCGGCGAGTTCCGGCGGCGTTTCGCGTACGTGCTGGTGGACGAGTACCAGGACACGAACGTGCTGCAGGCCCGGATCGTGGACCACCTCGCGGCCGGGCACCGCAACCTCATGGTCGTCGGCGACGACGCCCAGTCCATCTACTCGTTCCGCGGCGCGAACTTCGCGAACATCATGAAGTTCCCGGAGCGGTACCCCGACGCGAAGACGTACCGGCTGGAGATCAACTACCGCTCGAGCCCCGAGATCCTCGCGCTCGCCAACGCCTCCATTGCGCACAACCGCGAGCAGTTCCCCAAGGAATTGCGATCCGAGCAGCCGCCGGGGGCGAAGCCGAAGCTCGTGGCGCTCGAGCGGCCGGAGGAGCAGGCGGCGTACATCGCGCAGCGGATCGGCGACCTCGGGGACGAGGGGATCGAGCTGGACCAGGTCGCCGTCCTCTACCGCTCGCACTACCTCTCGATGGAGCTCCAGATGGAGCTCTCCCGCCGCGGCATCCCGTTCGAGATGCGCTCGGGGATGCGCTTCTTCGAGCAGGCCCACGTCAAGGACGCGACGGCGTACCTGCGGATCGCCACGAACCCGCGGGACGAGCTGGCGTGGAAGCGCGCGCTGCGGCTGCTGCCGAAGGTGGGAAAGGTGACCGCGTCGAAGGTCTGGTCGGCGGTGGCCGCCTCGCGCGACCCGCTGGGCGACCTCTCGAAAAAAAAA
>JADLHC010000011.1 GCA_020849035.1 Planctomycetia bacterium
CCCGCCCCGGCGCCACGACATGTTTCGTCAACAACCGCCACCCGCCTTGACGCGCGAGCTCCCGGAATCGCTCCTTCACCATCCGGTCCTCGAGCGAGTGGAAGGAGATGACGGCGAAGCGGCCTCCGGGCCTGAGAAGCGCCGGCAGCCGGTCAAGCGCCGCCTTCAGCCGCTCCAGCTCGCGGTTCACCGCGATCCGGATCGCCTGGAAGACGCGCGTCGCCGGGTGCGTCCGCCCCCGCCGCCCGCCCACCGCCCCCGCCACCACCTCCGCCAGCCTCGCCGTGTCCGCGAACGGCGCCTTCTTCCTCTCCCGGACGATCGCCTCCGCCGCACGCCTCGCCTGCCGCTCCTCGCCCCACTCACGGAAGATCCGCTCCAGGTCTTCCGGCGGCGCCTCGTTCACCAGCTGCGCCGCCGTCCGCTCCGAATCCGGCCCCATCCGCATGTCGAGCGGCCCGGGACGCGAAAAGGAGAACCCGCGTGCCGGGTCGTCGAGCTGGAGGCTCGAGACTCCCAGGTCGAGGAGAATCCCGTCGCACTCCGCGCCTCCCCAGAGGCGTTGTGCGGCCTCCTCCACCCGCTCGTACGAGCCCAGCTCGATTCGCGCGTTCGCACCTCTCCCGAGTCTCGAGCGCGCGATTTCCACGGCCTCCGGGTCGCGGTCCAGCCCGATCAGGCGCCCGCCAGGACCGATCCTTCCCAGGATCTCCCCTGCGTGCCCCCCGGCCCCGACCGTCCCGTCCACCCAGCTCTCGCCGGGCTTCGGGTCGGCCAGCGCCAGGAACTCCGCGACCAGGACCGGCTCGTGGGCCCCCACTACAGCAGGGCGGCGACGCGCGTCAGGAGCGGGAAGCGGAACTGCTTCTTCCCGATCCCCAGTTCCTTCACGAGTTCGTAGAGGCTCTCGCCCAGCCCGATGCTCGCGTACGCCGGGCTCATCGCGCGGAGTCTCTCGAGGCGGCGCACGACCTCCTCGATGTGAGGCCGCGCGTCCCGCAGCACCTTCATGTCCAGCAGCCCCTGCTCGCGCGAAGCCAGCAGGTCCTTGACCACGTCGAACGAATCCCGGTTCTCAGCCATGTCGATCGCCCTCTCTCGCCGCCGCGCCCCTTGAAACCGTTCTATTGAGAACGCCGGAAGATGCTCTCGCGCAATCCCCCGGGCGTTTCAAACGCCTTTCTTGTGAAGTCCTCCCAGCGACCCTGCGTCCAGATCTGGAGATGGTTGCCGCGCCCGATGACGACGACGTCGCGCTCGATGCCGGCCTGTCCCTTGAGTTCGGCGGTGAGCGTGATGCGGCCCTGGTCGTCGAGTTCGAGTTCCTGCGTCGTGGCGTCGAGGAGGGTGATGGTCGCGTCGAGGCGGGGGTCGTTCTCCGCCCGCTTCTCGAGCGCCTCCATGCGTTCCGCGTAGACATCGGGAGCGCTGACGGACAGGACGAAGAAGTTGTCCTGGGGGTGGAGGCCGACCTTGACGAGGTTACCCAGGACTTCGCGGAAGCGCGCCGGGATGACGAGGCGGTTTTTCTGGTCGACAACCAGGGCATGGTTGCCGCTCAGTCTGCCTTTGCCTTCCGCCATGACGTGCCCCCGGGGTGCCGCCGCGCTGCGTTCCACTCGATGGGGAGAAATGGGATTTGCCCCCACTTCCCCCCAGATGCTGGACTTTTACAGTGTCCTCTTCGGCCCGTCAAGGATGGAACTTGAAAATCGTGAAGAGCTTACGAAGATTCACAGGGGGCGCAGGAGGACACCATGCGCGGGGCTATCACTTTGAAATAGACACAATCTATTGTGGTTACGATTTGAAACCTCGCGGCTGCTGAAATGCCCTATTTCGCTGGTTTGAGGGCCGGGGGAGAATTCCGGGAAGCGCCGCTGTCATGCAAATCGATGATTAGAAAGAACTTGTGACTATCGTCAGATCACTCGCCAAGAATTCACAGAATTCCACGCGAATTCCGTTCAGACCACAAGCGGGCCCGCTTCAACAGCCCCACTTCAACCCACCGGACCAAATGCATCGGGCCGGACCTGCGAGGGCAGGCCCGGCCCGATCTCCTCAGTCACAGGTCCTTCAGGGCCTCTCGAGCACGACCTCCAGGGCGGACGCCCCGCCTTGCTTTCCTTCGGAGCGGATCGCAAGTCCGTCCTTCTCGACGACCACGATCAGCGGCCGGCCTGTGAACGGGTCCGGAGGCACGCCCAACCCCTCCAGCGTCGCCAGGTCCGCACCCTTCTGCGCCCGGTGCTCCGCCGCCGCGACGAGCGCCAGCAGCAGCGCCCGCCTCGCCTCCATCTCCGCGCGCCGCTGGCCGATCGGCGACAGCGCCGGCGCCAGCAGGCTCGTCAGCAGGTTCTTCCCGTCCGTCCGGGCGCCCAGCTTCTCCAGCTTCGGCAGCGCTTCCCAGCACGGCTCCCGCAGGGCCGCCGCCACGTCGTCCATGAGCGCCCCGTAGTCGCGCAGGCAGTCGCCGAGGTACGCGCGCAGCTTCTTCGCGTCCCGCGCCGTCTCGAGATCGAGGCCCATCTTCTCGAGGACGTCCTCGGAGGAGTCGCCCGAGGCCCCGTCGAGGTTGATGAGGCCGGCGAGCATCTTCGCCGGGCTCTCGGCCTTCGAAGGATCGATGCACCCCGCCACCAGCCCGCTCGCGCAGCGCTTCTCGTTCGCCACCGACGCTCCCCAGTCCCATCCTCCCGGGGGGATCGCCGCGAAGGCCTCGCGGAGGCGCGCGAGCTCGGCCGGCCCGGCGCCGCCGCGGCCGACGAAGGTCGCGATGGCGTCGGCGTGGGCATTGAAGATCGCGCAGGCGACGAGGTCGGAGATCAGGATGCCGTCCGCCGAGAGATGGACGGACATCCGCACGCCGTCCAGCCAGGTCTCGACGGCCTTCGCCGGCTGCCCCTCCGCCGCCAGCATCCGCGCGCGGGCCAGGTTCAGCTTCGAGAGCTGTCGGGCCTTCGACAGATGCGGCAGCAGCATCGAGAATCCCAGGTCCCAGTCCAGCCCGAAATCGCACGACGCCTTGAGCGACGCGCGGTGCAGTTCCTCGAACGCGGTCACGTTCCTCTCCACGAGCTTCCCGAGCGCGGCCGCGTCCCAGGCCTTCCGGCCGGACGCCAGCGCCTCGAGGTCGTCCGTTTCGCGCCCCTCCTCGGGGTCGTTCATCGCGGAGAAGGCGCGCCAGTACCCCAGGGCGGCGTTGCTGGATGCGGCGGGCGGCTCGGCCCAGGCGGCCCCGGCCGCCACGAGGACGGCGAACACGGCGGAAATACGGTGCATGGTCGGCTCCAGGTTCGATTTCGCGACGTCGGCCGCCCGCGTTCCCCCGCAGGTCCCCCGGCCCCGTCACACCTTCCGATGCCGCCCGCGCGCCCCGCTCACGCGCCGCCCCTACTTCGCCGCGCCCGCGGCGCCGGTCTTCGCGTCCACCCCGATCGTGACGCCGGGAAGAGTCCTCAGGATCCGGTAGTCCCCCGTCGCCTGCGATCCCCCCAGCAGGTCCCGGCGCTTCTCCCCCTCGTTCACCACCACGTACTGCGCCCAGTAGGTCTTCTCTCCCAGCGCCCGCTTCGTGTGGTACGGCCGGATCGAGGCCTCGGTCGCGACGACGCCGACCATGTACGAGCCGGGGCGCAGCAGCGCGGTTCCCTTGCGCCAGGGGTCGAGCCGGACGAAGAAGCGCTCGGGGCCCTCGTAGAACACGAAGATGAAGTAGCCGGTCGCGTTCTCGATGGAGGCGGCCGCGACGTCCTTCGTGCCCGTGGGGGCGGAAAGCTCCATGTCGTCCTTCTGCTCGGGGGCCTGCTTTGCGAATTCGAGACCGCGGGCCAGGATTTCGTCCCGCGCGGCGTAGGCCTCCCTGGTGTCGGGGAAGGCATCGCAGAGGAGGCTGAGCATGAAGATGCGGCGGATGGGTTCGCGGGTGAGCCCGTCGGCCGCCGTCGTGACGGCGCGGCGGAAGTCGTCGGCGAAGGCGGCGCGAGGGGAGCCGAGCTCGGCGATGAGGAAGCCTGTGAGCCAGACGAGCGAGGCGAGGTCCTTCGCGGCGGCCGCCTTCCGGATTCCGTCCTCCAGGGCGCCGACGCAGGCCTGCGCTCCCGGACCGTTCCGGTCCGCCCGGATCGCGGCGCGCATCCGCCACTCGGCCTCCCCGAACCGGCGGTCGGCGATCAGCTTCGCGCCGAGTCTCCCGTAGAGGTCCGGCAGCGCGGCGCGGATGCGCGCGACGGCCGGGTGCGGCGGGATCCAGCGGCCGTCGGACAGGAGGCGCCGCAGGCACTCCAGGCGCATCTGCGGGTCCTCGCTGTTTCCGGCGAGCTTTGCCAGCTCCGGCCCGAGCTCGGCCGGGAACCCCTCGAAGGGGTCCACGGCGGGGTCGGCCTCGGCGCGGGCCATCCACCACTCGCGGACGGAGAAACTCATGACGCGCGTGAACAGGGAATCCGCCTTCTCGAACTCCCCGGCTGAAAGGGCCGCGAACCCGTCGGCCGCGGCGAGGTCGACCAGCGCCTCGAGCGCCTCCGCCCGCCCCGGCGAGCGGTACCCGGCGTTCTGGGACACGCACTCCCAGAACTTCTCCTTCGCCGAGGCGGGAACCGTCTCGACCGGGCCCTTGCCGAACCTGCGGGCCACGTCGAGGACGCAGGAGACGAGGAACGCCTCGGCCTCCTCGGCCTCCTTACCCTTGCCCTCCATCCGGAACGCCAGGTTCGCCGCGCCCGCGAAGCCAATCGCCGGCTCAGGGCGGCCCGCGGCGCGCAGCGAACGCGCCTTCTCGAAAAGCGCCGGGCCGCCTCTCCGGGCCGCCTCGCGCGTGATCTCGTCCTGCGCGCGCGGCTCGATGTGCCACGAGAGGGCTTCCTCCCAGTCCTTCTCCGCGGCGGCGGCGTTCCCGGAGGACTCCGCCTTCTTCGCCCGCGCGACCAGGAACTCGCGCCATGCCCGGATCAGCTCCCACCCCGCGCTCCCCGCCGCACTCTTCAGGCACTCGCGGAACAGCCGTTCCCCGGCCTCAAAGTCCCCCTTCTTCCCCGCCGCCTGCGCGGCCTGCAGCCGGTCCCTCGCCCACTCCTCCCGCACCTTCCGGTGCTCCTCACTCCCGGCGAACCGCTTCTCCAGCTCCCTCAGCGCCCCTTCCGCCTCGGCCCAGCTGGAGCGCGCCGCGTACGAGTACTGGATGTGAAGCCGCCGCGGCAGCGCCGCGCGCGCCTTCGCGGCAGCCGACGCGTCGGGACCGTCGGCGATCTCCGTCGTGATCCGCACCGACTCGGCGGGCTTCTCGTACTCGATGTGTTGCGCGTACGCGAGCTTCCCTTCCGCCGTCGAGACGTCCATCGGCGGGCGCCCCTCGACGCGGACGTAGCCCGGCCCCGTGCGCGCGCGCTGGCATTTCACGCTCAGGAAGAGCCACCCGAACATCAGGATCCCGATGCCGATGGGAACCAGCAGCAGCCTGGCGTAGGGGTTCTCGAACATGGGCCCGATTGTAGCGGCCGCTCACTCCGCCGAAAAAAAAAACGGGGGGCGCGATTCGCGCCCCCCGAGGATTCCGGCCCGCCCTACTCCGACGGCCGCTTCAGGAACTTCGTCAGCGTCACCGCGTTTCCGACGTCGTTGTACTCCAGCCGGTCGCAGCACTTCAGCATCAGCATGATGCCCAGGCCTCCCAGCTTCCCTTCCTTGTGCCGCTCGCGCGCCGCGTTCAGCGCGTCCCCGGCCTTGCCCTTCTTCACGTACTTCTCGTGGTCGAACCCCTGCCCCTGGTCCTTGACCATGCAGGTGATCTTCTCCTTGTCCAGCAGGTACAGGATCTCGATCTTCTTGTCCCGGCGGTACTTGTTGCCGTGCTGCGCCGCGTTGCCGATGCCCTCGCGGAAGGCCGCCGCGATCGCCACCTGGTCCTCCTCCGACAGCCCCGAGGCCTCGAACAGCACCCGCCCGAACTCGTTCGCCTTCTCGATCGAGCCGTCCTCCGTCGGGAACTGGAAGAGCACCTGCTGCTCGAAGATCACTTCCTCTTCCGACGACCGGATCAGCTCGTCGTCGCAGATGTTGAACAGCTTCTTCACCTCGAACGGCTGCACGATGTGCGCGTCGCCGCAGACCATGAACTGCTTCGGCGAGTCGAGGTTCGAGTTCGCGGGGAAGGCGATCACCAGCGGCACGTGCGCCGTCGAGCGGTTCGTCTTGATGTTCTCCGCAAGGCGCTGGAAGTCCTTCACCGTGCTGTCGACGATCGTCAGGTAGACGCCGCCCTCGGCGAGCGCCTTCTCGGCGTCGTCCGCGGTCGTCACCACGTTCGTCTTCCAGCCGGCCTTGTTGAAGTAGTAGATGATGCAGTCGACGAAGAAGTCCTTTTCGGGCACCACCGCAAGGACGGTCGCGACGCGCTGGGTCTGCACGGCCTTCGCCCAGCCCTCCGCCACCATCACCGTCGGCGTCCGCCCCGCGAACACCGGTCCCGGGTCGAACGCGAAGAACCGCTTCGCCCCGCTCAGCATCTTGTGCCCCAGCTTCGGGTCCTTCGAGATCTTCGCGCGCTCCTTGCGCACGCGGAACGTCCCGAACGACTCGGCCACCACGTCCTTCTCCGCCAGCACGAGCTGCTGCACCGCCTTCAGCACCGCGTTCAGCATCGCGCCCGCGTTGTCCGGCGGAACGCCGACCCGCGCGGCCACCTGCGACTGGATTTCCGCCTCCGTCATGTACGACGTGCCTTCGCCGAATCCGACCCGGATGAAGTCCCGGAATTCGACGCCTTTCCCGGACTTGATCGCGTCGCCGCAGGCGCCGAACACCGCGGCGCACACGGCCTTCGCGCGTTCCTCGTCCGCCTTGAGGATGGGGGCTACGGCCCGGCTCAGGTCGTCGATGGTCGCCATGGGCATCTACGCGATCTCCTTGGCCTTCTTGATCAGTTCGTCCTCGGAAATGATCCGCTTTTCGATCAGCAGCCGCACCAGCGCGCGCTGGAGCTGCACCCGGCTCACGCCTTCGCGGGAAGCGCGCTCGTCGATCTCCCTCGGGAGCGGGGAGTCCTCGAGCTCCTTGAGGAGCTGCTCCTTGGACTTCTGCTCCTCGGCGGGCTTTTCGGCGTAGAAGAACTGGTTGATCGCCTTCGTGAGGGCGCCGCGCGAGGCGAGGGCGACCTCGATCTTGTAGTCGGTCGCGAGCTGGATTTCCTCGAGCGCCTCGATGTCGGTCGGGTCGGCGACCGCGAGAGTCAGGACGCCGTCGCGAAAGGCGATCGGGATGCACGTGTGCTTCTCGATCAGCTCGCGCGGGACGCGCTTGATCAGGTTCTCGGGCAGGACAACCTTGTCCAGCTCCGCGATCCGCAGGTTCTGGCGCCGCGCGATGAACTGGGTCACCTGGTCGTCCGTGATGAATCCCAGCTTGACGATCACGGCCGGGAGCTTGCCCCCGACCGCCTTCTGAAAGTCCGTCGCCTTGCGAAGCTGCTCCTCGGTGACGAGCTTGGCTTCCACCAGGAGACGTCCCAGCTTCGTGCCCCCCAGATCGAGGCTGGTGTCTTCCTTCATAAGGCGCGTCCTCCCCTTCGGTTGGGACAAGATGCGGGCCGGAATTGGTGCGGGATTCTAGGGAAGCGTGCGCGGGGGTGTCAAACCCTTTCACCCCCCCGGGAGGGTGAAGCGCGTGCGGAGGGAGGGCACGGCGGAAGGCGGCTGGGCGGATGGACGGCGCCGGCGGGCGGGGGAGCCGACCTCCGCCGCGCCCTCGCCTCCGCGCGCCCTTCCCCCTCCCGGGGGCGGTTGGGCGAGGGTTCGGGGAAGAGGGAAAGGGGGCTATTGTCGGAGGGTTGCCTGGAACTTCTGGGAGAGGGCGGCCACGACGGCCTGGACGGCCTTGTCGGCCTCCTCGGACGTCAGGGTCCGGTCCGGGGCGCGCAGTGTTATCGAGAACGCGACGCTCTTGCGGCCGGGAGGGATGCCTTTCCCTTCGTAGAGGTCGAAGAACTGCACGCTCTCCAGCAGCCCGGCGGGGGCGGCGGCGCGGACGGCCTGCTCGACGTCGGCCCAGGCGACCTGGCGGTCGAGGACGACGGCGATGTCGCGCTGGACGGCGGGGAGGGTGGGGAATTCCCCGAAACGGCGGCGGAGTTTCGCGGCGGCGACGAGCGCGTCCCAGTCGAGCTCCGCGGCGCACGGGCGCGTGCGCACGTCGTGCGCGGCGGCGAGCGCGGGCGAGACCTCGCCGATCGCGCCGATCTCGCGGCCGTCGATCGACACGGAGGCGGTGCGGCCGGGGACGAGGTGCCCACGTTCGGCCGGACGGAACGAACAATGCGCGAGAAGCCCCAGCCGGTCCAGCACGTTTTCCAGCGCGCCCTTCAGCGCCGCGAATCCGCGCGACGACACGACGCCCAGAATGCTCCGTTCCTGGAATCCGCGCGGGTCCTTCGCATAGACCTTCGCGATCTCGAACAGGTCCGCGCCTTTCTCGCCGTACGCCTCGTGCATCCGCACCGCGTCCAGCAGCGAAGGCAGAAGACCCTGCCGCATCTGCTCCTCGCGCTTCCCCGTCTTGCCGAGCACGCCCACGGGCTCGCCGGCGAGGAACGGGGCCTCGGCGGCGGACTTGCCGGTGAAGGACAGGGTGAGGACCTCGTCGTGGCCGGAGGCGCGCAGCGCGTCCTTCGCCGCGGCGGAGGCTTCGTCGGCCGGGTTGGGCGGAGCGAGCGCGATGTGGACGCGCGGGGACGTCGGGATCCGGTCGTAGCCGTGGACGCGGGCGATCTCCTCGACGAGGTCGACGTCCCGGGCGACGTCGGAGCGCCAGGTCGGGATCGCGATGCGCCAGACGCCGTCGAGGTCCTCGCGGATCTCGAAGCCCAGCGTCTCCAGGATCCGGCGAGCCATCGGGAGCTCCACGTCGCGCCCGAGGACGCGCGCGATGGCCGCAACCTTGAACTGCAGCTGCCTCTTCGGCGCGCTCTCCGGCCGCGTGTCGAGGTGCGAAGTGTCCGGCCGCGCTCCGGCGTGCTCGCGCATCAGGTAGATCGCGCGGCGGCTCGCCCAGTCCACGCGGGCGGGGTCGACGCCGCGCTGGAAGCGGTACGAGGAGTCGCTCGCGAGGCCGAGCTTGCGCGACGTGCGGCGGACGGCGACGGGGTCGAACACGGCGGACTCGAGCAGGATGTCCTTCGTCCCCTCCGTCACCTCGGTGTCTTTGCCGCCCATCACTCCCGCGATCGCGACCGGCTTCTCAGCGTCCGCGATCACCAGCGCCCCGGCGCAGTCGTACTCGCGCCCGTCGATCGCCTTCAGCTTCTCCCCCGCCTTCCCCCTGCGCACGAGGATGCTGCGGCCGGACAGCTTGTCCAGGTCGAACGCGTGCAGCGGCTGCCCGCACTCGTAGAGCACGTAGTTCGTGATGTCCACCGCGTTGTTGACGCTTCGCAGTCCCACCGCCTCCAGGCGCTGCCGCAGCAGCCCCGGCGCCGGCCCGACCTTCAGCCCCTTCACCGTCCTCCCGACGTATCGCGGGCACAGCTCCGGCTCCTGCACGTCGAGCATCCAGTCCGGCGAGCGCATCGTGCGCGTCGTCTCGAGCTTGAATGGCGGCTCCACGACCGGCTTGCCGGTGACGACGGAGACCTCGCGCGCGACACCGATCACGCTCAGGCAATCGGGGCGGTTCGCGGTGACTTCGAGCTCGAAGACGGTCTCGCCGCCTCGTTCCTCGAGGCCCTCGACCTTGATGCCGGCCTTCGTCAGGAGCTCGGCCACGGTCGCGGCGGGAAGCCCGGTGCGGCAGTAGTCGGACAGCCAGTCGATGGTGAACTTCATGGGTGGTTTGTGGTTGGTGGTTGGTGGTTGGCGGGACGGGCTACCACTGTCGGAGGAACAGCGGGTGGCTGCGGATGAAGTGCCGGATGTCGGGGACGCCGAGCTTCAGCATCGCAATCCGCTCGACGCCCATCCCGAACGCGAAGCCGCTGTACTTCTCCGGGTCGATCTTCGCGTACTCCAGCACGCGCGGGTGCACCATGCCGCACCCGAGCACCTCGATCCAGCCGCTTCCCTTGCACGCCGGGCAGCCGCCCCCGCCGCAGAGCAGGCAGGAGACGTCCACCTCGGCGGAGGGCTCGGTGAACGGGAAGAAGCTCGGGCGGAAGCGCGTCTCGGTCTTCGCGCCGAAGAGCTCCTTCATGGCGATGGAGAGCACGCCCTTGAGGTCGGCGAAGGTGACGTTCTCCTCGACCATGAGGCCTTCCATCTGGTGGAAGACGGGCAGGTGGCTGGCGTCGGCGGGGTCGGTGCGGAAGACCTTGCCGGGCACGACGACGCGGATGGGCGGCTTGCGCCCCTCCATGACGTGCATCTGCACCGGGCTCGTGTGCGAGCGCAGCAGGAACCGGTACGGGCGCGTCGCGGCGTCCGGGTCGTCGAGGTACCAGGTGTCGAACGGCTCCGCCGCCGGGTGGTCGAGCGGGATGTTGAGCGAGACGAAGTTGTAGTAGGCGGTCTCGATCTCGGGACCGTAGGCGGCCTCGAAGCCGAGCTTCGCGAAGATCGCGCGCATCTCGTCCATCGTGGCGTAGATCGGGTGGCGCCGCCCGAGCCGCGGCCGCGCTCCGGGCAGCGTGACGTCGATCACGTCCGCAGGCGCCGCCTTCGGCCCCGACGCCGACAGCTCCCGGAGCCGCGCCTCCGCCGCCGCCTCGCAGGCGAGCTTGAGATCGTTGATCGCCTTGCCGCGCGCCTTCTTCTGGTCCGGCGGCAGCTTGCCGAGCTGCTCGGTCAGCGAACGCAGCTTCCCCGTCCGCCCGAGCCAGTCGGACTTGACGCGCTCCGCCGACGCCGCGTCCTTCGCCGCGGCGAGCGCGGTCGTGAATTCCTGCTGAAGGGCCGCCAGGTCTGTGTCGGACATGGGTTCTCTTCCGTTCTTCTCGATTACCGCCGTTCCCGCCCGGCCCTCCGTTATCCGCGAATTCCGTGAATCTTCACGAAAAGAATTCGCGGATAGCGACGGATCGGGTCGAGTCCGCCGCACCAAAACAAAAAGGGCCGGTTTTCACCGGCCCTCGTGTCGATCGCCAACCGCTTGCGCTACCCCTTGGCCATCGCCACGAGGCCCGCAAACGCCTTCGGTTCGTCCATCGCGATCAGCGCGAGGCTCTTCCGGTCCAGCTCCACGCCCTTCTTCTTGATCGCGCAGATGAACTTCGAGTAGCTCGTCCCGTTCGCCACGCACGCGGCGCCGATCCGCTGGATCCACAGGGCCCGCATCCGGCGCGCCCGCTCCTGCCGGCCGAAGTACGAGTGCATCCCGGCGCGCAGCACCGACTGTTTCGCCAGGCGCAGCATCCGGCCGCGGCCGCCGACGTACCCGCTCGCCGCCTTCAGCGTCTTCTTGTTCCGCGCGTGCCGCGCGACGTTCGTCTTCACTCGCATGGTCTACTTCTTCCCTTCCGCCAGCAGGAGGCGCTTGAGATAGAACCGGCGCGTCCCGATGTACTCGTGGTCGTGACACGCGTTCCGCTTCTGCTTCTTCGTCTTGTTCGACATCAGGTGGCTCTTGCCGCACTTGCGGCGCATGAGCTTGCCGGTGCCGGTCACCTTGAAGCGCCACCGGGTGGACTTGTTGGTCTTGAGCTTGGGCATGGGTGTTCTCTTGATCGCTCTCGGGGCTTTGAAGGGTCGGGAAAGATGCGTTATTTCGGCATGAGCGTCAAGGACAACCTGTGGCCCTCGAGCTTGGGCGGCTTCTCGACCTTCGTGATGTCCTCCAGCGCCTTGATGAACTTTTCCATGGTGGCGCGGCCGAACTCCTGGTGCACGATTTCGCGGCCCTTGAAGAACATGTTGACCATGACCTTGTCGCCCTGCTCGATGAACTGGCGGGAGTGGCGGATCTTGGTCTCGACGTCGTGTTCCTCGGTCTTGGGCGTGAGGCGGATTTCCTTGGTCTTCTGGACGTGGTGCTTCTTGTGCGCCTCGTGCTCCTTCTTCCGCTGCTCGTACTTGAACTTGCCGTAGTCCATCAGGCGGCAGACGGGGGGATCGGCGTCCGGGGCGACCTCGACGAGGTCGACGCCGCGCTCTTCCGCGAGCTTGCGGGCGTCCTCGATGGTGCCGATATTGGCCTGCCCGTCTTCTTCCACAAGGCGGACCCGCTTGGCGCGGATCCGGTCGTTGATTCGGTACTCCTGTTTGACGCTCGTAGCTCGTGCTCCTTTGTGCTGGGGTTGCCGGGGAGATTAACCGGGGGGCTTGGGGCGATCAACGGGGAATAGTCTGTGGCTGGTGGTTTGTGGTTGGTGGTGACGACGAAGGACGGCGATCCCCGCGAAGGCATCGCCTCGCTGCCGTGAGCCACCCACCACGAACCACCAGCCACCAACCTGCTTCACTTCTTCGCCCGGACTTCCTCGCCGAGCAGCTCCCGGAACCTCGCCACGTCCATCACCCCGAGGTCCTTGCCGCTGCGCTCGCGCACCGCGACCTGCTTCGCCGCGACTTCCTTCTCGCCGACGACGAGCATGTAGGGGGTCTTGAGGAGCGTCGCCTCGCGGATCTTGTGGCCGGTGCGCTCGTTGCGGGCGTCCACGTCCACGCGGAAGCCGGCGCCGCGGAGCTGCGCGGCGACGGAGTGGGCGTACTCGATGTGCGAGTCCGCGATGGGGATCACCGTCGCCTGCGTCGGCGAAAGCCACGCCGGGAACGCGCCGCCGTAGTGCTCGGTCAGGACGGCGAAGAAGCGCTCCACCGAGCCCATGAGGGCGCGGTGGACCATGTACGGCTGCTGGCGGTTGCCGTCCTCGCCGACGAACGAGAGGTCGAAGCGGCCGGAGCTGGGCAGGTTGAAGTCGAACTGGACGGTGGAGCACTGCCACTCGCGGCCGAGCGAGTCGCGCACCTTGACGTCGATCTTCGGCCCGTAGAACGCGCCGCCGCCCTCGTCCACCTGGAACTTCACGCCGGCGTTCACGAGCGCGTTCCGCAGCGCCGCCTCGGTCTTCTCCCAGTCCGACGTCGCGCCGACCGACTTCTCCGGCCGGGTCGAAAGATAGATCGCCAGGTCCTTGAATCCGAACTTGCCGAGCCACTCGACGGCGAAGTTGAAGACCTCGATGATCTCCTTCTCCACCGACTGCGGGGTCACGAAGATGTGGGCGTCGTCAATGGTGAAGCCGCGCACGCGCAGCATCCCGTGCAGCACGCCGGACTTCTCGAAGCGGTACACCGTCCCGAACTCCGCCAGCCTCATCGGCAGCTCGCGGTACGAGTGCAGCTTCGACTTGTAGATCATGATGTGCCCCGGGCAGTTCATCGGCTTGACCCGGAACGGCCGCTCCTCGATCAGCATCGAGCCGAACATCAGCTCCTTGTACGCCTCGAGATGGCCGGAAATCCTGTAGATCTCCTCGCTCGCGATGTGCGGCGTGTTCACCAGCAGGTACCCGCGCTTCACGTGGTCCGCGTACCACTCCTGCTCCATCACGTGCCGGATCATCGAGCCGCGCGGGTGCCAGTGCACCAGCCCGCCGCCGATCTCCTCATGAATCGAGAACAGGTCCAGCTCCTTGCCGAGCTTGCGGTGGTCCCGTTTCTTCGCCTCCTCGATCCGGTGCAGGTACTTCTCCAGGTCCTCCTTCGACCACCACGCGGTCCCGTACAGGCGCTGCAGCATCTTGTTCTTCTCGTCGCCGCGCCAGTACGCGCCCGTCGCCTTCAGCACCTTCACCGCCGGCACCGCGCCCGTCGACGGAAGGTGCGGCCCGCGGCACAGGTCCGTGAAATCGCCCTGGGTGTAGAACGACACCTTCTCGTCCGTCCACTCCCCCAGCATCTCCACCTTGTAGTCCTGCTTCTCCTTCCGGCACCGCTCGATCGCCTCCGTCCGCGGCAGCTCGAACCGCTCGCACGGGAAGTTCGACGCGAGGACCTTCTGCATCTCCGCGTCGATCTTCTCGATGTCTTCAGGCGTGAAGGGCTTCTCCGGGTCCATGTCGTAGTAGAACCCGTCCTCGATCGGGGGCCCGATGGCGAGCTTGGTGTTGGGGAAGAGCCGCAGCACGGCCTGCGCCATGATGTGGGCGCACGTGTGCCGCAGGTGGTCGAGCGACTCGGGCTGCTGGCGCGTGACGATCTTGAGCTTCACGTCGCCGGTGACCTTGAAGAACAGGTCCACGGGCTTCTCGTTCACGACGCCGATGACGGCGTCCTTCGCCAGTTTCTTGCCGATCGATTCCGCGACCTGCAGGACGGTGGTGCCGTCCGGGTATTCGCGGGTCTTGCCGTCCGGAAGGGTGACTTTGGCCATGGTTTGAGGGAGTAGAGCGGGGTTTCGGTGCAGTGTCAACGCCTGCGCAGGCCGGAAGGTTTGCGGAAGTCCTTCCCTCCCTTGCCCTTGCCCACCCGACGGCCGCCTCCGACGGGTCAGCAGCGGCGCCACTCGACCCGGACGAATTCGCCCGCGGAGGTGAGGCCGATTTCAGACTGGACGATGTGAGGCGTGCCGTTCAGGTCGAACCTGCGCTCCAGGGCTGCCGGCGGCACCACGGTGGGTGACATTCCCGCCATCGCCACGACGATGTCACGCATCAACCCGAATACACACCGGGGAGGGCCCGGAAGGGATGCTGTCTTGTCGCCCGAGAACATGCGCAGGTGAAGTCTCTCTCTCGCCGCTGAACCAGGCCGTTGATCCCGAATCTCCAATCCTGTGTACCCCCGGCGGGCGACCTCCTCGAAACACAGAAACGCAAGTCGGGTCATTACATAGTCCCCCGGGGGTTCAGGGTCGCCTCCGCCGAGCAGGAAGTCGAGTCCTCGAGCATTGTCGTGTTCCATGCTCTCCGGAGTCTCAATTCGGAATTCCATGCCCTCCCGCGTGCGGACGATCACGCCCGGATCCGGCGGAGCCGATTCAAGGTCACACCGCGGATCCGGGTTGGTGAGTTCGATCATGACGTCCGCCACGACCTCTGCCGGATCGACCCCAGCGGACTCGAGGCGTGACTTCGCCCGCTCGATGATCGGGGCCTGCTCTGGATCGAGCTTGTCCATCAGGTCTCCGAGCCAGTCCAACTCCGCGAACGCCTCCATCGCTGTCATTTTCGGATCCTCCTCCGGAGCCGGATCGCGCGCCAGTCCGCTCCGGATCGCAGCCTCGAGTCGGGCTTCGGCGCCCCTCCTGGCGCGCGCCATCAGCGAAGAAGTACTGACGTCAAGCCGCGGAGGGAATCGCGTGCGCTCAGCCTGCAACTCTCCGCGTCGCACGAGGTCGAGCAGTCCTCTATGACGGGCCGACCCGAACGAGGTTCCCGACGACCGCCGACTGAGGAACCTCCACTTGCGGCAAGGCACCGTCGCCGGTAACGACAGCGCCGGCAGGTCCAGCAACCCGAGGAAGATCCGGGACGGGGTCTGGCGCACGTAAACCTGCATCAGGAGGTGCCCTTTCTGCCGGGCAAGCCTCACCACGGACTCCGGGTCCGCCGCCAGCACGGGACCCGCATAGAACTGCCCCTGGGGATCCGAACCACGATACGCGAACTCTTGCATGGGGCCCCTCTTGTAATGTCTCTCTACTTCGTCGCCACAACGAATCTCCCCTTCGGCGCGCCGAGAGGGGTCGGATACTGCAGCTCGATCGTCTCGCCCTTGCGCACGACCTTGATGTCGATCATCGCGCGCCCCGCGAGCTTCGCCTGCGCCTGCTTCCACGCCGCCTCGCTCTCGATCTTCATGTCGCCGACCTGCGTGACGATGTCGCCACGGCGGAGCGGATTCAGGAACGGGCGCTTGCCGATCGCGCCGGGGCGGTCTTCGCGTCCGGCGGGCTGGAGGACGAGGAAACCGGACACGGGCGGCTTGACCATCTGGAGCGCGATGGCGGCGGCTTCCGCCAGGATCTTCTCCTCGGCGCCCGCGAGTTCCCTCAGGGCGGGCTCGCAGGCCGGTCCGAGCGTCGCGATCGTCTTGAGCGCCTGGAGCTGGATGTCGGCGCCGCGCGCCTGCCGGGCGACCCGGACGAGCGCGGGGAGCATCTCCTTCGCGACGTTTCCCTCGAGCGCCCTGAGGATGCGCGGCAGTTCCTCCTCATCCGCGCCTTCCAGCATCTCCGCCAGGAACGCTCCCTCGTGGGCCTCGCCGAGCCACGCGATCGCCTGCTCGAGGTACAGCTCCGCCTCGAACGTGCCGAGCGCGCGCGCCAGCGGCACGGAGTGCCTGTGGAACGCGATCTCGCCCGCGAGCGGCTCGAGCGCCTCCTCGCGCAGCGCGTACTCCACCACGTCCTCGACCGCGAGCGCGCGCAGCACCAGCGCCAGCGCTTCGTCCCAGTTCGCCTTCCCGGAGGCGATCACCGCGCGGATCTCCACGACGGCCTCGGCCCATTTCTTCGCCGCGATCGCCGCCTCCGCGCGCGCCTGCGGCCCGTCCTTCGCCGCAGGGGGCGGGACCGTTCCCGTGTTCACCAGCGGCGCCGCCTCCGCGCCCCGCGGCGCGGTGTCGGGTCGGCGCCCGCGCTCGAACAGCACGCCGCCCAGGAAGCCGGCGGCCGTCGCCATCACGAGGTACGCGATCAGGTGGCTGCGATGCATCGCGCGCCGGATTGTAACGCCCCGCCCGCCGCCCCCGCGGCCCTATCGCCCCAGCCAGCGCTTCCGCTCCCCCTCCGGGAAGCGCTCGATTGCGTAGCGCAGCATCGTGCGCGGCATGCGGCGCGCGTGCGTATTGAGGAAGCGTCGCAGCGCGGCGGCGTCGCGCTTGCCGATCTCCCGCAGCATCCAGCCGCATGCCTTGTGCATGAGGTCCTCGGGGTCGCGCAGGAGCATGCGGACGAGTCGGAAGGTCTCGGCGAAGCGGCCCTTCTTGATGTACGCGAACGTCGCGAGCACCGCGATCCGGCGGTCCCAGAGGCGCGGGGAGCGGGCCCAGGCCCAGAGGGGCGCCTTGTCGCGTTTCTCGAGGAAGGGGCCGACGATGTGCTCGGCGCTGCCGTCCACGAGGTCCCAGTTGTTGATGAACGGGAAGGCCGCCACGTAGGTCGCGTAGAGGTGTTCGCGCGCCCAGTGGTCGCCGCGCTGGAAGCGGTCGACGAGGAAGAGGAGGCCGAGCAGGCGTTCCTCGTGGATGCGGGAGCGGACGAGCGCGGCGACGTCGGAGTCGGGGAGGTCGGCGAATTCGCGCTGCATGGCGCGGACCTGCGGGACGGAGAGGCCGATGAACCGGTCGCCTTCGCCGTACTGGCCGGGACCGGTTTTGAAGAAGGACATGTTCACGCGGCGGCGCGCGGGAGAAGCGAGGCGCCGCGCCCTGGCGCGGAGTCGATTCAGCATCCCCCCTCCGCCCGGAGCCTCATCCGTTTTCATCCTATTTCATCTGCGACCCAGGTCGTTCCTATCCGTATTTCATCCGAACCAAGGATAACGGCAGATACGAACGGCATGGGTCGCTGATGAAAAAGGGTGAAAGAGGATACAACCTGGGCGGCACTCCTACTTCGCCTCCGGCGCTTTCTCCAGCGTCTCCACGTTCGGGTTCTTCGCCTCGTCCCACGCCTCGCTCACCACCTCCTCGACCCGGAACGGGTTGTCCTTCAGCACCTTCTCCAGCCCGGCCATGTCCTTCGGCGCCGCCTTCAGCACCGCCTCCAGCCCGTCGAACCACCTCCGCCCCGCCAGGTTCGCGGCGACGTCCGCCGGGCTCGACCGCTTCGCCAGCCCCGTCTGCTTCCCCGCCGCGTGGATCGCGAAACTCCCGACGAGGTCGTACGTCTTCCGCCCGTCCTCGTCCGCCCACCACGCCTTCAGCATCGGGTTCCTCCGGATCCACCTCACGAACTCCGCGTCCGGCTCCATCCCCTCGAGCCATTTCGACATCCCCTCCGCCAGCATGTCGCCCTTCGCCGGATCCTCCGCCGCGACCTGCCGCACGAAGAACCCCTCCTCGAAGAAATGCCCGAACTTGTCGAGACCGATCGCGAGAAGGGCGTCGCCCTTTTTCACCAGCAGCGACGGCGCATACGCCGGATGCCCCGCGCGCTCCTTCTCGGGCAGGTCCCCGTAGTTCAGCTCCGGCGCGATCGCCTTGTCCGCCTCCAGCGCCAGCTCCACCGCCGCGATGGACTTGTTCTTCAGCGGGAAGTCGAACGCCCTCCATACCGCCACCAGCGCCTTCTCCACGTGCCCCGGCGATTTCTTCCACGACTCGCGGATCGCCTCGTCGCGCGCCTTCGTGATCAGCGCGTTCACCGCGTCGTTCACGGGTCTCTGGCCGGGGAGGGGTTTGCAGGAAGCGACTTCGCGAGGGAAAGCCGCGTGGCCGAAGAGGAGGGAGGCCATCGAGGCGATGAGGAGTGTCCGGGGAATGCGCACACTTCGATTCTAGTGAAGATCGGCCGGCGTTGCGGCGGGTTCCCATCGTCGGCATCGTCGTGATAACCGA
>JADLHC010000012.1 GCA_020849035.1 Planctomycetia bacterium
AGGCGCCCGGCGAGGCGCGGGAGGTAGTGCAGGTCGTCCAGCAGCACGCGGCGCACCCCCGCCGCGGCGAGGAGGCGTGCGAGGGGGGCGATGCCGCGCTCCGCGACGAGCGGGATCGCCGGGGCGATGAAGACCGCCGTGTCGATCCCCGCCGCGGCGAGCGTCTCGAGGGCCCGCAGCCGCTCCGCCACCGGCGGGGCGCCGGGTTCGAGCAGGGCGGCGGCGCGCGGATCGTTCGTCGTGATGGTGACGGTCACGGAGACGTCGCGGAAGGCGCGGAGGAGGTCGATGTCGCGTGTGACGAGCGCGGACTTGGTCTGTATCCCGACGGAGTGGGGGAGGGGCGCGAGGGTCTCCAGGATGCCGCGGGTGATGCGGTAGCGGCGTTCCGGCGGCTGGTACGGGTCGGTCACGGAGCTGAGGTAGATGCGCGACGGCCTGGTCCGGCGCAGTTGGCGGACGAGGACGCGGACGGCGTTGATCTTGGCGTCCGCGAACGTCCCCCACGGCTCCTCGTGCCCGGACCAGCGCCGCATGTACCGGGCGTAGCAGTAGACGCAGGCGTGCAGGCAGCCGATGTACGGGTTGATCGAGTAGTCGGCCCCCGGGATCCTCGATGGACTGAGGATGCTGCGGCACACGATCTCCCGGACCGCCCCGGCGCCTTCGGCGGAAGGCGCGGGAGAGGGGCCTTTCAACTGCGGGGTGCGGTATTCCATTGTCGTCGGCATCCGTCGCCGCTATACTATAACGCACAACCGTGCCGGAGGGCAGCCGTGAATCAGCCCGTGGAGCAGCCGTTCTACTTCGCCGTCCCGCTCGACTTCCTCCTCACCCACGGGGAGCTCGCGCGGCGGCAGCGGGTGAACGCCGAGGTCTTCGCCGACGGCGATGTTCTGCACGACCTGGACCCCGCGCGGGTTTCCGCCGCGCGCGCGCTCCTCGACTCGGCGAGGCTCGGGCGCCGGGTGCACGGCCCCATCTCCGAGATGGCGCTCGGCGCCTTCGACCCGCGGATACGCGAGGTCTCCGTCGGCCGCTACCGCCAGTCGATCGCCTTCGCGGAGGCGCTCGGCGCCCGGGCGCTCGTGGCGCACACCGGCTTCGACATCCTGAACAAGCGCGATCTCGCGGATCGCTACTTCGCCCTCTTCGTCCCCTCCCTGCGCCTCATCGCCCGGGAGGCGGCGGAGAAGGGGATCCGGATCCTGGTGGAGAACACCTTCGAGCCGTCGCCGGGGCTCATCCTGGACGCGGTGGACGCGGCCGGGGAGGAGAACGTGGGGCTCCTCTTCGACATCGCCCACCATCACCTGTACGGCAGGACCCCGCTCGACGAGTGGCTCGCCTGCTGGGGGAATCGGATCGAGGAGGTCCATTTGACGGACACCCGGGGCGACTGGGACTTCCATCTCGCGCCCGGGACGGGCGAGATCGACTTCGCGCGTTTCTTCGCCCTGCGCAGGGAACTCGGCATACGCCCCGTCTTCACCTTCGAACCGCACGACCTCGACGCGTTTGCCGAGACGATTCAATTCATACAGGCACACCCGGAGTATTTCACCTGAGGCGGGCTCCGGACCCCCGCCCCGAAAGGAGGAGCGCATGGCCAAGACGTACAAGACCATCGATGTCATCGGCACCTCGTCCAAGGGTTTCGCCGACGCCGCCAAGAACGCAATCGAGGAGGCGGGCAAGAGCATCAAGGCGATGGGGTGGTTCGAGGTGGACACGATCGGCGGACGCATCGACAACGGGACGGTGAGCGAGTACCAGGCGAAGGTGCGGATCGGCTTCAGGCTGCTGAGCCCCGAGGAGCTGAAGAACGCCTGATCGACGGAGGACGGAAACGAAACGGCCGCCGGTGCGCGCCTCACGCGCCGGCGGCTTCCCCGTTTTGCCGACCGCGGGCGGGGCCGGAACCGATACGCTACAAACCGGCTGTGCGACGCCGTCGTTCGGCTGGATGGCCAAGATGCAGGAGCGGTGAGTCGAAATCCGATCTGAAATCCGGGATCTAAGATCTGAGATCCGGGAGCTGCGACCCGAGCGGGTCACTCCCTCCCCAGATACTGGCCGGTCCGCGTGTCCACCTTCACCCGGTCCCCCTCCTTGATGAAGAGCGGCACGCTCAGCTCGTAGCCGGTTTCGAGCGTCGCCGGCTTCTGCAGGTTGCTCACCGAATCCCCCTTGAAGCCGGGCGGCGTCGCGGCGACCGCGAGTATTACGCTCGTGGGAAGCTCGAGCTCGATCGGCTCCTCGCCGTGGAAGAGCCCGCCGACCTCGTCCCCCTCCTTGAGGTAGCGGGCGGCGTCGCCGACGAGCGAGGAGGAGAGGAGATGGGTGGAGAAGTCGTCCAGGTCCATGAAGGCGTACCCGTCGCCGTCGCGGTACTGGTACTGGAGTTTCCGGCTCTCGAGATCCACGACCTGCACCGTCTCGGAGGTCCGGTAGCGCGCCTGCGTCGAGCTCCCCGTCTTCACGTTGCGCATCGTCACCTGCACGTAGGCCCGCCAGTTTCCCGGCGTGACATGCTGGTACTCGGTGATGATGTGCGGCGTCCCCTGGTGGAGGATCGCCATCCCCTTCCTCAGATCGACTGCGTTCGCCATCGTGTGCGCGCCCCCCTGGTCTTCGTCGCGCCGCGCCCCTCGGCCCGGCGTCTCAACGTGTGGTCCCGATCCTCTCGAGGTACGGCCCCGCCTTCTGCAGCGCCTTGAACGCCTCGTCTTTCCTCCCCGCCTTGTCGTAGAGCTTGCCGAGTTTGTACTGGATGTCGGCGGCGTCGGGGACGAGTTCGGTCACGCGGGCGTATTCGGCGATCGCCTCCTCGTGGTCGCCCTGTTCCTCCGCGATCTCCGCGAGGGCGAGGTGCGCATGCGCGTTCCCCGGGTCCGCCGCGGTGGCGCGCTTCAGCGCCTCGCGGGCGCGCTCGTAGTCTTTCAGTTTCCAGTGGCTCCGGCCGATGAAGAGGAGCGTGACCGGGTTGTCGTTCTCGAGATCGAGCGACCGGCCCAGATCCTTCAGCGCGTCCCCGAATCGGTTGAGCTGGAAGAGGGCCCGCCCGCGGTGGCGGTAGGCGACCGCCGACTTCTTGTCGAGCTCGACCGCCTTCGTGAATTCAAGGAGGGCGGCCTCGTGATCGTTCCCCTCCGCGTAGGCGACGCCGAGGGCGAGGTGCCCCTCGAAGAAGAGCGGGTCGGTCCGCACGGCCTTCCGCAGCGCCTTGATCGCGCGGGCGCCGTCGCCTTTCTGCGCGTACATCCTGCCGAGGGCGTACTGGCCTTTCGGGTTCCGGGGCTGGAGACGGATCGCCCGCAGGAGGGCGGTCTCCGCGTCGGCCCACCGCTGCGCGGCGGCGCAGGCCTGCCCCAGCGCGAGGTGCCCGTCGAAGAAATCGCCCCGCAGCCTCACCGCCTCCTGGAACTCCCCGATCGCCTCGTCGGTGAACCCCATCTGGATGAACGTCCGCCCCTTCGCGTAGTGCGCGCGGTGATCGTCCGCGTACAGGCGCAGTATCCGGTCGAACTCGGCGAGCGCCTCGTCGTGCCGTCCCTCCGACGCGTAGAGGAAGCCGAGGTTCAGCCGCGCCGTGGCGTCGTTCGGGTCGAGCTGCAACGCCTGCTCGAACTCGAGGAACGCCTCCCCCTGGCGGTTTTGGGCCGCGTACAGTTTGCCGAGGTTGCTGTGCGTCTCGGCGAGCGGGGGGGCCTTGCGGAGCGCCTCCTTCAATGCTCCTTCCGCCTCGGCGGTCCTGCCCTCGTCCATCAGGGCGATCGCCCTGAGGTTGCGGGCGCGGGCGGGATAGGTGGTGCCCGCGTAGCGCGCGTCGAGGGCGGGGATGGCCGCGCGGAGGAGCTCGCCGGCGCGGGCGTTCCCGCCCGCGACGTAGCTACAGGCGGCGAGGTGGAAGAGCACGAGGCCGTCGTCGCAGCCGGCGGAGACCGCTTTCTCGAACTGCCGCGAGGCCGCGGGGAGGCCGCCGGCGGCAAAGAGGCCGAACCCTTTCCCGACGCTGCCGTCCCAGCGCGCGTCGGTTTGCCCTCGATCGAGGTAGAGGGAGAACTCCTCGGAGGGGCGCTGCGTGGTGAGCAGCGCGGGGTGACAGCCCGCGAGGAGCAGCGCCAGCGCGGCGCCCCGAAGGCGGCGGAGGATCTTCATCGCACCGATATGATAGCACAGCTTCGTTCCCCGATCAAACGGGGGCGTCTCGCC
>JADLHC010000013.1 GCA_020849035.1 Planctomycetia bacterium
CGCCCGCCTCCGCCCGCCTCCGCCCGCCTCCGCCCGCCTCCCCTATCGTTTTCCGATCCGGCGCACGCGATCCAGCACCTCCAGCCGGTACGTCGGCCAGCGCCCTTCGATGATCGCCTCACGCGCTCCCTCCACCAGACGCTGGTAGTAGCGCAGGTTGTGGAATGAGAGCAGGGTCGGGCCCAGCATCTCGCCGGCAACGAAGAGGTGACGGAGATAGGCGCGGGAGACGCGGCAGCAGGGTCCGTCGCAGCGAGGGTCGAGCGGGAGGGCGTCGTCGTGGAAGGCGGCGTTGCGGATGCGGAGGACGCCCTCGGAGGTCCACGCCCAGCCGGTGCGGCCGTTGCGGGTGGGGAGGACGCAGTCGAACATGTCGACGCCCCGGTCGATCGCCTCGACGAGGTCCGCGGGAGTCCCGACGCCCATGAGGTAGACGGGATACGCGGGCGGGACGCCGCGCAGGGCGTAGTCGAGCCCCCGCAGCATGAGGTCCTGCCCCTCCCCCACCGCCAGCCCGCCGACGGCGAGGCCGGGCACGCCCGTCGCCAGTACCCCCTCCGTCCCCTCGCGCCGCACGTCGTGGAACACGCTTCCCTGCGCGATCCCGAACAGCACCTGCGGCGTCGTCTTCGCCTCCACCGCGCGGCGGAGCCACGCGAGGGAACGGCGCATGGCGAAGCGCGCGGTGTCCTCCTCGCAGGGCCAGCCGACGGGCTGGTCGAGGGGCATCATGATGTCCACGCCGAGAGCCTCCTGGATCGCCACCACGCGCTCCGGCGTGAATGTCACGCGCTTCCCGTCCACGGGCGACTGGAAGGAGACGCCGGAGTCGTCGACGTCGAAGAGTTTTCCCAGGGAGAAGATCTGGTAGCCGCCGGAGTCGGTGAGGATGGGGCGGTGCCAGTTCATGAAGCGGTGAAGGCCGCCGAGGGAGCGGACGAGGTTTTCTCCCGGGCGGAGGGAGAGGTGGAAGGCGTTGCAGAGGAGGATGCGGGCGCCGGTGTCGGCGACCTGGGCGGTGGTGAGGCCCTTGACGGTGGCGTGGGTGCCGACGGGCATGAACGCGGGGGTGGGGACGTCGCCGTGGGCGAGGCGGAGGATGCCGGCGCGGGCGCGGCCGAGGGGGTCGCGGTGGGATACGGCGAAGATGTCGGCCGGGGTCACGCGCGGATGATCGCGGAGGGCCGCGCGGGGGGCAAGCGGAAGGCGGGTCCTAGTAGACCCTGAGGACCTCCGCCCCCGGGTAGTAGAACTTGAGGACTTCCGTCGCCTCGTAGCCCAGCTCGGCCATCCCCTTGCACCCGACCTGGCAGAGGCCGACGCCGTGGCCGTAGCCGGTGCCGCGGAAGACGTAGGACGTCCCGCGGTCCTCGACCTCGAACGCCGTGCTCGGGAGGCGGTCGGGTCCGACGGCGAGGCGGAACTCCATGCCGTTCCAGCTGCGCCCGCCCGCCTCGATCCGCAGCGCGTGGATCCCGGGCGCCTTTTCGGCGACCTTCAGCTTCGAGACGTCCTTGACCCCGAGCTTCTGGCAGATGTCGGCCTTGGCGATCGTCGTCTCCCACCGCCGCCACTTTCCGCCCTGGCAGTACTCGCACGGCCTGCCGGAGAGGGGGGCCATCTGGGGGACGTCGAAGAAGAGGTGACCGGGTTCGGTGTGACCGCCGCAGGTGGAGTGGAAGTAGGCGCAGAAGAGGCGGCCGCCGGAGAGGAGGGCGACGCCGCGGGTGGCGCCGACGACGGCGCGGGCCTTGTCGGTTTCGCGGAGGGTGCCGGCGTAGACCTGGGAGCGGGTGTCGTCGAAGACGTGGAAGAGGTTGGCGCGGCCGTCGATTTCGGCCTGGCGGATTTCGAAGAGGGCGTAGGTACGGGCGGCGACGGCCTGGGCCTCGAGGGCGGCGCGGGGGTAATCGAGGGGCATTTCGGCGCCGAGGACGCCGGCGAGGTAGGACTCCATGGGGACTTCGTTGACGAGGAGGAGTTTGCCGTCGTCGTTGAGGAGGGCGCGGAGGGTGCCGCGATAGAAGCGGTCGCCGACTTTCAGGGTGCCGTCGAACGCCGGGAGGATGCGGACGTCGCGCTCGGAGAAGGCCTGGCGGCCGACCATGAGGCTGCCCTTCGTGCCGACGGCGACGGCGGCGTCGCCGAGGGAAGCGCCGTGATGGAGGATCGCGCCGGTCGAGGTGGACGTGACGCGGTATTCCCCGTCGATGGAGAGGGGCGCGGAGTTGGCGGGCGCCGGGAAGAACCTGCCGAGGGCGACGCGGACGACGGGGGGGCCCTGGAGGCCGGGAAGGGTCGCCTGGCCGCGCTCGACGGGGCGGGTGGTGCAGGAGTAGAGGGCCATGCCGACCAGGCACAGGAAGGCGAGCTGGAGGGAGGCTTTGAACAGGGACCGGACGGGACGGGGCACGAGGGCCTCCGGGCGGGGGGATCCTGGGAGCGCAGGGGTACGGGATTACATCGGCGCGCGGTGGAGGCGGGCTTGAGCGGGACTTCAGCCCCCGCAAGGGGGGCGCCGATAGGTGGGGGAAGGTCGAAGAACGGGGGTGAGCGTGGCCAGGCTGATCGCACTTCTCGCCGTCTCCGGCGCCGCGGGAACGCTGGCCCGATACGGCTTGTCGGCCGCGGTCCTGCGATGGCGCGGCGCCGGGTTTCCCTGGGGGACGCTGGCGGTGAACGCGCTGGGGTGCCTTCTGTTCGGGTACTTCGCGGCGCTCGCGGACGAGCGGGGCGCGATTTCCGCCGAGACGCGGACGGTGCTCACCACGGGATTCCTCGGGGCGTTTACGACGTTCTCGACGTTCGCGTTCGAGACGGTGCAGCTCGGGCGCGCGGAGCAGCCGCTGCCGGCCCTGCTGAACGTCGTGGGGCAGGTGGTCCTCGGCCTGGCGCTCGCCGCGGCGGGAGCGGAGCTGGCGCGGCGGATGTAGGCTCCTACTGTTCGCCCGCGAGCCGGCGCGCCTCCTCCATCTCGGCGGTGCCGGACGGAAGCAGCCCCGCGGCCTTGAGGGCGGCCTCGCGGCAGCCGGGCGCGTCCTTGCGCGCGTCGCGCACGCGCGCCAGCTCGAGCCAGGCCTCCGCCAGCGCCGGATCGCGCTCCACCGCCAGCCGCAGGTCCGCTTCCGCCGCAGCCAGGCTCCCCAGGTGCCGGTGCGCCGCGCCGCGCGCCCAGAAGACTTTCGGTCGGGGCTGTTTCAGAAGCGCGAGGTTCCGGACGGCGTCGATCGTCTCCTTCCACTGGCCGACCTGGACGTGCGCGAACACGCGGCGGTCCCAGGCTTCGACGGAGGTCGGGTCGAGGTCGGTGGCGCGGGAGAAGTCGGCGAGGGCGGCCTCGTCGTCGTGCAGCCCGGCGTGGGCGATGCCGCGCCAGAGCCAGGCGCGCCCGTCGGTCGCGTCGCCCGCCAGCGCCCGGTCGGCGGCCGCGAGCGCGGCGCGCCTGTCCTCGAGGCGGAGGAGCGCGACGGCGCGGCGGGCCGAGAGGATCTGCGACCCGGGCTGGAGGGCGAACCCGGCGTCGTAGTCAGCGAGGGCGCCGCGCCAGTCGTCCGCCGCGGACCGGAGGTCGCCGCGGCGGATGAACAGCGACACCCGCGAGGGATCGAGCTTGAGCGCGGAGTCGTAGTCGCGAAGTGCCGCGGCGGCGTCCCCGATCTCCTCGCGGAAGATCCCGCGCAGCGCCGGTCCCGAGGGATCCGACGGCCAGGCCGCCACCCCGGCATCGAAGGCTGCGGCGGCCTCGGCGTGCGCGCGTGTCGACGCCAGCGCCAGGCCCCGGCCGAGCTGCGCCGGCGCAAGACGCGGGGCGAGCCGGCACGCGGCGGCCAGCGAGGGCAGCCCGATTTCCGGGTGAAACCTCAGGTCGGTGTCCAGCCCGTCGAGCGCCAGGGCGAGTCCGTCGCCGGGAAAATTCCGGGCCGCGGGACCCCACCCGGCGCGGCGCGCCGCTCCGTCGGCCAGCGCGGCCCGCAGAAGCAGGATGCTCGCGCACGCCGGATCGTCCGGCGCGACCCCGTCGGCTTCGGAGGGAAGATCGGGAAGCGGCTCGCCGCGAAGGGCGGCCAGAAGGGCCCGCGCGAGCGCGCGGTCCGCGGGCGCGAGCGCGGCAGGGTCGGCGCCGGCGAGCGCGTCGAGCGCCTCCTGCCGGAACTCCCGGGCCCGGGGGGTGTCCGTCCGGCCGTCGGCAAAGCGGTCGAGCGTGATCTCGAAGAGCGCCAGCAGCCAGGCGGTCCACGCGAGGGAAGTCCGCGCCCGGGAATCGGCGGCTGCAGCCTGCACGGCGGCGCGGAATCCCGACAGGGCGACGGGCAGATCGCCCTCTGCCAGCGCCGCTTCCCCCAGCGCCGCGTGCGCGTCCGCCAGGGAGGCGGAGACGCGGAGCGCGGCGAGGGCCGCCTCGCGCGACGTGGCGATTCTGTGGGCAAAGTCGTCGGGCCGCATCGAGCGGCGGGAGTCGCGCCGGGCGGACTCGGCGGCGGCGCGGGCCTGGGCAGCGCGTGCGCGGGCCTGTTCGGCCTGCGGGAGGCCCTCGATGGAGACCTCGGGGGGCGGGCGGGTCGCGGAGGAGGGGGCGGAGGCCGCCGCGGGGGCGCGCCCCCGGCCGAGAGTCGCGATCCGGACCACGACGGCGACGGCCGCGACGCACAGCACGGCCACCACCGCGACCGCGGCCTTCAGCGGAAACCGTGCGGCGGGCGCCGCCTTCCGCTTCGTCGCCGCCGAGAGCGCCTCCACGGGGCGGTTCTCGAGGAAGCGCCGCAGGTCTGCGGCAAGCGCGTCGCCGTCGCGGTAGCGGAGCGCGGGGTCCTTCCGGAGGCAGTGCATGACGATGGCTTCGAGCGGTGCTGCGACGTGCGGATTGAACTGCCGCGGCGGCGTGACGTCCCCGCGCACGGCGGCCTCGATCGCCTGCGGCCCTTCCCCCTCGAACGGCAGCCGCCCTGTGAGCGAGCGGTAGAGGACGACGCCGAGCGAGTAGACGTCGGACGCGGGGACGGCGCGGCGGGAGCCGCCCTGGGCCTGCTCGGGTGAGACGTACTGGGGCGTTCCGAGGACGACGCCCGCGAGGGTCAGGCGTTCGAGGTCGGAGGCGCCGGTTTCGCCGGCGAGGCCGAAGTCGGAGAGGCGGGCGCGGCCGTCGGGGTCCACGAGGATGTTCGACGGCTTGACGTCGCGGTGGATGACGCCGGCGCGGTGGGCGTGCCCGAGCGCCTCGGCGACCTGCTGCATCAGCTCGACGCGGCGGCGAAGCGGGAACTCCACGCCCGCCTCCGGGGAGCGCAGGCACTTCTCGTAGGGCCGCCCCTCGACGAACTCCATGGTGAAGAAGTGCCGGCCCTGGTCCTGATCGACGTCGAGAACGGTCACGATTCCGGGGTGCCGCAGGCGCGCCGCGGCGCGGGCTTCGCGCATGAAGCGTTCGACGAGGGTTCCGTCGGCGGCGCGGTCTGAGACGTGGAGGGTCTTGAGGGCGACGGTGCGGCGGGTCTGCTCGTCCCAGGCCTCGTAGACGATGCCCATGCCGCCCCGGCCGAGGACGCGGCGGAGGAGGTAGCGTCCGAGGCGGGAGCCGGGCAGAGGCGGGGCGGACGGGGCCGCGGGCGCCGAGGAGGTGGAGGGCGGGGGCGGCGCGGCGCCGGGAGTGGAGTCGCCGGGCCGGATCGTGAAGCTGGCGGTCGAGGCTGGTTCGGGCCCCTCGGGCTCGCGGGGAATCGCTTGCCAGGAGTCCGTCGGGTTCAGGATCGTCGAGGACGAATCCTGCCCCGACCGTTCGCTGTCCCGCGGCGTGTCCGGCATCGCGTTCGCTCTCCGCAAGGCGGCCCCGCCCGGTACCGGAGGGCGCCGAGGCGCCAGTTTACGCGGGCTGGAAGGGGTGGAACAAGGACGCGGGGGGCAACGGGGGCATGGCCGGTTCTGCGGCTTCGAAACGGACGCTCTCCCGAGGGGCTACCGGAAAAAGATGAGCGTCACGGCGACGAAAATGGGGCCGAGGACGGCGAGGGACCAGCCGAAGTAGCGGAAGAAGGAGGGCGTTTTCACGCCGGAGTGCTCGGCGATGGCCTTCACCATGAAGTTCGGGCCGTTGCCGATGTAGGTCATGGCGCCGAAGAAGACGGCGCCGCAGGAGATGGCGGCGTGGACGCGGGCGGTCGGGCCCGCGACCTCGTCCGTGAGGTACTGGGCCATCGAGTATAAGGCGAGGTAGGTCGGCGCGTTGTCGAGGAAGGCGGAGAGGGACCCCGTCGCCCAGAAGTACTGCCAGGGCTGCGTCACGTTGAGGCTGCTTCCGTTCGCCGAGAGGAGCTTGAGCGCCGGGATCATCGCCGCGAAAATGCCCGCGAAGAGGACGGCGACCTCTACGAACGGGTGCCACGAGAATTCGTTCGCCTTGCGGATCGCCGGCGGCGTCGCGGCCAGCGAGGCCGCGGCCAGCCCCGAAAGCACGACGATCTGGAAGATTTTCGTCGCGACGTCGCTGCCGTGCTCCCCCCAGCGCGCCGTCGCCCAGGGCGCGATCCACGCGCCGCCGGCATCCACCGAAGCCATGATCGACAGCAGGAGAACCACGTTCCTCTTCCCGTGCAGCGACAGCCCCATCGGAGCCTGCTCCTCGGCTGCCGAAGCGACGTGACTGGCCACCTTCTCCCGCCCGTAGAAGGTGGTGTCCAGGACCGCGAAGACCAGGAGGCAGGCGCTGACGACGAAGGCCCACGGCCCCCAGAGGCTGAGCGTCCACGTGAACGGGACGCCGTGAAGGAACCCGAGGAAGAGCGGTGGATCGCCAAGCGGCGTCAGGAGCCCCCCGACGTTCGAGACGACGAAGATGAAGAACACGATGAGGTGCGTGCGCCGCTGCCGCTTCCGGTTGGCGCGGAGCCAGGGGCGGATGAGGAGGAGCGAAGCGCCGGTCGTGCCGACGAGGTTCGCGAGGACGGCGCCGAATCCGAGGAGGGCCGTGTTGACGAGGGGCGTGCCCGGGAGGTTGCCGCGGACCTCGATGCCGCCGGCGACGATGAAGAGGGAGCCGAGGAGGGAGAGGAACGCGAGGTACTCGAGGCCGGTGTGGCCGAGGGCGGCGGGGTCGAGGAAAGCGGTCCAGGCGGCGATGGGAAAGCCGAAGACGATGCCGACGAGGGCCTTGTTGCGGTTGCGGTGCCACCAGCGCTCGGCGACGAGCGGCAGGATGGCGATGGAGAGCAGGAGCGCCGCGAAGGGGACGACGCTCCAGGCGGGGAACGCAGCGGGGGGTGTCGGTCCGGACATGGCGGGCATTATGCGTACGGCGCGAATCCTGTCACCTGCGACTCGCGGCGGCGCAGGGGCGCCGGGCCTATAATCCGGGGAATGCCGGAATCCTCGGAAGCGGTCCTGGTCGGCGTCCTGCAGCGCACGGGGCGCCTGAGCGCCGAGCGGGCGCAGGAGCTGCTCGCGGCGCTCCAGGCCCGCCCCGACGCGAAGCTGGTGGAGCTGCTGACGCCGGCCGAGGCGACGGCGCTCGGGGCGCCGCCTCCTCCCCCGCCGCCGCCGTCGCCGCCGCCGCGGGCGCGCCCGGTCATGATCGAGCCGTCGGCCGCCCCGGCGCCGCCCGCCGCCGCTCCCCCGCCGCCGCCCACCCCGGCAACCGCCGCCGGCCCGGCAGGATGGGTCGCGCAGCCGCTCCCCCCCTCCGGCGAAACCGCCATCCGTCGCCGCGAAAAGGTCCTCCGCCGCGTCGGCCGCTTCGACCTCCACGCCGAGATCGGCCGCGGCGGCGCGGGCACGGTCTACCGCGCGACCGACGGCGCCACGAAGAAGACCGTCGCCGTCCGCCTGCTCCCTCCCGGCGACGGCTCCGCCGCCGACATCGCCGCGCGGTTCTTCCGCGCCGCCTCCGCCGCGTCCGCCCTCTCCCACCCCAATGTCGCGGCCGTCCTCGCCGTCGGCGAGGCCGACGACGAGCGCTTCGTCGCCATGGAGCTCGTCGACGGCCCTTCGCTCGAGACCCTCCTTCTCCTCCAGGGAGCCCTTCCCCCCCGCACCGCCCTCGAGAGCGCGCGCGACGCGGCGCGCGGGCTCGGCGCGGCGCACGCGGCCGGGATGGTGCACTGGGACGTGAAGCCCGGGAACGTCCTGCTGGAGACGGCGGCGCCGGGGGAGCCGGGAACGATCGCGGCGCCGGACGGAGGGACGGCGTGGCGCGTGAAGGTCTCGGATTTCGGGCTCGCGCGCGGCGCGGACGGCGCGGACGCCTCGCCCGGGACGCCCGTCGGGACCGCCGCGTACCTCTCGCCCGAGCAGGCGCTCGGCCGCATCGCGCGCGTGGACGCCCGCAGCGACGTCTACAGCCTGGGATGCGTGCTCTACCGGATGCTGACGGGGGTGCAGCCGTACCCGGGAAGCGCGCTGGACGAGCTGCTGCCGCACATCCGGGCGTCGGAGCCGGAGCCGGTGACGTCGCGCCGGCCGGGGCTGCAGCGGGACATCGGGGCGATCGTCGCGACGGCGATGGCGCGCGAGCCGGGGCTGCGCTACGCCGACGGCGCCGCGATGGCGGAAGACATCGACCGCTGGCTGCGCGGCGAATCCGTGCAGGCCGTCCCCGCGCCGTTCACGCACCGCGTCCGCCGCGCCGCCCGCCGCCACTTCGTCCCCGTCGCCGCCGCCGCCGTCTGCGCCCTCTCCCTCCTCGCCGCTGCCGGCTGGGCCGCCTGGCAGGGCCGCGAACGCGCCCGCCTCCAGCTCGCCGACGCCGAATCCCACGCCGCCGCCGCCCGCGCCGCCCTCGACGCCCAGCGCTGGGACGACGCCCTCGCCGAATTCCAGGCCGCCCTCGACCTCGCCCCCGCCATCCCCGGCGCCCGCGAAGGCCTCGCCCGCGCACGCAAGGGCCGCTTCGTCGCCGGCGTCCGCCGGAAGATCGAGGAGAGGAACTGGGAAGCGGCGCTCGCGCTCCTTGCCTACGCGACGGAGTGGCGCGGCGATCCCGAGGTGCGCGAGCTGGAGCGGCTGGCGCGCGGGACCGGGATGCTCGACGTCGAGTCGGAGGAAGCGGCGGACGTGGATGTCGCCGACGCCGAGCCCGGCGTCACGTGGGACGAGGCGACCCTGCCGCCCCTTGCCGATGCCCGCGCCGCGGGGCTCCTGCGCCCGCTCGGCCGCGCCCCCGTCGGCGGCGCCGAGCTTCCCCCCGGCGAAATCACGCTCGTCTGGTCCTCCGGCGACCGCGTCCTCCGCGTCTGCGCCGTCGACGGCCCCCGCGGCGGCCGCGCCCGCGCACGCTTCTCCGTCCGCCGCGCCGGCACCCCCGAGTTCCCCGACGTCCCCGCCGCCCTCCGGGGAGCGCCCCCGGGCACCGCCGTCGAACTCCCCGACGGCCTCCACGACGCCGGCTGGTCCCTCCCCCCCGGCGTCCTCCTCCGCCCCGCCCCCGGCGCCCACCCCGTCCTCCGCGCCCCCGAAGGCTCCCCCGCCCTCCTCGTCGAGGACGGCTGCGGCTCCTCCGTCCGCGACCTCGAGTTCGCCCGCGGCGCCGAAACCGCCGTCTCGTGCAGCCGCGCCCGCCGCTTCGCCGCCTCCGGCCTCCACATCCACGACTTCGACAAGGGCGGCATCGTCCTCGCCGGCGGCGCCGACTCCGTCGTCCGCGACTGCCGCATCGAGCGCGCCCTCGAACAGGCCCTCCGCCTCTCCGGCGAACGCCAGCTCGCCCTCCGCTGCGACATCCTCGACGCCGGCTGGGCCGGCATCGCCCTCGAAGGCCCCGACTGCGCCGCCGAACGCTGCCGCCTCCGCGGCGGCCAGCGCATCGGCATCCACGCCCTCCGCCACCCCGGCCTCGTCATCCGCGCCAACGACGTCTCAGGCTTCCCCGACTGGGGCATCCTCGTCTTCGACGCCCCACGCTCCCTCGTCGTCGACAACCTCTGCTCCGACAACGCCACCTCCCCCCAGCGCGAAGACGCCGCCAACATCGCCTTCGTCGGCAGCCAGGGCTCCCCCGGCTCCTGCGACATCCGCCACAACACCACCTGCGGCGGCGGCCCCGGCATCGTCTCCCGCGGAAGCGCCGCCCCCGTCGCCGACAACATCGCCGCCTTCCACGCCGGCCCCGGCCTCCGCTTCTGGAACCAGCGCTGCGACCGCCTCGACGACAACCTCGTCTGGAAGTGCTCCCCCTTCGGCGAGTTCCTCGACCGCTCCGCCGCCACCCTCGAGGAGTTCCAGAAACTCCAGCCCCAGCTCAACCTCGGCCAGATGGCCCGCGGCCTCGAGGCGGACCCCCTCTTCCGCGACCCCGCCGCCCGCGACCTCCGCCTCCGCGACGGCTCCCCCGCCGCCCAGGCCGCTTCCGACGGCGGCGACATCGGCGCCCGCCTCGCCTGGCTCGCACGGCAGCCGCAGGACTCCGCGGGGTGGCTCAGAGCCCGCGCGGCGCAGAGGTGGATGGCGCTGGGAAGGGCCGCGCTGGAGGCGGGAAGGAAACCGGAAGCGCTGGGGTGGTTCCGAAAGGCAGCGATCGTGCTGAAGGACGACGCGGATCTGCCGGAGTTGATCAGGAGGGCGGGGGAGTGATGACTGAGCGGTCCCGATGGCCCGCGGTTCGACGCTTCGCTCACGAACCCCTTGGAGAAGAGGGGGGCGTTCTCTGAACTGGCACGTTCGCTTGCAGCCGCAACACGATTGCTCCCGTGCCGTCAGTTCCCGTCGCCTTGCTGTAGTGACAACGAACGGACACTGCGGGCAAGTCGCTCTGACCCGGCTTCGGCACCTTCCACCGACGAACCCACGCGACATCACGATACAGGCGCAGTTGCTTCTATCCTGGTTTCAATTCCCACTGCGGCTAATTTCCAATAGACTGTGGCATTCTCGGGCTATTCGGGAGGCTAATTGAGCGGTGACTTCTCCGACTTTGTACTCGCGGACCTCTCGCGCGGGAGCTTCGTTGAATACTCGGCTGGAGTAGGTCCGGATCCAACGGAGTCCGCGGATGTTCCGTGGATTCCGTTCCGACGCTATAGGTACTTGCTGGAGTGTGAGGAAAGGAATGAGGAGACCGTAGACATTAGACATGATGTTCTCACCGACACACGAGAGTCTCGACGGATTCGGGTGACATTGCCGACGAAGGGCAAGAGTAAATTGCAGTCAAGTCCAGCCATTACGGCCTTGACACAACTCGACGGCGGTTTCTCGTCGCTATTGAGTTGGATCTGGAGGCGAAATGGCGATCGTGATTCGCTGATTTCGGTCAGTGGTAGAGTCCTTGTCGCTCGCTTCTACGCCGCTGACACGGCACTGCGCGGCGAGTGCATCATCGGCGGGTCAGGATCTATGCTGGTCTCCAGTGGACTCCCATTCACACGCCTGGTTCGAGTAGCAGAGGACCAGATCGTCTCACTTGGGACCGTCTTGTTTCGTCGAACTTCTATGCGAGGCCTGATCGCTGAAGAAGAACTCGTGGCATTTGCCGGAGAGTGTTTTCACGCAGAAGACTCCAAGTGAAGCTTCCCGCCGATTTCCGCGGGTCCTGACGACGAAGCGGCGCTGAGAGTTGCTGGCCTTCTTGAAGATCGAGATCTTGGCTTGTGCTCGGTGCTCGGTGCTCGGGATTGCGCCCGAGCAGTCCTGCGCGTTGAGGACGTTCGAACCCGCAAAGCGGTGGCCACGAACGGCTCTTCTCAACCGCTCACGGATCTTGGCGTTTTCTTCACGAAAGCAAGTGTCTGTTCATCCGATGTGCCTGCTCACTCGGCCCAGTGTTCTCCCGTATACGGGCTCGTTCCTACACCGGGGTACCAGGTGTCCTTGCCACTCGGTGGCCCGGTTCGCAACGGCGGCTCGCGGTGGTCCGGGAATGTGCTTTTCAGCCAATCCCAGAACCGCTCGAGGAGTCCCCTTGTTGGCACCTGAGACTCACCCTTTCGACAAGCGCGTGCTTCCGCTTCGGAGACACTGAACGCGAAGATCAGCACTACGCTTGCGGCCGCCAAGAGCGGCGGATTGGTCGCAAGCAGCGGAAGGAGTCGCACCCCCGCCAGAACCACCAGGGTCGCGGTGCAGCCTTGAAGCATGCCTTCACCTTCGGCCGCCAAGGACTCGGCAACGCCGGGATGAGCCTCATCGCCATGCCCCAGTGGGATCGGCGGCGTTGAGGGTACGGGCACGGGAGCCCATCCCGGTGGCAGGTAGAAGTTCTTGCACACAACCAAGTCGAATAGCAACTTGCGCCATTCGTCCCAGAGACACGGGATGGGGTCAAAACCCGTGTAGCAAGACCCCGCTCGAGTGAAGTAGTCTGCAAATGCGCGAAGCACGCATGGCAAGTAGCGGACGCTATAGTCTTCTGGTCGGCTTGGAGGCCAAGAGTCGCCCTCGAAGCCTCCCGAATCTAGGTCATACTGCCACAGTTGCTGATCTGAGAGCGCAGAGTTCACCAAAGCGGCATATCTGCGAACGCCTTCTCGAGCAAGTGGGGTAATACCTCCACCTTGGAGAACCGCGTTGCCTAAGACTTCTGCGACGGACTGCAGGGCGGCTCGCGTTCTTTGAGCCGGACCGGCAAGCTCCTGGCCCAAGACCGGCGAGGAGCGACCATCCGCAGTGCGTGCCGACGTGAATGCCCTCGTGGAAACGAGAGGCGCGCTCTGGGCGAGCCATGTGTTCAGTTGTTGGGGGTGGGCGGGGACCTGTGCGCCAAACAGCTCGACCGGAACACCGGGCGGCATGAGAGCCCCCAGCTCCAGCTTGTCACCGAGCGACTCCTCCCCTTCGTCACGTCTTGAGGGGTCAGGACCCCGTGCAGGGACGAGCGCCACTTTCGCCATCATGTCCCGGATCGACGCCATCGGATCTGTCGGGCGAGCATATGAAGTGACGGGACCGATGAGCGGAATGCCGACCGGACCGCCGAGGGGATCTGCCACGACGCACCTCCCTGGTTACCTGAATTGACGATGAGTCCGCCTACGGCTCCGAGACCCAGAAGCACCCTCCGCCCGCCACCGCATCCCCGCTCGAGGACATCATCTCGGCCCAGACGTACCGGAAGGTGATGCCGGTGATGGCCCCCAGCACCTGGAGGCCGAGCGAGGTGATGCTGGTCGGCCCGCTGATGACGGTGACCGGGCCTTCGAGCGAGTTCGCACCGACGAAGCGGATGCTCAACTGCGGCGAACCTGCGCTTTGCGTCATGATGACGATCGAGAACAGGCACGCGTTGTCGGGGCTTGCGACGCGGACGGGGAGGGACCGCTGGAGGACGCCCTGCGGGAACGTCATCGCGTCCCACACGCACGTGGTGGACCACCGCAGGGCCGCCTGCTCCGGCGTCGGCGCGGAAGACACCGGCCACGCCAGGTCCGGCGAGGCCTGCGGACACGAGCACGCACATCCGTTGCCGCCCATGATCTTCGTCCTCAAGCTGGTGACCCAATGGCACTGACTTTCCTCGGCCCTGTCGTCCCGGCGAAAGGTCCCTGATCTACAGCGTCGCCGTGCAGGCCCCGCCCGCTCCTCCTGCGCCGCCGGTGGTTCCGCTGTGTACGGAGCCCGCGCTCCCCGAGCTGCCTTCCGCCTCGGTGACGCCGGATCCGTCCAGGCGGACGATCGTGATGCGCCCGCCATTTCCACCACCGCCCCCGTCGCCGCCGACCGCGGCGCCGTTTCCATTCCCGCCGGTTCCGCCGGTTCCGCCGCCGGCGTCGACCGCACCGCTCTTCGACGATCCCGACAGGCCGCCGACCAGGAGGTAGATCCAGCCACCTCCTCCGGCACCTCCTCCCCCGCCGCCGTCCTGATTGATGTTCGTGGCGTTCCCTCCGTTTCCACCGGCACCGCCTTTCGCGGACACGGCGCCGGCGGCCGTGGAAGAGCCGCGGGAGATCGTCCGGGCGGCCAGGAACAGGATGCTGCCCCCGGTGCCTCCGCCGCCACCACCGCCGCCGCCTGCCGACGGGTGCCGGCCCCCACCCCCGCCGCCTCCCCCGCCGATGAGCGAAGTCTGACGGATGAGGTCGTACTGGGGGAATCGGCGCGCGGAGGCGTTCGACACGGTCCCTCCGCTGCCGCCCGGGCTTATGCCCACCGTGCCGCCGGTGCCCCCGCTTCCGCCGTTCCCCGGGTTGACGCCCGTGGCGGAATTCGGGCTGCCTCCGGCGCCGGCGTTCTTTCCCGCGGCGCCCTGGGTCCCCACTCCAACGGTCACCGCGGTGCCGGGGGATGCACCGGCCGAGCCTCCCGTGCCGCCGCTCGCGTTCCCTCCCGCGCCGCCGCCGGCCGTGATCGCGTTGGCCGGGGCGTTGTCGAGCGTGAGGGTCCCGTTGACGAACAGCCGGCAGCCGTTCGTGACGATCTTCCCCGTGCCCGAGAGGGTGACGTCGTTGTAGTAGGTGTCGCGCGTCAACGTTGTCGTGCCGCTCGACGCGGTCAGGTCGCCGTCGGCGCCGTCGCCGAAGAACGCGTCGAGCGACGCGGAGCCGGTCCCGGAGGGGGTCCCGCCGACGACGCTGCTGCCGCTGCGGCGCAGGTATTCGCCGTCGGCGACGGCGCCCAGGGTGAGCGTCGTGGGTCCGCCTGATTCCCTCAGCCGCTTGACGATTGCTTCGAGAAGGTCGGTCGAAAGGAAGGGGTCCGATCCGCCCGAGACGTGCGTGCTCTCGTGGGGCTGGACGCCGCCCTGGCTGAGGTCGCGGATGGTCGGCATGGCTACTCGTCCTCCAGGACGTCGAAGCCGCCGACGATCCAGGTGGGCGCAGTCGTGGCCGCCCAGGTGTAGACAAGGATCGATCCGGTGAATCCGATGAGGACGCCGTCGTGCAGGTCGGGATTGAAGATCGAGCCGGCCCACGCCGGCTGCGTCCACTCGTAGAGGTAGCGGGGGCTGCCGGCGCTGCAGGTCGGGTTGTAGTAGAAGGAGAAGCCCGGAGAAAGGGCCGAAGGCATCGCCGTCGCCTGCGGCGTGATCGCCGTGCCGCCGGACGAGTAGCGGTCGGAGGCGTCGATCGCGAGGGCGACGTGGATCGTCCCGCCCGCCGGCGTTCCGATCTGGCAGAGGGCGAAGTTCGAGAGCACCACCCGGTGGGCGGCGTTCGACTGCCGGATCAGGAACGTCGGCGTGGTCGCGGCGAAGCTCGTCTGGCCGGCGATCGTCGTCCCCGGCGTCTGGTGGGCGACGGAGAACCGCCGGCCGCCGACGCAGGAGCTGTAGGCTTTCGCGCGGTCCCAGTACTGCACGGGCTCGTAGAGGTACGTGAGAGGGAGTTCCGGCATGGCATCCTCGATGTTTTTCTTTCGGATCGTGCCGAA
>JADLHC010000014.1 GCA_020849035.1 Planctomycetia bacterium
ATCCGCCCAGAAGTTGCCGAGCCCGGTGCCCTTCTTCGACATCGCCCGCGCCAGGCCCGCCATGACGGCCATGGCCATCGCGGCGGAGACGAAGTTCTGCACCGCCAGCGCGGCCATCTGGGTGAAGTAGCTCATCGTGTATTCGCCGCCGTAGCCCTGCCAGTTCGTGTTGGTCACGAAGCTGATGGCGGTGTTGAGGGACGAGTCTGGCGTCACGGCGCCGAGCCCCGCGGGGTTCAGCGGGAGGTGCGCCTGCAGCCGCTGGAGGGCGTAGACGACGAGGACGCCGAGGCAGCTGAAGAGCAGGGTCGCCCAGGACCACTCCTTCCAGCTCATGTCCCTGTCCGGATCGACCCCGGCGAGGCGATAGAGGCCGCGTTCGACCGGCCGCAGGAACCCGAGGAGCTTCCCCGGCCGGCCTGCGTACACGTTCGCCATCCAGGTCCCGAGCGGGAAGGCGACGCCAATGAGGGCGACGACGAAGACGATGTTCTGCACGACGGACGGGCTCATGGTTAGAAGTCCTCCGGGCGCAGCATGGCCCACGTGAGGTACACGAGGAGGCCGATGGTCAGGATCGTGGCGATGACGAGGGTCATGACTTCCGCTCCAGCAGGGCGTCGCACATCCAGACCAGCGCGCCGAGCACGGCGAAGGACCCGAGGACGGTCAAGACGGCGAGGACGTCGGCGTTCATGGCTTCAACCTCCAGGGACATGACAGTGAGAGCAACGACGTTCTTATAGGGCGGCCCTGCCCCGCGGGCTAATCAAGACTCCACAAAATGGGACCCAATGGGCATCAAGAAGAAGTCAAGGATCTCCCAAAACGGCCCGACCGCGCGAATTCCCGCCCAAAGAGGACTTCCGCGCTGCCCCGGCTCACGAGCCGACCGACCGGCATCCGCTCGCCGGTCCGGCCAGGCACCAACCCGGCGCCGGGTGCGGTTGCCGGGAACCGCACCCGGCCGTATCATCCCCCCATCGCAACGGCCGCGGGGCCCGGAAGTCCCTTCGGCCGCAGCGCTGTTTTCGTTTCGGGGTCCCGGGATGCGCGAGTTCGCCCTGCTCACCCGCGCGCTGCCTGAAATCCAGGCGGCGATGGTCGTGGTCCGCGACCGCAATGCCGTGGACCTGGGCGGGCTGTGGGGATCGAGCGCGGCCCTGGTGGCGGCGGCGGTGGCGAACGCCCAGGCCCCCGAGGACCAGAAAAAGGGCTGGGTCGCCCCGCGCTGGCTCGTCGTCGCGAGCGGCGTCGTGGAGGCCGAGCAGACCGCCGCGGACATCGAGTCCTTCTTCGACGGGCCGGTTGCGCGGTTCCCGTCGTGGGAGGCCGCGCCCGGCCCCGACGCGAAGCTCTCCCCCGCCATCTTCGCCCGCCGCCTGAACGTCCTCCTCGACTTCGCCATTCCCGGCCGCACGCCGCCGCGAATCGTCGTCGCCCCGATCCAGGCCGTGCTGCAGGGCGTCCCGGCGCCGGACCTGTTGTGGGGCAACCTCCTCGAAATCCGGCCGGGGAAGCCGCTTCCCATCGAGCCCCTCGCGCAGCAGCTCGTCGACCACGAGTTCGTGCGCGTCCCGCAGGTCGAGGCCCCCGGCGAGTTCTCCGTCCGCGGCGGCATCGTGGACGTCTTCGCCCACTCCGACGAGCGCCCGTGGCGCATCGTCTACGACGGCGACATCGTCGAGACGGTGAAGCCGTTCGACCCGGCCACCCAGCAGTCGTTCCGCGCCGAGAAGGAGGCCACGCTCGGGCTCGTGAAGCGCTCGCAGTTCTTTCTCGCGCCCGGCGAGGGGCACTCGATCGTGGACTACCTGACCGAGCAGGACGGGGTGCTGTTCCGCGAGGAATCGGAGCTCGACGAACGGGCGCGCAAGTACCTCGGGACGATCCCGGCGGTCGGGCTCCAGCCGTGGGCGAAGCTGCTCGAGAAGACGGCGAAGCGCGGCACGGTGCGGACGCACACGCTGCCGGTGAACTCGTCCCCGCACCGGCTCAACATCCGCACGCTCTCGACGCAACGCTTCAGCGGCGACCTCAAGAACATCCTCGGCGAACTGCAGCGCGTCGCGGAGGAAGTGCGGCGCGTCATCGTCGTCTGCGAGGCGGACGGCGAGATCCAGCGCCTCAAGGAGATCCTGAAGGAGGGCGACCTCGAGTCGAAGGTCACGCCGCAGCGCGGCCGCCTCCACCGCGGCTTCGTCCTCCCCGCTCTCTCCGCCGCGTTCATCCCGCACAACGAGCTCTTCAACCGCCCCCACCGCCACCACGCCGTAGCCACCGGCGCCGTCGAGACGAAGGGCGAGACGCGCGCGATTGATGCGTTCCTCGACCTCGAACCCGGCGACTACATCGTCCACAACGTCCACGGCGTCGGGAAGTTCCTCGGCATCCAGCGCATGGCGCGCGACGGCCGCCAGCAGGAGTTCCTGCAGGTCGAGTTCAACGACGGCGTGCGCGTCTACGTCCCGGCGTCGCAGATCGACCAGGTGAACAAGTACGTCGGCGGCGGCGCGGAGACGGCGCCCGAGCTGTCGAAGGTCGGCACGGCGGCGTGGGAAGCGAAGAAGGCGCGCGTCGCGGCGGCGCTGGAGAAGCTCGCGGGCGAGCTGGTCGAGGTGCAGGCGATCCGCGAGCAGGAGCTCGGCACCGCGTTCCCGCCCGACACGCCGTGGCAGCGCGAGTTCGAGGCCGCGTTCCCGTTCGAGGACACGCCGGACCAGATCGACGCGACGATCGCGCTCAAGAAGGACATGGAGCGCCCGAAGCCGATGGACAGGCTTCTGTGCGGCGACGTCGGCTACGGCAAGACCGAGCTCGCCATGCGCGCCGCGTTCAAGGCCGTCATGAACGGCAAGCAGGTCTGCGTCCTCGTCCCGACCACCGTCCTCTCGCAGCAGCACCTCGAAACGTTCCGCGAGCGCATGGCCGCCTACCCCGTCCGCATCGCCGGCCTGTCGCGCTTCCAGAGCAAGGCCGAGCAGAAACTCAACGTGGACGCCGCCGCCGCCGGCGCCGTGGACATCCTCATCGGCACCCACCGGCTGTTCTCCAGCGACGTGCGGTTCAAGGACCTCGGCCTCCTCGTCATCGACGAAGAGCAGCGCTTCGGCGTCGAGCACAAGGAGAAGCTGAAGCGCCTCCGCGCGACCGTGGACATCCTGACGCTCACCGCGACGCCGATCCCTCGGACGCTTCACCTCGCACTCCTCGGCGTCCGCGACATCAGCACGCTCTCGACGCCGCCGCAGGGCCGCCGCGCGATCCAGACGGAGGTGATGCGGTACAGCCACGACCGGGTGCGCGAGGCGATCCTCCGCGAGATCAACCGCGACGGGCAGGTGTTCTTCGTGCACAACCGGGTATTCGACATCGAAAACGTCGAGCGGCACCTCAACGATCTGGTCCCGGAGGCGAAGACGACCGTCGTGCACGGCCAGATGTCCCCCGACATGCTCGAGGAGCGCATGCTCGCCTTCGTGAACGGCGACGTGGACATGCTCGTGACGACGACGATCATCGAGAGCGGCCTCGACATTCCGAACGCCAACACGATCATCATTGATGACGCCGACATGTACGGCCTCGCCGACCTCCACCAGCTCCGCGGCCGCGTCGGCCGCTCCCCCCACCAGGCCTACGCCTACTTCCTCATCCCCGACGACCGCCCGATCTCCCAGGACGCCGAAAAACGCCTGCGCGCCATCGAGGAGTTCAACGAGCTCGGCGCCGGCTTCAAGATCGCCACCCGCGACCTCGAGATCCGCGGCGCCGGCAACATCCTCGGCAAGGAACAGTCCGGCCACATCGCCGCCGTCGGCTACGAGATGTTCTGCCGGATGCTCGACCAGGCTGTGCGCAAGGCGCGCAAACTGCCGCCGCCGCTCGACGTCGAGGCCGCCGTGGATTTCCCGGTGGATGCGTTCATCCCCGAGGAATACGTGCCGGGCGACCGCGTGCGGATCGAGCTCTACAGGCGCATCTGCAAGGCCAAGTCGCGGGAAGAGCTCGACGCCGTGAAGACGGAATTCCACGACCGCTTCGGCCCCCCGCCCGAACCTGTCCAGTCCCTGCTGACCATCGCCGAGGTCCGCGTCGGCGCTTCCAAGCACGACCTCTCCACCATCGGCCAGGGCGGCACCCGCATCGTCGCGAAGTTCCGCATCCGCGCCACCGCCGAAATGCTCAAGGCGAAGTTCCCGGGAAGGGTCCGCATCGTCGACGACACGAACCTGCACATCGTCCCCGAGCCCGAGACCAGCGACCCGCGGAAACTGCTCGCGCTCGCCCGCGAGACGCTGGATCCCGCGACGAAGCCGTTGCCCCCTCCCCCGCCGCCCCCGCCGCCCAAGCCGGCGTGGAAACCGGTGCGCAAGCGCACCTGGTAGGCCGCGGCCGCGGCGCGAAGTCCGGGCACCGGGGGTGGATTGCATTCCCGTCGCCCGGAAGCGCAGCATCTCCGGGCGTGAGCCGCCGGAACCGCCCGTCCAGGAAACCCGCACGGGAGCCGAAATGTCCCCGCCCCGCGCCCGGCGGCGTCGACCGCGCTCGCCGTCCGCGCGAATCGCCGCTCTGGCGTCTGCTCCGGGAGCACCTCGACGAGTTCCTGCGCGTCTAGGACGACCGGTTCGCGCCGGTGCACGGCCCGCTGCGGCCGGCGGTCCCGGGGGCGGTACGCCGGTTCCTCAGGTGCGGCATCCTCGACTCCGGTTTCGCGCGCATCCGCTGCCCCGAGTGCGGCGACGAGTTCCTGCTGGCGCACTCGTGCAGGAGCCGGTGCCTGTGCCCGTCGTGCCAGAAGAAGCGGCAGGTGGAGTTCGGCGAGTGGGTCGCGACGGAGCTGATGGAGGCG
>JADLHC010000015.1 GCA_020849035.1 Planctomycetia bacterium
GAGCCGGTGCCTGTGCCCGTCGTGCCAGAAGAAGCGGCAGGTGGAGTTCGGCGAGTGGGTCGCGACGGAGCTGATGGAGGCGGTGCCGCACCGGCACGTCGTGCTCTCGGTCCCGCGCCGCCTGCGGCTGTTTTTCCGCCGCAACCGCGAGCGGCTGCCGAAGCTCGCGCGGGCGGCGTAGGAGTCGGTGAAGGAGCTGCTGGTCGCCGCGGCCGGTGACGGAAGCGCCGTCCCCGGAGCCGTGGCGTGCGTCCAGACGTACGGCAACCTCCTCGACTGGAAACTGTTCCGCCACAAGGTCCTGCGCATGCTCCAGGACGAGGACGCGGTGGACGACGCCGTCGTCGCCTCCATGCTGGCGTGGCACCACACCGGCTTCGGCCCCCACGTCGGCGCCGAGATCGCCGCGGCTGACGGGCGCGGCCGCGAGAACGTCGCCCGCTACCTGTGCCACCCGCCCGTCGCCCTCGGCCGCATCATGGCGCAGGACTCCGCGGCGCGGGGCGTAGCTCCCCCTGCGGGACGGACCTAGAATGCCGCCGTGACCCAGGAGCGCCGCACCGTCGTCGTCCTCTTCGCCCACGCCGGGGGGCTGGCGGACATCCCGGAAGCCGGGCGCGCCCCCGCGACGGACGCCGTGTTCGGGCGGATGCGGGACGCGGTGGAGAAGCACGGCGGCGTGGTGGACAAGGCGTTCGGCGAAACGCTGATGGCGGTGTTCGGGGCGCCGGTGGCGCACGTGGATGACGCGGCGCGGGCCGTGCGCGCGGCGCTCGAAATCGTGCTCGACGGGCCGGCGAAGGAGCGCGGGGCGGCGCTGGCCCTCCGCGCCGGCCTGAACCGCGGCGAAGTCCTCTGGGGCGCGGTCGCGGGGACGCAGGCGACGGCGATGGGCGACGCGGTCAACGTCGCGCACCGGCTGATGGAGCTCGCGGCGCCGGGAACGATCCTGGCGTCGAAGGCGGTGGCGGACGCCTGTCCCGACCGCGCCTTCACCGCGCGCGGGCCGATGGCCCTCCGTGGCCGCGAAGGCACCGTCGAAGCCCTGGAGGCCCACGACCGCCTCCGCGACCGGACCGAGATGCGCCTCTCGCCGGCGATGGGGACCTTCGTGGGACGCGAGAAGGAGCTCGAGGAGCTCGCCGGCGCGATCGCGAAAGGCGGCGAGGCGATCCTGCTCCGCGGCGGGGCGGGATCGGGGAAGAGCCGCCTGCTCGCCGAGGCACGGCGCCTGCTGCGCTCGAGGGCCCCGGCGGTGCGCGCCGTGGTCGGCCGATCCCGCGACGGCGCCCCGCTGCCGCTTCTCGCGTTCCGCGAAATCCTCTCCCTCGAACTGCGCGTCTCCCCCGCCGCGGGCCCCGGCCCGCTCGTGCAGGCCCTCGAGCGCGACCTCGGCCCCACGCGGGCCCACCTCGTCGCGCTTTCCGCCGGCGCCGCCCCCGAGGACTCCCCCGTCCGCGGCCTCGCGCCCGCCGCCGCCGCCGCTGAGGCCGCCGCCGCCTGGGCCGACTGGCTCCGCGCCCGCGCCGCCGGCGAGAGCCTTCTCGTCTGCCTGGAGGACCTCCAGTGGGCGGACCGGGCGACGCTGGACCTGGCGGGAAACCTCGCCGCGTCGCTCCGCGGCTCGCGCGTCGCGATCGTCGCCTCCATGCGCCCCGGCCCCGCCGCCCCCGCGGGGTTCCGCGAACTGGCGGTCGGCGAGCTGGGCAGCGCCCCGTCGCGCGCCCTTCTCGAGGCGGCGCTGGGCGGCCGCGCGACCGACGACCTCGCCCGCTGGTCCGAGGAGCGTTCCGGCGGCAACCCCTACTTCATCGAGGCCCTCGCCGCGCATTTCCGCGCTGCAGGGGCCGTCACCGGGCCGCCCTTCGCGCTCCGCCCCGGCGCGCCGCCGATCCCGGACAGCCTGCACGGGCTGCTCGTGGCCTCGATCGACGCCCTTCCCCAGGAGGAGCGCGCGGCGCTGAAGACGGCGAGCGTGTTCGGGCGGACGTTCTGGTCGGGGCTCGCGTCGGCGCTGGCGGGGCACGACCTCGCGCCGGCGTTCGCGGCGTCCTGCGACCGCGGCGTGCTGTTCCGGCAGGAGCGCTCGATGCTGCCGGGAGACGAGGAGCTGGCGTTCCGGCACGCGCTGCTCCGCGACGCGGCGTACTCGCTGCTGACGAAGCGCGACCGGGCGCGGCTTCACGGCGCCGCGGCGGACCGGCTGGCGGCGATCGGCCGCTCGGGCGCGCGCGGCGTGCTGTCCCTCGCCGCGGGGCACAGCGAGGCCGCGGGCCGCCCCTCGGAGGCCGCCGGGCTCTGGATGGCCGCACTCTCGGAGGCGCGCCGCGAGCACGTGCACGCCGAACTCCTCGACTGCGCCCGCAATGCCCTCCGCCTCGGCGCGAGAGGCGAGGCGGCGAAGAGCCTCGCGGGGGCCCTTCTCGGCCTCGGCCGCTACGCCGAGGCGCTCGAGTTCTGCCGGAAGCTGCAGGACGATCCGTCGCAGCCGCCCGACCTCCGCTCCCACGCCCGCGCGACGGCGGGACGATGCCTCGTGCCGATGGGACGGGTCGCCGAGGCGATGGCGCGCTACGACGCGGCGCTCGCCGGGACGGACGACCCGGCCGAGCGCCTCGAGGCGCTTCGACTCAAGGCCGAGCTTCTGTTTCGACTGAAGCGCGTGGACGAGGCGGAGGCGGCGCTTCGGCTCGCCCGCGCCGAGGTGGCGCGCAAGCAGTCGGGGAACGCGCGGCGGGACGCGGCGCTGCTGGGGACGATGGAGGGGATCCTGCTCGACGAGCGCGGGGACTACGTCGCGGGGCTGACGGCGTTCGACGAGGCGCTGGCGATGTGGCGCGGGCTGGGCGAGGCGGCAGGCCTCGTGTGGACCATCGGCAACCGCGGGAACTGCCTCGATGCCCTCGGGCGGAAGGACGAGGCCCTGGCGGCGCAGGTCGAGGCGCTCTCGATCTTCGAGAAGATGGGGGATCGCCGCGGCATGGCCGTCGCGCTCAACAACATCGGGAAGACGCGCAACGAGCGCAACGACCTCCCCGGCGCCCGCGCCGCCTGGGAGCGCGCCTTCGAACTGAACGTGGCCCTGGGATTCGTGAGCGCGATCGTCGAGGTCGGCCTCCTGGTCGCCGCGGCCCGCCGCGCGGACGGCGACCACGCCGGCGCGGCGGCCGCCGCCCGGATCGTCCTCGACGCGGCCCCCCGGATGTCGGGCGGCGAGGCGCGCGAGAAGGCGATCGAGTCCGCCCGTCCCTTTCTCGCGCCGACGGGATTCCAGGATCCTGCGGGTTCGAAACCGGTCCGGGGCTCCTGACCGGGCGGCGCGGTAGAGCGGGGCATGCGCTGCGCCCTCCTGGTGGTCGTGCCGTACCTTGCCGGATGCGCGACCCGCCAGTCGCCCCTCGAAAGCGGGCTGTGGGAGTCCGGCGTCCGCCCGCCCGAGCGAACGCCGCTATCTCGTCGCCCCCGGGGAGTTCGCGGCGTTCTGCAATCACATCAACTGGGGATTTGAACCCGACCGCGGGATGTGAGGCCGGGCCTTCCTCCTCGACGAAGGCGCCGAGAGGCCGAACGTCATCCACGAAGTGACGGGCCCGCCGGAGCTGCCTCCGCAGTGGCTGAAGGCCATTCTCCGCGAGCCGATCACCGGTTCGATCCTGGAAGTGCTGCCGGAGGGACGGCTGCGGGTCGATCTCGGAAGCGCCGACGGCGTTTTCGAGCAGATGGATCTTCGCACGGCCGACGAGCAGGGTCGATTCCTGACGTTCCTGCACGCCGTCACAGTCTCGGAGCACGAAAGCATCCTCGCCCCGCGTACGCCGGTGCAGGACGGCGCCGCAACCCGGCTGGAAGGTCACCTGCGATGCGAGAGGCGCGGAGTACGCGCCGCGGTAGAGGCTCGCCGTGCAAGGTGCCGCCGGATGGCCTGTGCAACGGGACGAACCTGACCGAGTTTTCCTGCAGCCTGACGGGCGAGTCCGGCACGATTCCGCGATGAGCTGCCCATGTGCCATGAGAATCCGGCTCCGGAGGCCGCCCCCTCCCTGCTACCCTTGGGCCTCGACTCGACTCAGGAGACCCCCCATGACCCGCGCCGTCGCCGCCGTGCTGCTCGCCCTTCTCGCCCCGGCCTTCGCGCTCGCCGGCGAGCCGTCGCAGGACGAGCTGAAGAAGAAGAAGGAAGAAGTCCTGAAGGACGCCTTCCTCAAGAAGGCCCCCTGGAACCTCGACTACGACAAGGCGCTGGCGGAGGCGAAGAAGACGGGGAAGCCCGTCTTCGCGTACTTCTCGCGTTCCTACGCCCCCTGACCCTTCTGCAAGCAGGTTGAGGGCGGCGCCCTCAGCGACAAGGAGTTCCCGAAGCTCGCGGCGAAGGCGGTGCTGTTCTTCCACCTGACGACGCACATCGAGGGGGAGAAGAACGAGAAGCTGTACGAGGAGAAGGGCGGCGGCGGGTTCCCGGCGTTCCTCGTGCTGGACGAGAAGGGAGACGTGATCGTCAAGCACGCCGGGGAACGGTCGGTGGCGGAGTTCGGGAAGACGATCGACCGGGCCGCGAACTTCATGGCGGTGCGGAAGAAGGCGGAGGGAGGCGACAAGCCCGCCGGGATCGACCTGGCGATCGCGAAGCTCGACCTCGGCATGATCAAGGCGGAGGAGGCGAAGAAGGCGATCGCGGAGCTGGGCGAGCCGACGAAGGAGCAGCAGGCGCGGCTCGACGCGGCGCTCCTGAACGCGGAGGTGACGGCGATCGCGACCGCGGCGGGCAAGGACCGGGCGTCGGCCGGCAGGCAGTTCAACGACATGAAGGCGGCCGGGAAGATCCCGACCGGGACGAGCGAGCGGATGACGTTCTGGGGCTGCATCCTCGACTGGGCCGAGGCCGAGGGAGACGCGGCGGCGTTCGAGGAGGCGCTCGGCAAGCTCCGGGAGGCGGTCGGCGCGAACGCGAACAAGAAGTACTTCGAGACGAAGGAAGCGACGCTGAAGAAGCTGAAGTCGAAGAAGTAGCGGAAAACGAGCGGGGGCTGGCGCCTGTCGGTGCCAGCCCCCGCGTTTCGTTCCGGCAGAGGATGGACTACGGGAAGCTCACCTCCCCGAGATCCAGCACCTCCTTCACGTCCTTCAGCCGCCGCGTCACCTCGATCTTCTCCTGGTTCGGGCGGCCCCAGTTCTTGTAGATGCGGATCTGCACGGTGGTCGCGCCGGCGAGGACCTGCTGCCGGTTGCCGTAGAAGTCGATCTTGATCTGGAACTTGCCGGACACCGCCTTCTTCACGAGGAATTCCTCGGGGCCGTAGCCCTGGGTGAAGTCGCAGCCGAACCGGCCGCCGCTCGTCGTGGCGCGGTGGCCGTAGAACGCCTTCTCGCCCGTGGGCTCGATGACCCAGAGGTCCATGTCGCACGCGTCGGCGTCCCAGGTGAGGGTGACGCGGAGGTCGCACGGGAGAGACGCGACGAGGTCGGAAGGCAGGCTGTGGTACGTCTTCCCGGTCTTCACGCGACACTCCTCGGCGATCTCGTTCAGCTCGCCGAGGGCGAGGATTTCGAGCTCGGGGAAGCGCCCGTCCCAGTTGCCCAGGACGACCTTCTCGAGAAGGGCGATCGCCTCGGCGTACTCGGCGCGCTTTGCCAGCACGAGGCCGAGGTCGCGGTACGACTGGGGCTCCTCGGGGCGGAGGCGGAGGACGTCGCGGAAGATCTCGGCGGCGAGGGCGGTCTCGTCCATCTGGTCGAGGCGGTGGGCGAGGATGCGGAGGAGCTGCGGGCTGCCAAGGTCCATCTCGGCGACGTTGGAGAGGACCCGGAGGGCGGTCCTGCGGTCCTTGCGCTCGTCGAGGAAGAAGTCGGCGCAGTCGAGGAAGAACGCGGACGAATTGCCGTATTCCGCGCGGAGCTTCCCGTAGGCGGCCCAGGCGTCGTCGCCGGCGGCGCGGAGGGCCTTGAGGTAGGGCGTGTCCGGGGACCATGGCTTGAGGGTGATGCCGGGGGCCGGGGCGCCGTGGTCCTTCCCGTCCTTGCTCTTGGAGAGCTCCTCCTCGTCCCTCAGCCCACCGGCGCCGAGGCCCTGCCGCGACCGCTCGGCGGGGGACGCGTCGCCGGCGGGCGGGCGGCCGGCCGTCCTGGGGGACGGCGCGTCGCCGGAGTCCTTCTTCGCGGTGTCTTCCCACTTGAACCCCGGCGGAACGACGAAGTCCTTCTTCCACCACTCGACCCGCGCGAGCCAGAGGCCGCGGACCCAGGTGAGCTTCTCGCCGCGGGTCTTCTCGGCGGCGACCTTCTCCTTTTCGATCCGCTCGAAGTACGCGTCCTGCATCTCCTTCGGCGGCATGACCCGGTAGCGGACGTACTGGTCGAGCGTCTCGAGGACGAGCAGCGACGTGCGGGGCGTGACGATCCCGTTCCTGAGCCCGAGCTGGAGGATCTCCTCCTCGTGCGCCGCGGCCGGGACGAGGCTCGCGACCTTCCGGCGCGCCCAGGTCCGCGCGGCGCGGGCGCCCTCCCCCGCCGCCGGGCCGATCGTGAACGGCACGGTCCAGGTCTTCCCCGAGGCGTCGCGGAAGCGGGCCTTCGCCTCGACGGCGGCGTCGCCGGCCGCGCGGCCCGCGATGCCGAAGATGCGGTCCGCCCGGCAAGGGGCCGGGGGCAGCACGTCCGTCACGCCCTCGCCCTCGACGCCGAGGAAGATCACGGGCTCCGTCTTCCACGCCGCGAGGCACTCCTCCGGCTTCCGCGTCGTCAGGTCGAACAGGTGACCCGTCGCGATGCGGTCGAGCACCGACCGGTCGGAGCGCGCCTGCGAGCAGAGCACATGCACAGGCTTCGAGCCCGGCCCGGGCAGCGCGTGCCCGACCGTCGCCATCCCGTCCGTGCACAGGACGATCGCGTCGGCTCGGCCGTCGTACGCGGAGAAGTCGAGCCCGTCGAAGCGGCTGCCGCCGTCGGAAAGGAGTCCCGCGAGGCGCGCCAGCAGCGCGTCCGCCTTGCCGTCCGCGACCGTGAAATCCTCCTCGAACAGGATCGCGTTCGAGAACGCGACAAGATGCACCTCCGCCTTCCCCAGCCACGCGAACCACGCCGCCAGCAGGTCGCGCTCGACCTGCGTCCCCGTCCGCGACGCCGAGGCGTCCCAGAACAGCGCCACGCGGCCGGGCTTCGCCTCGCTCGACGACGCCTCTCCCACCGGCAGAACCGCCGAGAACACCCGGCCTTCCTTCGTCGTCTCGCCGGTCACGCGCGGCGCTTCGAGGGGTGGAAGGGTGAGGACGAGGTCCCACGCGACCTCAATGTCCTTGCCTTCGGCGCTCGCCCGGAACGTCTGCGCCTTCGCGTCCGCCACGACGTCCAGGTCGTCGGGAAGCTGCGCGCGCCGGCCGCCGGCGATCCCGGAGACCTCGGGCACCACGCCGCTCGCCGTGACTTCCAGGACGAAGTTCTTCAGCTTCCCGAGCCGCAGCGGCACCACGAAGCCCTGCGACGCTTCCCACTCCCACGCGATCACGCAGCGCTTCGTCCCCTTCGCGGGGATCGGATAAACGCGCGTCTGGAAGACGTTCCCCTGCACCCACTCGACGAGCCCGGGATCCACGTTCCGGCGGACCTCGCTCTCGAAGGCGACGCGCGCCTTCTCGCGCTCGACGACCGACGCCTCGCGCAGCGTTCCGTCCACCTCCAGCGCAAACGCCGTCACCGTCGCCTCCGGCGGCAGCGCCAGCACGAGCTGCCCCTCGAGCACGCGGTCGAGCTCGTTGCCGAATGTCAGGTCGAGTTCGGTGCGGGCGAGCGAGCCGCGAAGGTCCACGCGGACGCGCGCCGCAACCGGCGCGAGCGGCCGCGAAGGCTTGTCCGGCTCCGGACGGACGAGCAGCACCGGCGGCCTGAGCGGCTCGATCGCCGCGTTCTGCGCCAGGACGGGAACGGCGGAAGCGAACAGGGCGAGGCCCAGCAAAAGCGGCTTCATGCGGAGATCCTCGATGGGTGCGAGCGGCCACAGGATAGACGGCCGGGCGGGGGCGCCGGTTCCCCGAATTCGAGAGCTCCGCGGGCGAACGCCGGGCCGCGCCCCCGGTGCTATGATCCGCGCATGCCCCTTCCCCCCGCGGCGCGCATCGTCGTCCCCTCCGAGACGCTCGTGCGGATCGTGGACGGGCAGGCCGTCCTCCTGAGCCTGAAGACCGAGCGGTACTATGGTCTCGACGACGTGGGGACGCGGATCTGGGATCTTCTCGCGGCGGGGAAGACGCTCGCAGAGACGGCCGCCGTCCTGGCCGGGGAGTTCGACGCGCCCGCCGGGAAGATCGAGGAGGACATGCAGGCGCTCCTGGCGGAGCTCCTGCGGGAGGGGCTCGTCGAAAGCCGGGCCTGAGGGCCGGGAGCCTTACCCCGCCCGCCGGAACAGGTCGAGGAAGCGATCCTCGTACTGCTTGAACACCCCGAGGCGGTCGAGTTCGCGCTTCAGCTCGAACGTCTTCGCATGGTCCTGCCGGGACTGGTCGAACAGAACCTCGATGCGGGCCCGGTCCTCGTCGGGGAGACCCTGGGTCGGCTCGGCCCCGATGCCCTCGTCTTCGGCCTCCGTCCCCTCTTCGCTCTCCTCGGCCCGGCGTTCCATCGCCTTCTCGATCTTCGAAACGAGCCCGGCGAGCTGGCGATCGACGCTCTTCTCGTGCTTCACGAGCTCCTGCAGGTCGACATCGATGCCCGACAGGGCCGAGAAGGTCTCGAGGACGGTCCGCGACGCCTTGGGATAGGGGATCTGGGCGGCCATGGCGGGAATTTCACCGAGCAGACCGATTCCGCGGAGCCCGCGCTCGGCGGCAGCGGCGAGGAAGACGCCGTTGAGGCCCGAGATGCGGCCCGTCTCGAGCAGGGAGACGTCGCACCGGCGGAGACGGGCGAGGCCTTCCTCGTCGGTGGCGACGCCGACAACGCGCGACAGGCTGGTCGGATGCATGTCGGTCGCCATGGAGGCGAACGTGTACACCTCCTTCACGCCGAGCCGGGCGGTCGCGTCGAGCAGCCGCGCGCAGAACGCGCCGGACCGCCCGGGCTGCGGCTGGGACTCGCCGATGAAGACGGCGACGTCGCCGGTGCCCTTCGGGTTCTTCCAGAGGAACAGGCGGCCCTGCGGCGCCTGGGCCTTCACGACAAGCCCGTCCTTGACGTCGACGTGATCCGGATCGAAGAGGTCCTCGGCCTGGAGGGGGGCGGTCTCGACCATCTCGAGGCGGGACATGAGGTACCAGCCGGCATTCATGGCGACCTGGCCCATTCCTGGCCAGACGGCGACGAGCGTTGCAGCCTCATTTTGGCGGGTCGTGTCTGCCATGGCAGTTCCTCCTTCGAGCCGGTTGAAGGGCCGGTGTGCCGGCCGGGACCGTCCCGGCCGACGCCCCGAAGGGGGAAATCCCCCCCGTCCTTCCGTCTCCGGACCGTGCCATCCGTCGGTCGGCGTGCGGCCTGGAGATCTCCTGCTCCGGCCGACAAGAATGCACAATTCGTGCCACGGTTACCGTGCGCGGAGGAATCCGCGGCACGCCGGGGGCGGCTCCGCACGCCGGATTCAGCGACGCACGGCGTCGATCATCGCGCGGATGCGCCGAAGGAGAACATCCGCCTGGTAGGGCTTGTCCAGATAGTCCACCCCGGCCAGGTCCGCCCGCTCTGTGTTATAGCCGCTGGTGAGCAGGATCGGCAGGCGCGGAGCGATCTCCCGGATCAGCCGCGCGGCATCCACTCCCCCCAGGCACGGCATCACCACATCCATGAGCAGAAGCGAGATCCGGCTGCCGTGGCGGCGGAACTCCTCCAGGGCCTCCTGGCCGTCCCGCGCTTCAAGGACCGCGTAGCCGGCGTCCGCGAGAAGGGCGACCGCCACACCGCGCACGAGAGGTTCGTCCTCCGCGACAAGGATCGTCTCGCCGCCTCGGGGAGCGCCGGCCTCCGCGTCCCGCGTGAGGCAGACCGAAGGTCTCATCACCGACGGCAGGCTGATCCGGAAGGTGCTTCCCTGCCCGGGCTGGCTCTCGACCTGGATGAAACCCCCGTGCTGCTTCACGACTCCGTAGACCGTCGCCAGCCCCAGGCCCGTCCCCGCTCCTTGCTGCTTCGTCGAGAAGAACGGCTCGAAGATCCGGGACTTCACGTCCGGCGGCATCCCGTGCCCGACATCGGAAACGACGAGGGTCACGTAACGGACGCTTCCCGCCTCCGCCGCCCCACTGGAACTCCCCGCTTCCACCATTGTGTTCTCGGTCCGGATGACCAGCCTCCCCCCGTCCGGCATCGCGTCCCGCGCATTCACGCACAGGTTCATCACGACGCGCTCGAGCTGCCCCGGGTCGGCCTCCACGAAGTCGAGCCCCGCGCCCGGCTGGAACTCCATCTCCACGCTTTCGGGAAGCACCCTCCGGACGAGCTTCAGGAACTCGCCCAGCAGGTCGTTCAGGTTCAAGGGGACGGCCTTGAGCGGCTGCCTCCTCCCGAAGGCGAGGAGCTGCCGCGTCAGGTCCGCCGACCTCTTCGCGGCCGCCTGCACCTGGTCGAGGAACTCCCGCCGCCTCTCCGCGTCTCCTTCGCGCTTTGCGAACTCCGCGTTCCCCTGGATCGCCAGGAGCATGTTGTTGAAGTCGTGCGCGATGCCGCCGGCGAGGCGGCCGATGGCTTCCATCTTCTGGGCCTGGACCAGCTCCTGCTGGAGGAGCTTGTACTCCGTCACGTCGCGGGCGATGGCGTGCACGACCTGGCGGCTGCTGTCCGTCGCGGCGCGCCAGGAGAGGATGCGCCACGTCCCGTCCTTCCGGCTGTAGCGGTTCTCGAAGTCGTAGAGTTCCGCTCCGCCCAGGAGCCGCGAGAAGGCCGCGCGCGTGGCTTCGCGGTCGTCCGGATGCACGAAGTCCAGGAACGGCCGCGACGTGAGTTCCTCCGCGGAGCGGCCGAGGACGCGCTCGAAAGCGGGGTTGACCCGGCGGAACCGGCCGTCGGCCCCGGCAATGCAGAGGAGGTCGAGCGAGAGGTTGAAGAGCAGGTCGCGGTCGGCCGCGGCCTGGCGGCGCTCGGTGACGTTGCTGCTGATGACCGAGAAACCGACGAGGCGGTCCTGGCGGAGCACGGGGCTGACGCGCGACTCCCAGTAGCTGACCTCGCCGGTGGCGGCGACGTAGCTGGTTTCGTAGCGGTCGGGACGGCGGGAAGCGGCGACCCGCGCGAAGCACCGCTGCAGCTCGGGCCGGAACTCCTCGGGCACGAGGGACTCGACGATCGTGCCGATGACCCCCTCGGGCGTCAGGTCGGGGACGGTCCAGTTGACGTAACGGATCCGCCTTTCGGGATCCAGCAGCATGATGTTGTCGCTGGAGCTCTCCGCAACGGCGCGGACCTCCGAGTCGACCTGGAGCGCGCGGAGGCGTTCGCGTTCGTGTTCCACGGGGCCTTTCAGGTCCATCGTCGCTCCTTGCGGCTGGGCCTTCCTCAGGGCGGCGGCGCGGGCCCTACGGCGCCGCCGGGTCGATCCCCTCTTTGCGACAGGCCCGGGCCCGGGCGAGCGCCGCGGGGATGATGACGTTCGGGTTGCCGATGAACACGCGCGGGCCGAGGAACGTGGACGGCGGAAGAGGCGGGGGCGGGGGGGCATTGGGGTCGAACGGGGCGAGTTCCCCGAAGTCCTCGAGCCGGCCGGCGCCGTAGAACTGGGAGCCGGCGACGACGAAGCGCTCGAACTCGCGTCCGATGGGCCTCGTCGGGGCGGGGTTGCCGGCGGGGACGAGGTCGAGAAGTTCGTCGGAGGCCGCGACGACCTGCTCCCACGCGCTGCGGGCCGCCTCGTCGTCCGCGTGCGGCCCGGGCCACCCGACCTGGAGGACAATCTCCAGCGGGCGCCGGACGAGCACCCACGTCAGCGCCATCGTGCCCTCGCTGTGCCCGCCGTGCCCGAGCATGGCGAGGTTTCCCATGCCTCGATGCCGGACGCGGCGCGCCTGCTCGACGTGTTCGCGCAGGACGCGCTGACCCCAGGTCTCGAACGCGGCCGCGTCGGCGACCGGCGATTCCAGCGTGCCCCACCACCAGTTGCTGTACTTCCGGAACGCCCCCCCGAGGTCGGCGGGAATCGCCGGGAAGCGCATCTTTGCCTTGGTGACGGTGGCGCGCGCCGCCTTCAACGCCCCGCTCTCTCCTTCCGACGTCATCGGGTCCTCCGGGCCTTGATCCTGGGCAGACTCTACCCGCCCGGCCCGGTCTCTGCCGAGTCCAGAAAGGGCTCGCTCCCCGTCCCGCGCGACCCGAGAATGAGACGCACACGAGCGCGACTTCCGCCACGGCCCGAGCCGCATACCGGAGCTTCCATGATCCTCGCGGTCCCCAGGGAAACCAGGCCCGGCGAACGGCGGGTCGCAATCGTCCCTGACAGCGTGCCGAAGCTCGCCGGGCTCGGATTCGAGGTGCGGGTCCAGGCGGGGGCCGGCGACCGTGCGGGCGCATCGGACGAACGGTACGCCGCGAAGGGGGCGGCCGTCGTGGGCGACGCGGGCGAGCTGGCGGCCGCTGCCGACGTCCTGGTCCGGGTCGGCCCGCCGGACGAGCCCGACGTCGACCGGCTCCGCGAAGGCGCTGCCCTCGTTGCGCTCCTCGCGCCTCACGCCCACCTCCCCCTGGTCCGCCGCCTCGCGGCCCGGCGGATCTCCGCCTTCGCCCTCGAACTCGTCCCCCGCATCACCCGAGCCCAGGACATGGACATCCTCTCCTCAATGTCCACCGTCTCCGGCTACCGCGCCGCCGTCCTCGCCGCAGCCCGGCTCCCCCGCTTCTTCCCCCTCCTCATGACCGCCGCCGGCACCATCCCCCCCGCTCGCGTCCTCGTCATCGGCGCAGGCGTCGCCGGCCTCCAGGCCATCGCCACCGCCCGCCGCCTCGGCGCCGTCGTCGAGGCGTACGACACCCGCCCCGCCGTCCGCGAACAGGTCGAGAGCCTCGGCGCGCGCTTCGTCGATCTCCCCCTCGAGGCCCGGCAGGCCCAGGACGCCGGCGGCTACGCCACGGCGCAGCCGGAGGATTTCTACCGGAAGCAGCGGGAACTGCTCGCCGCGCGCGTCGCGGACAGCGACGCCGTGATCACCACGGCGCTGGTGCCGGGGAAGCGCGCGCCGGTGCTGGTCAGCGCGGAGATGGTGAAGGGGATGCGCCCGGGATCGGTGATCGTTGACCTCGCCGCGGAGGCGGGCGGAAACTGCGAGCTCACGGAACCCGGTCGCGAGGTGGAGCGCGGGGGGATCCTCGTCAGCGGGCTGACCGATCACGCGTCCGCGCTGGCGGTCCACGCGAGCCAGATGTTCTCCCGGAACGTGACGGCGTTCGTCGCGCTGCTCGTCCGCGATCGCGCGCTGCGCATCGACACCGCCGACGAGATCGTCGCCGGCACCCTGCTGACGCACGCCGGAGAGGTCCGGCACGCTCCGACGCGCGCCCTCCTCGAGGCCCAACACCCTGCGTAGCCCGAGAATCCGGTGGGCGGCCCGCACGCCCGCGGTCAGAATCGCCGCACCCACTCCACGGAGGTCCGCCATGCGCACCCCACGCGCCGCCGTGCTCCCGCTTCTCCTGCTCCTGACGGCCTGCGAGGAAACGCCGGAGACGGTCGCGCCCTGCCGGGAGGCGCCCGTCGCCTCCACGCCGTGTGACGGCGAGAAGGAGGAGGGGGAATTGCCGGTCAGCAGGCAGACGAGGAAGTGCCTGGAGTGTCACGAAACGATCTCGCCCGGGATCGTCGCGGACTGGCGCGCGAGCCTGCACTCGATGACGACGCCGCAACAGGCCCTGGACAAGCCGGAGGCGGGGCGACGGATGTCGGCGAAGTCGGTCCCGGAGAAGCTGCAGAACGTCGTGGTGGGATGCTACGAGTGCCACTCGCAGAACCCGGATGCGCACAAGGACAACTTCAAACACCTCGGCTTCAGCATCAACGTCGTCGTCACGCCGGCGGACTGCCGGACGTGCCACCCGGTCGAGGCGGACGAGTACGCGGGCAGCAAGAAGGCCCACGCCGTGGAGAACCTCGACAGGAACCCGGTCTTCACGTCGCTGGTGGAGTGCACGATCGGGCTCGAGGTCGAGAAGGACGGCGTGAGGGAGCGGAAGCCGCCCTCGGAGGCAACGAAGGCGGCGACGTGCTACGGGTGCCACGGGACGACGGTGAAAGTCCGCGGAATGAAGACGGTGCAGACAGCGCTCGACGAGATCGAGGTCCCTGACCTCGAGGGCTGGCCCAACCAGGGCGTCGGCCGCGTGAACCCCGACGGCAGCCTCGGCGCGTGCACGTCCTGCCACCCACGCCACGGCTTCTCGATCGAGGTCGCGCGCAAACCCCACACGTGCGCGCAGTGCCACCTCGAGCCCGACACGCCCGCCTGGGAGGTCTACCAGGAGAGCAAGCACGGGAACCTCTACCTCTCCGAGGGCGACCGCTGGAACTGGACCGCGGTCCCGTGGAAAGCCGGCGCCGACTTCCGCGCCCCGACCTGCGCCACATGCCACGCCTCCCACATCGCCGACCCGAACGGCGAGACAATCATCCCCCGTACGCACGACTACGGCTCCCGCCTCTGGGTCCGCCTCTTCGGGCTCCCCTTCTCACACCCCCAGCCCAGATCCGGCGCCACCTGGTCAATCCGCAATGCCGATGGCCAGCCGCTTCCCACCACGCTCGCGGGCGAGCCGGCCGCCGGTTTCCTCATCGACCGCGACGAACAGGCGCGGCGCCGCGGCGCCATGTCGAAGCTCTGCCTCGCCTGCCACTCCACGAGCTGGACGAACGGCCACTTCGACCGTCTCGACAAGGTCATCGCCGACGCGGACGGGATGACCCTCGCCGCCACGAATCTCCTCCAGCGCGCATGGAAGGAAGGGCTCGCGGACCCCGCGGTGATGTTCGACGAGCCGCTGGAGAAGCGCTGGGTGAAGCAGTGGCTGTTCTACGCGACATCGGTGAAGTACGCGGCGGCAATGGGGGGAAGCGACTTCGCGACGTTCAAGAACGGCTGGTGGGAGCTGTCGGAGAATCTGGGCGAGATGAGGGAGTGGGTGGAAAGGTCGGCGAAGAAGAAGTGAAAAGCCGCAGGGCAGGGCGGGGCCGAGCCGCGGCGGCGCGGCACGGGAATTGACCCGGGCACGACGGAGGAGGCGTACATGACGATCGACGGCTGGATCCAGCTCTTCCTGGTCTTCACGCTCGCGGTCTTCCTCGGCTTCGAGCTGATCTCGAAGGTGCCCCCGACGCTTCATACGCCCCTGATGTCCGGGTCGAACGCGATCAGCGGGATCACGATCCTCGGGGCGCTGCTGATCGCCGGAGAGAGCGGCCGGTCGCTCTTCACGTGGCTCGGGGCGGCGGCGATCGCGCTGGCGGCGGCCAACGTAGCCGGGGGGTTCCTAGTCACGGACCGGATGCTGCGGATGTTCCGGAGGCGGAAGTGACCCAGGCGGCGATCAACGTCGCCTACCTGGCCGCCTCGGCGTGCTTCATCGTCGGGCTGAAGCTGCTCTCGTCGGTCCGCACGGCTCGCGCGGGGAACCTCGTCGGCGCCGTGGGGATGCTGGTGGCGGTGGCGGCGACACTGCTCGATCGGCGCGTGGTGGACTGGCCGCCGGTGGTGGCAGGGCTCGTGGCGGGTTCGCTGGCGGGGACGTTGCTCGCGGTCCGGACGCCCATGACGGGGATGCCCCAGATGGTGGGGCTGCTGAACGGATTCGGGGGCGCCGCGTCGGCACTGGTCGCGAGCGCCGAACTGCTGCGGGCGGTGGAGGGGAGGGCGCTGCCGGGCGCCCCGGTCGCCGTCGCGATCGCCGCGAGCCTGCTGGTCGGCTGGATCACGCTCACGGGGAGCCTCGTCGCCTTCGCGAAACTGCAGGAGTTCCTCCCGGGGCGGCCGCTCCCGCTGCCCTTCCAGAAAACGGTCAACGCGCTGCTCGCGCTGGCGGGGCTGGGCCTGGCGGCGTGGCTCGCCGCGCGGCCGGACGCTTCGGCGGCGTTCTGGGGGCTGTCGGCCGTCGCGCTCGTGCTGGGCGTGACGCTCGTCAACCCGATCGGCGGGGCGGACATGCCGGTGGTCATCTCGCTTCTCAATTCCTACTCCGGCCTCGCCGCCTGCGCGACGGGGTTCGCGCTCGGCAACTCCGCTCTCATCGTGACCGGCGCGCTCGTCGGCGCCTCGGGGTTCATCCTCACGCGCGTCATGTGCCGCGCCATGAACCGCTCGCTCGCCAACGTGATGTTCGCCGCGGTCGGGACAGGCGGCGGGACCGCGGCCGCGGCCGCCGCAGGCCGCCAGGCGCGCGCCTTCGGCGCCGAAGACGTCGCCCTCGCCTTCGACGCCGCCCGCCGCGTCGTCGTCGTCCCCGGGTACGGCATGGCCGTCGCCCAGGCCCAGCACGTCGTCAAGGAGCTCGCCGACCTCCTCGCAAAGAAAAACATCGATGTCCGCTACGCCGTCCACCCCGTCGCCGGCCGCATGCCCGGCCACATGAACGTCCTCCTCGCCGAGGCCGGCGTCCCCTACGACCAGCTCCTCGAACTCGACGACGCCAACGCCCTCCTCCCCGAAACCGACGTCGCCCTCGTCGTCGGCGCCAACGACATCACCAACCCCGCCGCACGCACCGACCGCTCCTCCCCCATCTACGGCATGCCCATCCTCGACGTCGACCGCGCCCGATGCGTCGTCTTCTGCAAGAGGTCGCTGGGAAGCGGCTTCGCCGGGGTGGACAACCCGCTCTTCTTCAACCCCGCGACGATGATGTTCCTCGGGGACGCGAAGGAGTCGCTGAAGTCGCTCGTGGCGGAGCTGAAGAAGTAGCGGCCGCGGGCCGGTAGAATCCCCGCGTGACGCTTCGCCGCCTCGCCCCGTTCGGATGCCTCCTCGCGCTCGCCGCCTGCACGGCGGGCGAACGCGAACCGGAACCCGCATGGGCGCGCCCCGCCGCGGATCGCTCCGGCGAATTCTCGACCCTCAGCTACAACGTCGCCGGGCTGCCGCAGGAAATCTCGCGCGTCGCGCCGGCCGGAAACATCCCGCTCATCAGCCCCCTCCTCAACGCCTGGGACGTCGTCCTCACCCAGGAGGACTTCGACTGGTGGCAGCCCGGCCTCGACCGCCTCGACTTCGCGCGCTACCACGAGCGCCTCCGCGAAAAGGCCACCCACCCCTGGCGCAGCCCGCGCCACCCCGGCCCCTCCGCCGTCGGCCTCTTCGTCCCCACCCAGCGCCCCTTCCTCCAGGTCGGCGACGGCCTCGGCCTCCTCTCGCGCTTCCCGTTCGACGACGTCGCGCGCGTCCCCTGGAAGTCGTTCGGGCCGGGCTCGGGGGACGGGCTGGCGATGAAGGGGTTCTCGATGGCGCGGGTCGAGCTGGCGCCCGGGGTGACGGTGGACGTCTACAACCTGCACGCCGACGCGGGGAACGACGCGGCGGATGCGGAGGCGCGGACCGCGGGGTACCGGCAGCTCGCCGCGTTCGTCGAGGAGCGATCGCAGGGGCGCGCCGTCATCCTGGGCGGGGACACGAATCTCCACACGGGCTCCGACGAGGGGGACGCCCGCGTGTGGCGGGAGTTCCTGGGGAAGACGGGGCTGCGGGACGTTGGTGAAGCGCTGGCGTGGGACGGCAGGGGATGCATCGACAAGTTCGCGTGGCGCGACGGCGGCGGCGTCGTCCTGGCGCCGCTCGGCGCCGCCTTCGAGGCCGGCACGTTCCGCGACGGCGCCGGGCGCCCGCTCAGCGACCACGACGCGCTCTCCGTGCGCTGGCGGTGGACGGCCGCGGTCGCCCGTGAGTGAGCCCGTCCGTCCGCGGCCCTCGCCGGTAGAATCCGTCGCGTGAAGCCCTTCCGCACCGCCTCCGAGGCCCTCGCCTACCTCTCGCGATTCACCAACTACGAGCGCACGCCGCCGAAGGGACGCCGGACGCCGTACGACCTGGCGCGGATGCGGCGGCTGTGCGAGGCGCTGGGGCATCCGGAGCGGGAGTTCGCCGCGTACCACGTCACGGGGACGAAGGGCAAGGGATCCGCGGCGCATTTCCTTGCGGCGGCGTTCGGGCCAGGGACGGGGCTGTACACGTCGCCGCACCTGGCGTCGATGCTGGAGCGAATCCGGATCGGGGGACGGTCGATCCCGGGGAAGCGGTTTGCGGCGGTGATGTCGCGCGTCGTCGCGAAGTCGGAGACGGCGCCCGGGGAGTTCGCGACGTACTTCGAGCTGATGACGGCGGCGGCGTTCGAGGCGTTCCGGTCCTGCGGCGTGGCGGTGGTCGAGGTCGGGCTGGGAGGGCGGCTCGACGCCACCAACGTCCTGCCCGCGCCGCTGGCGTGCGGGATCACCTCGATCGACTGGGACCACATGGACCGGCTGGGCAACACGCTGGAGAAGATCGCGGCGGAGAAGGCCGGGATCGTCAAGGGGGGCTCGGTCGTCGTGACGGCCGAGCGGAAGCCCGGCCCGCTGGGGGTGATCGCCCGTGCGGCGCGCCGGGCGGGTTGCCGCCTGCTCGTGGTCGGCCGCGACGTCCGCATCGCGGACGCGGCCTCCGACCGGCGCGACCGATGGAGCGCGACTTTCTCCATGCCCGGTACGGAGCCGGTCCGCGTCCGCCTCGCCACCCCGGGCCGCCACCAGCTCGACAACTTCGCCGTCGCCTGGGCCATGGCGCAGTCGACCGCCCCCTTGCCCGCCTCCCGCTGGCGCGCCGCCGCCGCCGCCGCACTCCCCGGCCGCCTCCAGCTCCTCCCCGGCCGCCCCCCCGTCCTCCTCGACGTCGCCCATAATCCCGTCTCCCTCCGCGCCCTCGCCGTCCACCTGGCGCGCGCCTTTCCCCGCCGCCGGACCGCCCTCGTCTTCGGCACCTCCTCCGACAAGGACGTCCCCGCCAACGTCGAAACCGTCGCCGGCGCCGCCGACGCCCTCTTCTTCTGCGCGGCACGCCACCCCCGCGCAGCCGACCCCCGCGACCTCGCCCGCCTCGCCGGCCGCGGACTCGCCTGCGACTCCCCCCGCGCAGCCCTCGCCGCCGCACGCCGCTTCGCCGGCCCCCGCGGCCTCGTCGCCGTCGCAGGCTCCTTCTACCTCGCGGGCGATCTCCTCCCTCTCCTGCCGTGATCTGCTCCTCAACTCGCTCCCCCCAACTCCCCGCTGCTACACTCCGTCGCGCATGCTCCGCTCACCCTCCCACGAAGACCTCCTCGTCGGCCGCATCGCCCTCGCCAGTGGCCTCCTCACCCGGGACAAGCTCGACGAGTGCATCCACCTCTTCGCCTCCTCCGAAACCCCGCCCTCCCTCGGCGAGGTCTTCGTCGATCGCGGCTTCCTCCGGCGCGACCAGCTCGCCATGCTCATGGCCCTCGCCGGCCGCGACCTCCCCAACGCCGCCCCCGCCGCCCCCGCCGCCGTTCCGGACTCCATGCTCGAGTCCGCCCTCTTCGGCAAGATCGCCATCCGCGAAAACCTCGTCACCCACGAACAGCTCTTCGAGTGCCTCGACACCCAGCTGGGGCTGGAGAAGGAAGGCAAGTCCAAGCAGCTCGGGGAGATCATGGTGGAGAAAGGCCTCCTGAAGCTGGGGGACGTCTCCCGGCTGCTCAAGCTGCAGAACAAGGTCGTGATGAAATGCCCGGGGTGCGACTCCTCGTACACGATCACCGAGGAGCAGGCGCGGGCGAAGCCGAAATGCCAGAGGTGCGCCGCGGAGCTGGCGCCCGTGAAGCGGCTCGTGACGGCGCGGTCGGAGGCGCTTCCGGCGACGGGGGCGGCACAGGACTCGATCGTCGGGAAGATGTTCAGCGGCTGCCAGGTGACGCAGCGGATCGGTCGCGGCGGGATGGCGATGGTCTACAAGGGGATGCACCTGGCGCTCGGGAAGCCGATGGCGGTGAAGATCCTGTCGGTCTCGGTGAAGGACCCCGACATGATCCAGCGCTTCGTGACGGAGGCGCGCTCGGTGGCGAAGCTGGAGCATCCGAACATCGTGCAGGTGTACAACGTGGGGCAGAAGTTCGGGTACACGTTCATCCTGATGCAGTACATCGAGGGGCACACGATCGCGGAGATCCTGGAGCGGCGGAAGAAGATCGCGCCGGGGCAGGCGATCAAGATCGTGCGGGAGATCGCGAAGGGGCTGGGGTACGCGCACCGGCACGGGCTGGTGCACCGGGACGTGAAGCCGGACAACGTGTTCATCACGGCGGACGGCGAGGTGAAGGTCGGGGACTTCGGGCTGGCGATCGAGTCGCGGAAAGTGAGGAAGACGGACACGATCACGGGGACGCCGTACTACATGCCGCCGGAGCAGTGGCGGGGCGACGCGCAGGACGGCAGGAGCGACATCTACGCGCTGGGTGTGACGTTCTACTACCTCGTCACGGGGCGGCGGCCGTTCGAGGGCGAGGGGCCCATGATCCTGATGGAGCAGCACATGCACGAGCGCCCGAGGCCGCCCTCGGCCGTCAACCCGGACATCCCGGCGGGTGTTTCGGCGGTGGTCATGAAGATGCTGGCGAAGCGTCCTGAGGACCGCTACCAGGACGCGGACGAGCTGCTGGCGGACCTCGAGCGGGTGGAGAGCGGCCGGGAGCCGGCCGCGCCGCCGGACCCGACGGAGATGGTGAGGTGCCGCTTCTGCCAGACGATGAACAAGCCGGCGGCGAAGAAGTGTTCGGACTGCGGGGAGTACCTCGGGGCGCACATCGAGATGCTCCTGATGGACAACGAGTTCCAGTGCCCGAAGTGCCGCAACGCGGTGACGCTCGGAGCGCGGATGTGCGAGGGGTGCGGAACGGTTTTCTGCAAGTCGTGCAAGCTGGCGCCGGTGAGGAAGGGAACGGAGTTCTGCGAGGAGCACCAGGAACCCCCTCCGCAGTTTCCGGAGCGCCGGCAGGTGCGGCGCCGGTAGCCGGCGGCCCCCCCCTGTCCTGCCGGCGCGCGTTGTGTTCTAATCCCCGGACAGCGCAGGCCGCTTCCATGAATGGCCCGGGGTGTAGCGCAGCCTGGTTCAGCGCGCCACGCTTGGGACGTGGAGGTCGGCGGTTCGAATCCGCCCACCCCGACCATTCACGGGAGGCCAGGGAGGACGGGATGGGGATGAAGCAGAGGATTGCGGACGACATGAAGGCCGCGATGAAGGCGAAGGAGCAGGCGCGGCTGGACGCGCTGCGGATGATCAAGGCGGCGCTGATGGCGAAGGAAGTCGCGACGGGGGCGTTCAAGGAGCTGACGGAAGCCGAAGAGATCGCGGTGGTGCAGACGCTGGTGAAGCAGCGGCGGGACTCGATCGAGCAGTACGCGAGGGCGGGGCGCGCGGATCTGGCGTCGAAGGAGGAGGCGGACCTGAAGATCGCGGAGGCGTACCTGCCGGCTGCGCCGTCGGACGCGGAGGTGGCGGCGGCGATCGAGGCGGCGGTGGCGGAGACCGGCGCCGCGGGGCCGAAGGACATGGGGAAGGTGATGAAGGCGCTGAAGGACAAGCTGGCCGGGAAGACGGTGGACGGCGGGGCGCTGTCGGCGAAGGTCAAAGCGCGGCTGGGCGGGTAGGCGCCCCACACCGGGGCCCCGGGCCCGTATTACCCTCTGACGGGGGGCGTGGCCGGCGCTTCCGGCGAAGCAGGAGTCCGAGATGACGAGGGTCGTGCTGTCCGTGCTTCTGGCTGCGGCGGCGAGCGGAGCCGCGCTCGCGGGCGGGCCGGAGTGGATCGAGAACGACTACGACAAGGCGGTGGCCCGGGCGAAGGAGGCCGGCAAGCTGGTGCACGTCCACTGGCGGCGGGAGGGCTGCCGGTGGTGCGCCGACCTGCAGGAGAAGACGCTGGCCGCCGACGAGGTGGCGGCGTTCCTCGCGGAGACGTTCGTGAACGTGCGCATGGACCGCGAGAAGTACCCGCAGCTCGCGCAGCGCTTCCGCGTCGAGTCGACGCCGGACACCCAGTTCCTCGCGCCGGACGGGCGCCTGATCCGCCGCGTCACGGGCTTCCTTCCGGCCGCGGAGTTCCTCGCCGAGGCAAAGGCGGTGCCGGGGGCGTGGAAGCGGATGCAGGAGCTGGAGGCGGCGCTGGCTGCGAACGCGGCGGACGCCGCGACGCGGCTGGAGCTGGGGCGCCTGCTGGCCGGCGGGGGGGACCTCGACGGGGCGGAGAAGCACCTGCGCGCGGCGGCCGAGGCGGACAAGGACAACGCGGCGGGGGCCGCGCTCGAGGCGTGGTGGACGCTCGCCGAAGCCGTCATGAGGGAGGAGAAGCCGGACGTCGGGAAGGCGAAGGAAGCGCTGGGCAAGGTGCAGGAGCTCGACCCGAAGAACGAGAAAGGGCGGCTGGACGACGCCTCCGTCCTGCTCGCGAGGATCCAGCTGAACTCGGACCCGAAGGGGGCCCGGGAGGCGCTGGAGAAGGTGGCCGCGGACTGGCCGGGCACGGACGGGGCCGCCGAGGCGGCGTTTGTCCTTGCGGCGGCGATCCTCGCGGAGATCGATCGCGACTACGACGCGGCCGAGGCCGCGCTGAAGAAGCTCGCCGCCGACCGGCCTGACGACCCGTGGGCAAAGCGGGTCCCCTTGGCGCTCGAGCAGCTTGCGGTCATGCGCAAGGAGAGCCCGCCGGCGCCGAAGAAGGACACCCCCAAGGACACGCCCCCGGAGACACCCGGGGAAACCCCGAAATAGGGAGAGCCGTCATGAGACCGATCGCCTGGACCGCCGCCTTCCTCGCCGCCGCCATCGCGCGCGCCGAGGGCGTCGATTGGGAAACCGACTACGCCAAGGGCATCGCCAAAGCGAAGGAGACCGGCCGCCTCGTCCAGGTGCACTTCACCGCGGACTGGTGAGGGGCCTGCAAGACCATGGATACGGATACGTATCACAACGCCGAGATCGCGAAGTACCTGAACGAGAACTTCGTCAACATCCTCATCGACACGGACAAGGACGGCGACACCGCGAAGAAATTCAAGGTCCGCGCCATTCCCGACACCCGCTTCATCGATTCCGCGGAGAACGAGCTTCTCCGCATCGTCGGCCACCGCGCCGACTTCTTCGACCAGGTCCGGACCCTGGGCGAAATCTCGGCGGTCGAGAAGTCGCTGAAGGACAAGCCGGACGACATCCCGACGATGCTCGCCGCTTCCGACGTGTACCAGAAACTCGGCCGCATCAAGGAGTCGATCGACCTGCTCGAGAAGGTCGCCGAGAAGGACACGGGCAACGCGTCCGGCCGCCTCGAGGAGGCCTTCTACAAGCTCGGCCTCGCGCAGCTCAAGGCAGGCCACGGCGAGCGGGCCGAGGCCGCCTGGGCCCAGGTGGGTCGGCTCGACCCCGAGAACAAGAAGGGCTGGTTCGACGACATCCAGTTCGACCGCTGCCGCCGCCAGTGCGACGAGCAGGACTGGCTCGGCGCCGAGCGCTCCCTCGACGAGTTCCTCAAGCGCTTCCCCGACAGCGAACACGCGGCCGAGGCCAGGTACCAGCTCGGCATGGCGCTGTTCTTCAACGAGAAGCGCGAGGACGCGGTGTCGGTGTGGAAGGACCTGATCCGCGAGAAGCCGGGGACGGACGCGGCGAAGAAGGCGGAGAAGGGGCTGAAGTACGCGGAGAAGAAAAAGAAGAAGTAGGCGGCGCGAGGACCCCGCGGCCCCGGCCCCCGGCCGGGGCCGTTTCGTTTGGGGGGCGCCGCACGGCGCGATAGGATCGGGGAGCGCCACAGAGGAGGGAGGATCATGCCGCGCCCCGCCGTGTTCCTGGACCGCGACGGCGTGCTCTGCGAGGACCGCGCGGACTACGTGAAGAGCTGGGACGAGTGGCGGTGGGTGCCGGGCGCGCGCGAGGGGGCGGCCGCCCTGGCGGAGGCCGGGAAGGCGCTCGTCGTCGTCTCGAACCAGGCGTGCATCGGCAAGGGGCTCGTCACGCGCGCGACGGTCGACGACATCCACGCCCGCGTCCGCGAGGGGCTCGCGGCGGCGGGCGCGCCGCTGGCGGGGCTCTACCTCTGCCCGCACACCGACGCCGACCAGTGCGCGTGCCGCAAGCCGAAACCGGGCCTGCTCCTCCAGGCCGCACGGGACCTCGACCTCGACCTCGCCGCCTCCACCTTCGTCGGCGACGCCCTCCGCGACGGCGACGCCGCCCACGCCGCAGGCACCCGCTTCGTCCTCGTCTGCACCGGCCAGGGAATGCGCTCGCTCGAGATCCTGAAGCACAGCGCCGAGGAGTCCGACCGCCCGCAGCGCTTCCACGTCGCCCGCGACCTCCCCCAGGCGGCGAAGATGATCCTCAAGTGGGACCGCACGGGGTACGCGCGCCCGCCTGAATACGGCGCCGCGCACCGCGACGACGCGGACTAGGACGCCGCCTTCCTCTCGCCGCGCTTCAGGCCCGCCTGCTCCAGCCGCGCGACGACGGCGTCGCCGTTGCCGCGGTAGCGGAGGAAGAGCCCGCGGAAGGGGTCGAGCGGCGAGGGATGCTCGAAGGGCGAGAGGTGGACGCCGATGCGGTGGGGGTAGAAGCGGCGGAAGCGGGACCAGGGGGCGCGCGAGGTAAGGCCGAGGAAGCGGACGGCGACGTCGTCGGCGCCGAGCTCGTAGGAGGTGGGAAGGACCCATTTCGCCAGCGAGAGAGGGAGGAGCACGGCGGCGAGCCAGCCGAGGTCGCCGAAGACGGCGAAGAAGAGGGCGACGACGGCGGCGACGAAGAGGACCTTGGCGACGGCGGCGGGGCCGTCGTCCCGCAGGGGCCAGGCGGTCCAGCGGAGCGCCTCCGGCGCGTTCATGCGCGGGCGACGACGTCGATCTCGACGGCCGCGTCCTTGGGGAGGCGCGCGGCCTGCACGGTGGCGCGGGCCGGCGGATCCTTGGGGAAGAACTCGCCGTAGACGGCGTTCATGGCGGCGAAGTCGTTCATGTCCTTGAGGTAGACCGTCGTCTTGACGACGCGGTCGAGGCCGCTTCCGGCCGCCGCGAGGACGGCCTTGAGGTTCTCGAGGACGCGGCGTGTCTGGGCGCCGACGTCGCCGGCGACCATCTGGCCGGTGGCGGGGTCGAGGGGGATCTGGCCGGAGCAGAAGACCCAGCCGTCGGCGACGACGGCCTGGGAGTACGGGCCGATCGCCGCGGGGGCGCCGGTGGTGCTGACGGTTTTGCGGTTCATGGTCGCGGGATTCTACAGTTTCCTGAGGCGTCCGAGGCGATGGCGCCAGTACTCGGCGAACCAGATGTCGCCGGTCTTCGGGTCGATCGCGATTCCGTCCGGGGCGGATCCTTCGCCGCCGGGCAGGGTCGGCAGGCGGACGACGGCGCTCCAGTCGGGAGTGACGAAGCCGAGCGAGCCGCGGCCGGGGCCGTGCTGCGGGCCGTGGATGGTGAACCACAGGCGCCCCGCGGCGTCGAACGCGGCGGAGTGCACGAACTCGTTCTCGAGATCGGCGTCCGGGACGACGAACGACCGGAGGATGCACGCGTTCCGGCCCTGGCCGTCGAGGACGCGGCACTCCGGGTCGCCGCGCCGCACGCGGGAGGCGTCGATCCGGGTCAGCGTCGAGTCGAAGAACTCGTTGAAGACGACGCTGCCGTCGCCCGCGACGAGGATGCTCCAGGGGCCGCCTCCGACCAGCTTGCCGGGCTGCGATTTCCCGATTCCCGCGGGCAGCGGAACCTCCACGAACTCCCCCGTCTCGGGCACGAAACGCCCGACGCGGTTGCGCCAGAAGGCCGAGTACCAGATCGAGCCGTCCGGATCCACGGCGACGTGGGCCGGCTGCGCGTCCCTGAGCGGCAGGTCCCAGCTCTGCAGGCCCACCGCGTCCGGCTCCTTCGAGAAGTCGAACGCCAGGTCAGAGACGGCGGCCTCCGGGTCGAGGCACCAGAGCTTCGCCCCCGCCTTCAGGCCGCCCTGCGCGAACCACAGCCGCTTCCGCTTCGCGTCCCACGCGCACCCGATGACCTCGTTCCGGTCGCCGGGCACGTTGAAAGCCCGGAACCGGCCGGATTCCGGCTCGTAGCTCACGATGCGCGAGTGGTTCGGGTGCTTCCCCTCGTAGAGATACCCGCCGCCTTCCGTCCACCAGACCCGGCCGTCGGGGTCCACGAGGATGTCCTCTCCGCACATCGTCATCGTCGTGCGGTGGTCCCCGAAGATCGTCGTCGCGTGAATCCCCGGCTCGGGGGCGCCGGGGACCGGAAGCGCAACGACCTTTCCGGCCGCGGGGTCGAACCAGTGGATCTCGCCCTTGTGGAACTCCGAGTTGATCCAGACGCGGCCTTTCGCGTCCACCGCCACGGCGAGCGGCGACGCGTTGGTGCCAGGGGTCGGGGGGATCGGGAAGGACTCGTACTCCAACACGAGGGGATCGAGTCCGCCGCCCGAGATGGTGAACCGGGTGCCGTCCAGGACGGCCGTGAGGGGCGCCGGGGGAGGCGGTGGCGGTGCCGGCGCGGGCGCTTTGGCCCCGCAGCCGGCGAGGACCAGCGCCGCCGCGAGACGCTTCATCGCCTCTCGGCCGCCGCGCGCAGCTTGGCGTCCGCCAGCACCACCGCCACGCAGGCCTCCACGATCGGCACCGCGCGCGGGACGACGCACGGATCATGGCGGCCCTTCGTCTCGACCACCGCCGGTTTCATCGTCGCGAGGTTGACCGTGTCCTGTTTCCGCGGCAGCGAACTCGTCGGCTTGAACGCGACCCGGGCGACGAGCGGCATGCCGGTCGAGATGCCGCCGAGGATCCCGCCCGCGTGGTTCGTGCGCGTCGTGACGTGCCCGGCCTTGTCCACGTCGAACGCGTCGTTGTGCTCGGAGCCCTTCATGCGCGCCGCGCGGAAACCCGCGCCGAACTCAACCCCGCGGCAGGCGGGGATGGCCAGGAGCGCCCGCGCCAGCTCGCTCTCGAGCCCGTCGGCGCCCGGACCGCCCCAGCCGGCGGGCAGCCCCTCGGCGCGGACCTCGACGATCCCGCCGACCGAGTCGCCGTCCGTGCGGGCCCGCGTGATCGCGTGCTCCATCAGCTCCGCCGTCTTCGCGTCGGCGCACCGCACCGGGTTCGCCTCCGCCTTCCCGATCTGGTCGAACGCGACCTCGTGCGGCACCTCGATCCCGGCGATCTCCACGACGTGCGCCGCGATCCGCACACCCGCCAGCATCTGCCGCGCGATCGCCCCCGCCGCCACCAGCGGCGCCGTCGTCCGCGCCGAGAACGGCCCGCCCCCGCGGTGGTCCCTCGCGATCCCCCACTTCGCCCACGCCGTGAAATCCGCGTGCCCCGGCCGCGGCAGGTCCTTCGTCGCGTCGTACGGACGCGAATCCACGTCCGTGTTCCGGATGAAGATCGTCACCGGCGCGCCCGTCGCCGCCCCGTGCGCCACCCCCGCCAGGAACTCCGGCTCGTCCTCCTCCTTCCGCTGCGTCGTCACCTTCGACTGCCCCGGCCGCCGCCGCGCCAGCTCGCGCTTCATCGCCTCCATGTCGACCGTCAACCCCGCCGGCACCCCCTCCACCACCGCCCCGACGCCGGGACCGTGGCTTTCGCCGAACAGCGTCACGCGGAACAGCGTTCCGAGGGTGCTCATGGGCGGGCGGATTCGATGAAGCGCCGGAGGGCGGCTTCGTCGCCTTTCACGAGGAGCGTGGCGAGGCGGGACATCTGGCGCCCCATTCTGCCGAGGTCGCGTGCGATCTGGAAGCGGTTCGCGAGGAGGATGTCGAGGGACATTTCGAGGGGCTGTGCGGCGACGCGGGTTGCGGAGCGGAAGGAGCCGGCGGCGAGGGGCGGGTTGGGGCCGGCGAGGCGGGAGAGGGCGACGGCGAGGCAGTACGGAAGGTGGCTGGCCAGCGACGCCGCGCGGTCGTGGGCCGCGGCGGTCATGACGGCGGGGCGCGCGCCGAGGCGGCGGACGAGCCGGGACAGGTCGCGCACGGCGCGGTCGTCGCCGGGAACGAGGACCCACGTCGCGCCCTCGAACAGGTCCGGGTCGGCCGCGGCGATCCCGCCGCGCTCGGTGCCGGCCATGGGGTGGCCGCCCGCGAATCCGCGAAGGCCGCGGTAGGCCCGCATGACGGCCGCCTTCGCCGAGCCGACGTCCGTCGCAACGGCCCCCGCAGGGAGCAGGAACCGGACTCCCCGGGCCAGCGCCACGATCGAGCGCACCGGCGTCGCGAGGACGACGAGGTTGGCAAGCGCGACGGGCGCCAGATCGCCCGCCGCGAAGGTGCAGGCCTTTCTCGCCAGGGCGGCCTTCAGCGCTCGGGGGTCCCGGTCGATCCCGACGACCTCGCGCGCGAGCCCGCGGCGCAGAAGCGCCATCCCCAGCGACCCGCCGATCTGCCCCATCCCGATGAGTGCGGCCCGTTCCATCACTCAGGTGATTCCTGATGGTTGTTCCTGCCGGGAGCGAATTCCGCGCGGCGTGCGGTGCGCAGGCTCCAGGCGATGTTCATGTGACTCGAGAATCTCATTTTCCAACGAAGGAGTAACTTCCAATGCGCGGAGGAATGGACGGTGATTGAGCCTCGTAGGTCACGACAAGCACTCGTTTCCATCCCGGGTCGTCCGGACGGTCTGTCGCAAGCCCCTGCGAACGAACTTCTGAGGGTCCCTCCGCCGGAGGGGCGCCATGTTCCCACGCACTCAGCGCATGTTCACCTAAGTTCACTTCGGAGACCCTGCCGGGACCAACAGTCAGGCAAAGCGCTCCTTGACCTGGACTCCATCCAGACAGGGGCAATCCGCCCCACTCAACCAGCACCAGGTGAGCACCCCTGAAGCCGCTGAGCCGGCACGAATTCGGCTCTGAGTCCCCGGCCACCGAAAGGCAGGAGGCGCGGTTGACGAGCACAACCCCGCGGAAAGAGCACGTCAGAACTGGAAAGGCACCGGGCCGCCCAGCCTCTCCCGCCTCGGGATCCGCGACTTCCCCGGATGTCAGAACGGCACAATCGAGTGCTCCGGCGAACATCCACCGGATGCCTGCATCCTCAGACAGATTCTCAAAACGCAGGCATTCAAGGCGCCGAATCGACTCCTCCGCCGCGTGAGAAGTCAATGCCTGGATCGCAGCTCCCGGGCCAGCCAAGGTGCGAATTCCAATTCTCGCGTGTATCTCCGACAGCACCGACGCCGCTTCCGGTCCGGGCCGGGCAAGAGAAACCAACTGTAGTGGCGCGCCCTGTGGCAGGATTCGCCGCGACAGTTGCACGACCAGGCGACCGGTCTCGAGACTTGGTTTGTCCAGGAGCAGAACCGACTCGCCAGAGGGGCCGAAGACGAGAATGCTGGTGGATCCCGACCCGGGGATTACGAACGCCGTAAGAGCTCCCCTTGAGATCTCCATTGGACAGAGATTGGTCTCGATTTCGGGCACAACGAGTTCTCGCCAAGTCATCGACGGCCTGCTGGCTGAAGCACAGCCGCATAGCGTCGTCAACGCCAGCCACCACACAGCGCTGCCCTTCAATCTGGGATCCACGGGATATCCTCGAACAGGTTCGTCGCACTGCCTCCAGGCCGCTGCCACTTCGCGAGTGCAGCGAGAGTGATCGTCAGGAACCTCGCTGGAGCAGGCGTTTACAGGTACGACTTGAGGGCCTTGAGGAACCGCTCCTTGTCAGCATCTCGAGCCCTGCCGCTGGCCCCTCCGCTGCAATTCACGACCGCAGGGTAGCTGTCCTGGTTAACGGTCGCACCTGCCCGAGACCAGTCAGAGACAATTTCGAAGGAAAGCGAAATGTAGTTCTTCGGGGTATACACACCTCCGCACTCTTCGACAAACCAACACTCGAGGTCGAAGTGCTGAATCAGCCGCAGTTCCTGAATGTCGGGATGAGCGTCCAGCACGTCTCTCGCGGAGTTCCGGTAGAAGCCTTCGTTGCGCCCCGGGTAGTCCACCTTCGAGTACGTTCCGGCGGATTGCTGCTGCCCCTCGTACCAAGGATCCTTCGCCTGCCGCAGCTTGGGAGTGTTGTCGATTCCGTAGGGCCCTTGACGCGGCGCCGCACCAGCACGGCCACTCTCGGGTACAAGATCGTAGCTATGCGGTTCAGGTCCGAGTTTTCCATTGTGCAGTTCGATCCAGTAGAAGCTCGACTGAATCGTGTCCATGAGACCGTAACGGCATCCTTCGACCACTTCTCCCGTGTAGTTGATGCTGAACCTGATTCCGGGTCCGATGACGGTTCTTCCGGGCTTCTTCGCATTGAGATCAGGTTCGATCAGGACTTCGCCCGACATGTCTCCCATTTCGTCGAACGGCCACAGGAGGCTGGGCACAATCGGACCCGCCTCCTCGACAGCGGGTCGAAAGGCGCCATCACGGTAGACCATCTGGGGAACCCCAGGCAGCGTCTCCAAGGGGCTGGCGCGCAGCGGATCGCTGGTGCTCTGGAAGGTCGGAAGCATGGGAACTGGAAAGGACGGTGTTGACTGAACAGTCGACGCGATTACAGGCCGAACCATGTTGTCTATGGCATTCGCCGCCAAGCTGGGAGAGGGGATCGGAGGGAGCGGTGTGCGCTGCGCCAGCTGCCCAGATGGAGCGCTCTCAAGTCGCAACGGTGTCGGCTGAATGCCTGGACGGAACCGCCTCAGGAAGGCGGTCAGCTCTTGGTCGTTCACTGCAGTTCCTCCAAATGAACGGACAGGCGGGACCTGAGCGCGTCGAGCGCATGTCGCAGTCAAGACGCAACCAGCGTTTCTTCAAGATCGAGAGTCATCGCGATCTCCTTCACTGTGAACTCCCCGTAGACGAACAGGTAGGCTACCTGGTATTGCTCCAAGGGAAGTTCAACGAAGGCGGCTGAGAGGAGTTCTCTCGCCTCCACCTGGTCGGCAGGCCCCTGAATGAACTGCTCGGGACGGACCTTTCTGAGCTCTCTGCCCTCCTTTCGCATCCAGTTGAGCGCGGCATTCCTCACGCAGCGATACAAGTACGGTTTGGCCTCTCCAAGGCTAAGTTCCGGATGTCTCCGCAACGACAGGAAGACCTCCTGGAGGATGTCATCTGCAGCTGAGAAGTCGCCGAGGAACCTGTAGGCAAACGTGCACAGTTCCTTTCCCAAGGCAGAGTGCAGGCTTGCGATCTGTTCGTCCTTCACATGCCCTCCCGACGCCCAAGACAAGGCGTGTTTGCCTACATCACACCGGCCAAGGCTGGAATCTGCCTGGAAATCCAAGGAATTTGACGATTTTCGACACCGGTTGCTGACCCGAGTCTGGACGCCTCCGGCGGATTTGCTCGCTCTACTTCACGTAGGTCATCTCGCCGCCGCCCCAGGACCAGTTCTCCTTCGGGACCTCGACGAGGCTGATGACGACGTCCTCCTTCCTCACGCCCGCCTCCTTCTCGAGAAGCTCCGCAATCTTCGCGTACAGCGCACGCTTCACCTCCGTCGTCCGCCCCGCGTTCATCGTCGCCTGGATCACGACGATCCCGTCCGACTTCGGCATCCCCATGTAGGAGGGCGGGTGCACGAGCGTCCCCGGGGCGTGCTCGGTGACCAGCTGGAACTTCCCCTCCGCCGGCGCGCCCGCGGCCTCGACCAGCGCCCGGTGGACCGCGTCGCTGATCGCCTTCACCACGGACGCCGGCCTCCCCGCGCCCAGCGAGATCCTCACCAGCGGCATGCTCTCCCCCAGAAAAAAAGGGGAGGCCGGCGGACCGGCCTCCCCTGGCGATTCGACAGGACCCTACTTCTTCTCGCCCTTCAGCTTGTCCAGCGTCGCATGGCGCTCGTCGAAGAACTTCTTCGCGTTCGGATTCGCCCCGAACTTGTCCTCCATGACCTTCAGCGCCGCCTCGTACGCCTCGGCGTCCTTCGCCTCCTCCGCCGCTTCCATGATGAAGATGTAGAACGGCTGGAAGTAGTTGCTCTCCTCGTCGGGCGTGACGCCGGCCTTCTGCATCTCGAGGAACTTCCGACCGGCCGCAGCCTGGTTCTTCTTCACCACCGGCTTGTCCTGGAAGTCCACGCCCTTCATCGACTTCTGGAAGGCCGACAGCACTTCCTTCATCTCCAGGCCCTGGATCGTCGACTTGAGTTTCGCCTTTTCGTCGTCGGTCAGGTCCTTGCCGTTCTCAAGCGCCTTCTTCGCGTCGGCGACTTTCAGATTGCCGAGTTCCGCGTCCTTGAACAGGACTTCCTTCGCCGCCGCCGCGTCGCCGCCCGCCGCCTTCGCGCGGAGGTCGGCGTACGCCTGGGCCGTCTCCATCGTCGCCGAGAACCCATCCACCGTGCGCTGCCCCTGGTGCTTCGCAAGGAGGTTTCCCTCCGCGTCCAGGAACACGAGGTACGGGAAGCCGCTGCCGCCCTTCTCGTCCAGCAGTTCCTGGTCCGGATCGTCGTCCACGTGCGTCGTCACGTTCAGGTAGAGCACGACCTTCGCCGCGAAGTCCCCGAAGCTGTCCTGCGAGAGCGGACCGCTCTCGAGAGATTTGCAGGGGGGTCAGGGCGAGTAGCTGCGGGAGAAGTACGCGAAGATCAGCTTGCCGTCCTTCTTGGCCTGTTCCTTGGCCTTGGCGTAGCTGGTCACCCAGGGAAACTTCGTCACCCACGGCTCGGCGTACTTCGCGTCGCGCTTCTTCTTGAGGTCTTCCTGCGGGCCCGCCAGGACGAGGGCCGGGGCGAGGAAGAGCGCGAGCGCGGCGAGGGACAGTCCTCTCGGGCTCACGTTCGTCTCCATGACAGGGGAAGGATCCGGCGGAGGCGGGGGCGTCGGGGCCCCCAGGAGGCCTGCATCGGAAGTTGCCAATGTATACGTTTGAAACGCATCGGGTAATCCCTAAATGCTGCGGCCGATGCACCGAGCGATGGCGGAGACTTCCTTCATGAGGGCGTCGAATTGGTCGGGGTGAAGCGACTGCGCTCCGTCGCATTTCGCCACCTCGGGCCGCGGGTGCACCTCGATGATCAGCCCGTCCGCCCCCGCCGCGATGGCCGCGCGGGCGAGCGACGGCACGAGGTCCCGGTCGCCGGCGGCGTGCGAGGGATCGCACACGATGGGCAGGTGCGACAGCTTCTTCACGACCGGCACAGCCGACACGTCGTAGGTGTTGCGCGTGTACTTCTCGAACGTGCGGATCCCGCGCTCGCAGAGGATCACGTTGTAATTCCCCTTGGACAGGATGTACTCGGCGGACAGCAGGAGCTCCTCGAGCGTCGACATCATCCCGCGCTTGAGCAGCACCGGTCTCCCCGCCCGGCCGACCTCCTCGAGCAGGTTGAAGTTCTGCATGTTGCGCGCGCCGATCTGCAGGATGTCGGCGTACTCCATCACGACCGGGATGTCCTGCACCGACAGCACCTCGGTCACGACGGCCATGTCGTTCGCGTCGGCCGCCTCCCGCAGGATCTCCAGCCCCGGCTTTCCCAGCCCCTGGAACGCGTACGGGCTCGTCCGCGGCTTGAACGCGCCGCCACGAAGGCGGCGCACGCCGCGCGTCGCGAGCTTGCCCGCGATGCGCTTGATCGTCTCCTCGGACTCGACCGAGCACGGCC
>JADLHC010000016.1 GCA_020849035.1 Planctomycetia bacterium
CGGAGGCGAAGCCTGCCAAGAAGGAGAAGGCGGCGAAGCCTGAGGGAGCGCCGGCGGGCGGGAAGCCCGCGGGCGGGCCGCCGAAGGAAAAGAAAGCCGAGGGGGGCCAGAAGCCCGCCGGGGGAAAGAAAGAGTAGTCGAGGCGAACCGTGAGCCGATTCTTCGAAGTCATCCGAAACATCTTCTCCATCCCGGAGCTGCGGCGACGGGTCCTGTTCACGTTCGGGATCCTGGCGGCGTTCCGGTTCGGGTCGTACGTGCCCCTGATCGGGGTCGACCTGCAGGCGCTGACGGAGATGATGAAGCAGGCGGAGGAGCCGGGGGCCGCGGGGCGGCTGCTCGGGTGGCTCAGCGTGTTCTCGGGCGGCGCGATCAACCAGATGTCGATCCTGTCGCTGGGAATCATGCCGTACATCAGCGCGAGCATCATCTTCCAGCTGCTGACCAAGGTGGTGCCGCGCCTCGAGGCGATTGCCAAGGAAGGCGCGAGCGGGACGCGGAAGATCGCGAACTGGACCCGGCTCGCGACGATTCCGATCTGCTTCGTGCAGGCGGTCTTCCTCGTCCGGTTCCTTGGCTCCGGCCAGGCGAACCGCATGGGCGGCGGCGAGCTCGTCCACGACCCGGGGTTCTTCTCGTTCTACCTTCCCGGCGTGCTTGCGCTGCTCGCGGGCACGATGATCGTCATGTGGCTCGGCGACCAGATCACCGAGCACGGCATCGGCAACGGCGCCTCGGTCATCATCATGGTCGGCATCGTCGGCCGCATGCCCCAGGCCTACCTGGAAATCCAGCAGCAGATCCGCGCCGGCGCCATGGGACTCGAAACCGTCTTCATCCTCGTGGCCCTCTACGTCGCCGTGATCTTCGCCATCGTCTTCACGACCCAGGCGCAACGGCGCATTCCCGTCCAGCACGCGAAGCACATGAAAGGCCGCCGCATGTACGGCGGCCAGAAGCACTACCTGCCGCTACGCGTCAACCAGGCGGGCGTCATGCCGGTGATCTTCGCCTCCTCGATCATGGTGCTGCCGAGCATGGTCTGCACGGCGCTCAACTGGCAGACGGGCAAGGACATTTTCGGCCGCTACGGTTTTGTCTACTCCACCCTGTACGTCGCCCTCGTGTTCTTCTTCACCTTCTTCTGGACCGCGCTGTTCTTCCAGCCGAAGGAGATGGCGAACAACCTGAAGGAGTACGGGTCGTTCGTCCCGGGGATCCGGCCCGGGCGCAAGACGGAGGAGCACCTGGAGCACGTGATGACGCGCGTGACGCTCGTGGGCGCGACCTTCCTGTGCCTCATCGCCCTCCTGCCCGACCTGGTGGCGCAGCTCCTCAAGGTCGACCGGATCATCACCGGGTTCCTCGGCGGCACGGGCATCCTGATCGTCGTCGGCGTCGGGCTCGACATGATGCAGAAGATCGAAAGCTACCTGCTGATGAGGCAGTACGAAGGCTTCATGAAGAAGGGCCGCATCCGCGGGAGGCGGTGATGAACCTGGTGTTCCTCGGGCCGCCGGGCGTCGGAAAGGGGACGCAGGCGGCGACGGTCGCGAAGGAGCTGGGGCTGTTGCACCTGGCGACGGGCGACCTGTTGCGAGGGGCGATCAGGGCGGGGACGAGGACGGGGCTGGAAGCGAAAGGGTACATGGACGCGGGCAGGCTGGTGCCGGACGACGTGGTGAACCGGCTGGTCCGCGAAAGGCTGGAGCAGGGCGACGCGGCGCGGGGGGTGCTGTTCGACGGGTACCCGCGAACGACGCCGCAGGCGGAATCGCTGGACGCGACGTTGAAGGGGATGGGCCGGAGGATCGACGGGGCGTACGACCTGCAGGCGCCGGACGCCGTCCTGGTGGATCGGATCAGCGGACGGCGGACCTGCGGAAAGTGCCAGGCGGCGTATCACGTGAAGTTCGCGCCGTCGAGCAGGGGCGAGGAATGCGGGAAATGCGGCGGGGCGCTCGTCCAGCGCTCCGACGACAAGCCGGAGACGGTGAAGGCGAGGCTCGAGGTGTACCGGAAGGAAACCGCGGGAGTCGGGGAACACTACAGGAAATCGGGGACGTACGCGCTGATCGACGCCAACCGGCCGATCGACGCGATCACGGCGGACGTCCTCGGCAGGGCAAGAAGGCTGCAGTGAGCATCATTTACAAGAGTCCGCGCGAAATCGAAAAGATGCGCGCGGCGGGCAAGGTCGCGGCCGGAACTCTCGCCATGACGGCGGAGTTGATCAAGCCCGGGGTGACAACTGGAGAGCTGGACGCGGCGATCGAGAAATTCATCCGGTCGCACGGCGGGGTGCCGACGTTCAAGGGGTACAGGAATTTCCCCGCGTCGGCGTGCATCTCCGTGAACGAGGAAGTCGTTCACGGGATCCCCGGCCCCCGCGGGTTGAAGGAGGGTGACATCGTGACCGTCGATGTCGGAGTCACCCTCGACGGCTACATCGGCGACACCGCGTGGACCTGGCCCGTCGGCCGGACCTCGACCAAGGCCCAGCGGCTGCTCAAGGCGACGAAGGACTCCCTCTTCCTCGCCATCGAGCAGGTCCGCCCGGGCCGCCGCCTGTCGGAGGTGTCCCGTGCCGTGCAGAACTACGCGGAGTCGAACGGCTATTCGGTGGTCCGCAAGTTCGCGGGGCACGGGGTCGGAAGGGACCTGCACGAGGAACCGCAGGTCCCGAACTACGTGGACGCACTGACGCGGGGGAACGACCCGCTCATGAAGGAAGGGCTGGTGATCGCGATCGAGCCGATGCTGAACATCGGCGGTTACGACGTCACCACGCTCCGTGACAACTGGACGGTCGTGACGAAGGACGGCGAACTGTCCGCCCACTTCGAACACACCGTCGCCGTGACCGCGAACGGGCCCGAAATCCTGACGGTGGCGTAGAGAGAAAGGGACGAATGGCGAAGGAAGAACCCATCCGGGTGGAGGCGACCGTGAAAGAGGCGCTTCCAAACGCGATGTTCCGTGTGACGCTGAAAGGCACGAACCACGAGGTTCTGGCCCACATCAGCGGCAAGATGCGCATGCACTTCATCAAGATCCTGCCCGGCGACAAGGTGACGGTTGAGATGAGTCCGTACGACCTGTCGAAGGGGCGGATCGTGTACCGGGAGCACTAGCCATGAAGGTGAGAGCGAGCGTGAAGCGGATTTGCGAGGGCTGCCAGATCATCAAGCGCCGCGGGAAGGTGCGCGTGATCTGCTCGCGCGAGGCCAAGCACAAGCAGCGCCAGGGTTAACAGGAGAGAAGCATGCCCCGTATTGCCGGCGTTGACATTCCGATGGAGAAGCCGATTTCGATCGGCCTGGGCTACATCTACGGGATCGGCGACACGCTCGCGATGAAGATCCTGAAGGACGTGGGGATCGATCCGGGGATCCGGACGAAGAACCTGTCCGAGGAGCAGCTTGCGCGGCTGAACGCGATCATCGAGAAGAACTACCAGACCGAGGGAACGCTGCGGCGGCAGATCGCGCAGAACATCCAGCGGCTGAAGGACATCAACTGCTACCGGGGGCTGCGGCACCGCCGCGGGCTGCCGGTGCGGGGGCAGCGGACGCGGTCGAACGCGCGGACGAGGAAAGGCCCGAGGAAGACGGTTGCGGGCAAGAAGTCGGTGAAGGGCCTCGGCTAACGAACACGCCCGGCGCGAGCCGGCATTGAGAGGAACGGACAGCATGGCCGAAGAGAAGAAGGACAAGAAGGAAGAGGCGAAGAAGGACGAGAAGGCCGCGGCGTCGCCGAAGCGGCGGAAGGTGAAGCGCGTGGTCCAGAAGGCGATCGCGCACGTCTTCGCTTCGTTCAACAACACCATCATCACGATCACCGATCCGAAGGGCGAGACGCTCTGCTGGGCGTCTGCCGGGACGATCGGCTACAAGGGGTCGCGCAAGTCGACGCCGTTCGCCGCGCAGAAGGCGGCGGAGTCGGCGGCGGAGAAGGCTTCGAAGTTCGGCGTGAAGGAGATCGACGTGCGGGTGAAAGGTCCGGGCAGCGGCCGCGAGTCGGCGATCCGCGCGCTCCAGGCCTCCGGCCTCGAGGTGAAGGCGATCGAGGACTGCACGCCGCTTCCCCACAACGGTTGCCGCGCGCGCAAGAAGCGCCGCGTCTAGTCGAGGGACATCATGGCGAGGATCCGTGGTCGTAAGGTGGCGCTGAGCCGCCGGGAGGGAGTGAATCTCCACCTGAAAGGCGGCCGGTACGAGAACATGGACTTCGGGGGCGAGAAGCCGCCCGGCGTCCACGGGGACCGGCGTCCGCGGCAGACGGACTACGGCGTGCACCTGCGGGAGAAGCAGAAGTGCAAGCGGTGGTACGGGGTGCTGGAGCGGCAGTTCCGCCGGTACTTCGAACAGGCGCTGGCGATGCCCGGGAACACGGGTCAGAACCTGCTGGTGCTGCTGGAGAGCCGGCTGGACAACGCGCTGTACCGGCTGGGATTTGCGCCGACGCGGGCGATGGCGCGGCAGATGATCGTGCACCAGCACGTGCTGGTCGACGGCAAGAGGGTGACGGTGCCGTCGTGGAGCGTGTCTGCGGGGAACACGATCACGTTCGCGCCGCGCGAGGCGTCGCAGAAGCTGGCGAAGACGGGCCTGGACGCGCCGAAGACGGACTTCACGCCGTCCTGGCTGCAGCGGAACGACAACCCGCTGGGCGGGACGGTGGTGGCGAGGCCGACGCGTGAGGAAGTGCCGATTGCGATCAAGGAACAGCTGATCGTCGAGTTCTGCTCGAAATAGGAGAAAACGATGCGCGTTCGCTGGAAGGACTTCGAACTGCCGACGCGGGTGGTGGTGGAGGAGAAGACGCTCACCAGCACGTTCGGCACGTTCATCGCGGAGCCGTTCGAGCGTGGGTACGGGATCACGATCGGCAACAGCCTGCGCCGGGTGCTGCTGTCCTCGATCGAGGGGGCGGCGGTGACGAGCGTGAAGATCAAGGGGGTTTCGCACGAGTTCTCGACGATCAAGGGCGTGGTCGAGGACGTGACGGACATCGTGCTCTCCCTGAAGAAGCTGGTGGTGCGGCTGGAGACGGAGGGTCCGCGGACGCTCCGGATCGAGAAGCACGAGAAGGGCGAGGTGAGGGCGGGGGACATTGCGCCGGATCCGCAGGTGACGGTGGTGAACCCTGACATGCACATCGCGACGCTGACGGAGGACGTGGACTTCGTGGTGGAGCTCGAGGTGCGCAAGGGCCGGGGTTACGTGACGGCGGACGAGAACGAGAAGGAGGACAAGGAGCTGGGGATCATCTCCGTGGACTCGATCTTCTCGCCGGTGCGCCGGGTGAAGTACCGCGTGGAGAACACGCGCGTCGGGAAGCTGACGAACTACGACAAGCTCGTCCTGGACATCTGGACGAACGGCACGGTGTCGCCGGAGCTGGCGCTGGTCGAGGCCAGCAAGATCCTGCGCAAGCACCTGAACCCGTTCGTGCAGTACTTCGAGCTGGGCCGCGAGCTGCAGATGAACGAGAAGAAGGAGGAGGAGGCGAGGAAGCGCGAGAAGTACATGGAGGAGCTGAAGCAGAAGCTGCAGATGAGCGTCAGCGAGCTGGACCTCTCGGTGCGCGCCTCGAACTGCCTGACCTCGGAGAACATCCAGACGATCGGCGAGCTGGTCGTCCGGTCGGAGCCGGACCTGCTCAAGGTGCGGAACTTCGGCAAGACGTCGCTGAAGGAAGTGAAGAAGAAGCTCGCGGACATGGGGCTGTCTCTGGGCATGGACCTGGAGACGATCCTCGGCAGCCAGGGGGTGGACAAGAATGCGACATAGGTATGTGGGGCGGAAGCTGGGCCGCGGCCGGGCGCACAGGCAGGCGATGCAGCGCCAGATCGTCGGCGACCTCTTCCTCAACGAACGGATCATCACGACCGTGGAGAAGGCGAAGGAATTCCGGATCTTCGCCGACCGGATCATCACGATCGGGAAGAAGTACCAGGCGTCGAAGGACGCGGCGGACAAGGTGCACTATCTCCGGCAGGCGAACCGTCACCTGCAGGATCCTGCGATGGCGAAGAAGGTGTGCACGGAGATCGCGCCGCGGTTCATGGAGCGGCCGGGCGGCTACACGCGGGTTCTGAAGCTGGGCGGCTCGCGCTGGAGCGACAACGCCAAGTACGCGGCGACGCGGCTCGGGGACGGCGGCGAGCGGGCGATCCTGGAGCTGGTGGTGAAGTCTGAGAAGCCGGAGGAGGGCGCGGTGCCGGCGGAGAAGGGGGCGAAGAAGTCGAAGGCGTCGGGCGCGACGACGAAGGACAAGAAGGGGAAGGAGTCGGCGGCCGGGACTTAGGCATACGGATGTGATACAAGGACCCCGGGGCGAGGAGCCCCGGGGTTTTTTCATGGGCCAGGAGGGGCGATGGCGGGTCCGCCGGTGGGGATCGTCTCGGACACGCACGACAACGAGGCGGCGGTCGCGGAGGCGGTGCGGCTGCTGGCCGCGAGGGGCGTGCGCGAGGTGATCCACTGCGGCGACGTCTGCTCGGCCTCCACGATCGAGCTCTTCCGCGGGTTCAGTTTCCGCGTCTGCCTCGGCAACAACGACTCCGCGCGCGAGCTGTCGGCGGCGGCGGAGCGGATCGGCGGCGCCTACGCGGCGCGGCTGGACGTGGAGATCGGGGGGAAGAGGTTTTTCGTGTCGCACGGGGACGAGGAGCGGCCGCTGCGAGGGGCGCTCGAGTCGGGGAGGTACGACTACGTGCTGTACGGCCACACGCACCGGCAGGACGACCGCCGGTTCGGGCGCACGCGGCTCGTGAACCCCGGGGCGCTCTACCGCGCGCCGCTCTGGACGTTCGCGCTGCTGGACCTTGGGGAGGACGGGCTCGAGACCGTCGAGGTCAGCCGCGGTTGAGCGCGAAGGCGGGGAGACCTTCCGGCCGCCTGCCCGCGACGACTGCTTCCGCAAGCCGCCGCGCGACGGCCGGGGCGACTTTGAAGCCGTGGCCGGAGAAGAGCCAGGCGCAACAGCGGCCGACCTGGAGGCGTGCGTCCGGCGAAGGGAGCGCGTGCGCGATGGCGGAGCCGCAGATGCCTGCGCCGACGACGGCGGTCCTCACTTCCCGCCCCCGAGCAGCCGCGCCACGCCCTCGCGCGTCGGCCGCTTCACGACGCCCTTTTCCGTGATGATCGCCGTGACGAGGCGCGCGGGGGTCACGTCGAACGCGGGGTTCCAGACGCCGATTCCGGTGGCGGCGACGCGACGCCCGGCCGGGGCGGTGACCTCGCGTGCGTCGCGCTGCTCGATGCGGATGCCCTTTCCCGTGGGCGTCGCGGGGTCGAACGTCGAGACCGGGGCGGCGACGTAGAAGGGCACGTTGTGGGCCTTCGCGGCCAGGGCGAGCGCGTAGGTGCCGACCTTGTTGGCGACGTCGCCGTTGGCGGCGATGCGGTCGGCGCCGACGATCACGCTGCGGACGCGGCCGGAGGCGATCAGGCCGGCCGCCGCGCCGTCGACGAGGAGGGTGACGTCGACGCCGGCGCGCGAAAGCTCCCACGCCGTGAGGCGCGCGCCCTGGAAGAGCGGCCGCGTCTCCGTCGCGAACACCCACATTTTCCGACGTCGCGCGGCGGCCTCGTAGATCCCGGCGAGGGCGGTGCCCGCGCCGCCTGTGGCCAGCGATCCCGCGTTGCAGTGCGTCAGCACCGGCTCGCGCAGGAGCAGCAGCGCGTACCGCCCGATCCGCTCGCACGCCGATCGGTCTTCGGCGTGGACGCGCAGCGCCTCCACGAGCAGCGCGCGCGGGTCCAGCGTCTGCAGCGACAGCATCCGCTTCACGGCCCACGCGAGGTTGACCGCGGTGGGCCGCGCGGACGCGAGTCGCGCGCCCGCCTTCTCCAGCTCGCGCTGCGTGCGGCAGCGCCTCGCCGCCAGGACCATTCCGTACGCCGCCGCCACGCCGATCAGCGGCGCGCCCCGAACCTGCAGCCGGCGGATCGCGTCGAAAACGTCGCGCGGGTGCCGGCAGCTTCGCCACCGCACCCGCGCGGGGAGCAACGTCTGGTCCAGGACCTTCAGGAAGCCCCGCGGCCCGCCCGTCCAGCGAACGCCCGGCGGCGGCAGCTTCGGGGCGGCCACGCTACTTCTTCGGCGCGGCCTTCGCAGCCGGCTTCGCCGCGGCCTTCGGCCTGGCCTCGGCCTTCGGCTTCGCCGTCTTCGGCGCCACGGGCATCTTCAGCCCGCAGTGCCGGAACAGCTCCGCCACGGCCGGCGTCGCCAGCGCGCCCTTGTTCACCCAGGCGACCAGCCGGTCGGCCTCGATCTTGACCTTCGACTTGGGATCGTGGATCAGCGGGTCGTAGTGCCCGAGCAGGTCGATGTAGCGGCCGTCGCGGCGCGTGTTGGAATCGTAGACGGCGATGCGGAAATGCGGCCGGTTCTTGCGGCCGCAACGGGACAGGCGGATTCGGACGGCCATGCGCTCTCCTGTGTGCGCGGTGCGTGATCGGCGGAACATCCGCCGCGGCACCGATTTAGGGGCGGAAATAGTAGCGGGCAGGAGGGGGCGGCGCAACCCTTTCTTGCGCGCCTACCCCTTCCGGTACTTGCCCATCATCCTCGCAAATTTCCCCGACCCGAACCCCTTCATCATCTTCCGCAGATCCTTGAACTGCTTCAGCAGGTTGTTGATCTCGGGAAGCGTCCGCCCGCTGCCGCGCGCGATCCGCTTGCGGCGCGAGCCGTCGATGATCTCGGGGTGCCGGCGCTCGTCCACCGTCATCGACTGGATGATCGCCTTCATCCGGCTGAACTCGCCCTGCATGTCGTCTTCCTTGCCGCCCATCAGCTGGCCCATGCCGGGGATCATGGAGACGATCTGCGAGATCGGGCCCATCTTTTCCATCTGGCCGATCTGCTCGAGGAAGTCCTGGAGGTCGATCTCGTTCTTGTACATCTTGGTGGCGAAGCGTCGGGCGGTCTCCTGGTCGACGGCCTCCTGGGCTTTCTCGACGAGGGAGATGACGTCGCCCATGCCGAGGATGCGCTGCGCCATGCGGTCGGGGTAGAACTCGGAGAGGTCCTCGATCTTCTCGCCGACGCCGACGAACTTGATGGGCTTGCCCGTGATGTACTTGATGGAGAGGGCGGCGCCGCCGCGCGTGTCGCCGTCGAGCTTCGTCAGCACCACGCCCGTGAGCGGCAGCCTGTCGTTGAACTGCTTGGCCGAGTTGACCGCGTCCTGCCCCGTCATGGAGTCGACGACCAGCAGGATCTGGTCCGGCTTCGTCACGTCCGCGACTTCCTTCACCTCCGCCATCAGCGCCTCGTCGATGTGCAGGCGGCCGGCGGTGTCGAGGATGACCAGGTCGCGCCCGAGTTTTTCCGCCGCCTCGATCCCGCGCTTGCAGATCATCGGCGGGCGCCCGCCGGCCTCCGCGTGCACAGGGATCTCGAGCGCCGCCCCCAGCGTCTTGAGCTGGTCGATGGCGGCCGGGCGCTGGATGTCCGCGGCGACGAGGAGGGGCTTTGCGCCTTTCTTCATGAAGAGCTTCGCGAGCTTGGCGCAGGTGGTCGTCTTTCCGGAGCCCTGGAGGCCGCACATCATGACGACGGTCGGGCGGTTCGCGTTCTTCGCGATGGCCGGGTCCGCGGGTCCCATGAGGGCGACCATCTCGTCGTAGATGACCTTCACGATCTGCTGGGACGGCTGGACCGACTTGATGACGTCTTCGCCGACGGCCTTCTCGGAGACCTTCTTGAGAAATTCCTTCACGACGATGAGGTTGACGTCCGCCTCGAGGAGGGCGACGCGGACCTCGCGGAGGCCTTCCTGGATGTTGGACTCGGAGAGGCGGCCTTTGCCTGCGAGGCGCCGGAAGACGCCGGTGAGTTTGTCGGTGAGGCTTTCGAACATGGGGCGGGCATTGTGCGACAGGGCTGCGGGGTGGGGAAGAGGAAGCTGGCGGAGGCGGGCGGGGACGGGCTTCTCCAGGGGGCTCCCGTGTCGTGGTCCGGCGAAACTCCTTCCGCCCGCCCCTACTTCCTGAGCTTCACCTTGTCCGGCCTCTCCCTCAGCGCAACCTCCAGCTTCTGCGCGATCGGGCAGTACGGAACCATCTTCAGCACCCCGGCGTCCGCGCTGATCTGCTGGCACGTCACCCCGTTGTAGTCCACCTTCACCTGCTTCGCGTAGACCTGCTCCAGCGCGAGGCCGAGCAGGAACAGGTCGCGGTCGTCCGGCTTCGCCGGCCTCTCGACTTCCCGGACGACCACCTTCTCGACCACGACGGGCTCGACCCCAGGCACGTGGCGCTTCTCGAAATCGCGGCCCAGCAGCACGCCGCCGCCGAACGCGAGGGCGACCGCCGCGGCGGCGGAAACGGGGAGCCATCGGAAGCCGCGGCGCGGTGCGGGGAAGGCGGCCTCGAGGACGCGGTCGCGCAGGCCGGCGGGCGGGACCGGAGCCGAAGACCGCAGGGCCCGGAGGTGCGCGAACTCCTCGCGGCACCGCCCGCAGCCGTCCACGTGCTCCCACGCCTCGGACCGCAGCTCCGAACCGCCCTCCACCGCCGCCTTCAGCTCTTCACACCTCATGTCCCGCCCTCGCAAATTGCTCCCGAAGGAGCTTCCGCCCCCGGGCCACGCGGGACCCCACGGTCCCCGTCTCGCAGCCCATCACCTGCGACGCCTCTTCGTACGACAGCCCCATCGCGTCGCAGAGCCAGACGGCCTCCCGGAACTCCTCGGGGATCCGCGCCATCGCGGTCTCCACGAGATCCCGCGCGTCCGGGTCCGTCCCGGGCCGCGACGACCGCGACAGCATCTCCTCCTCCGCCCCGACCTCCCTGCGCGTCTTCCGCCGCCGAAGCAGGTCGATCGAGGCGTTCCTCGCGATCGCGAGCAGCCACGACGTGAACGGCCGCCCCGAGTCGTACTTCCGCCCGCCCAGCAGCCCCACGAACGTCTCCTGCACCACGTCCTCCGCCGCCGACCGGTCCCGCACGATCCTCAGCGCGTACCCGAAGACCCCCGCCGCGTGGCGGTCGTAGAGCGTCGCGAAGGCGGCACGGTCGCCTCCGATCGCGCGCGACAGGAGCTGGGCGTCTTCCATGGTGGCTCCGGATGTGGGGGAAGCGCCCCCGGCCAGGAGGGCGCTTCCCATCCTACGTCGTCCGTTTCCGGCAGCCCTCCTCTACTTCGTCCCGGTCTTCCGGAGATCCTCGAGCCTCTCCAGCGCGTCCTTCGCCATGATCTTCACGCACTCGTCGCACAGCTTGCCGGTCAGGAAGGTGCACTCGACCTGGGACTCCCTGCCGCCGGCGTCCTTCACGGTGTGCTTGACGGACTTGCCCATTTCGCCGAAGCGGGCGCTGACGCGGGCCTTGACGGCGGGGCCGAAGACCCTGGCGTTGAGCTTGCCGCACTCGGCGCAGTCGGCGGCCTTGCAGGTGCCGGCGACGTGCGCGTCGGCGTCCTTCTGGGTCGCGGACTTCACGGCCGCCGCCACCGACGCGTGCAGGGCGGCGAGCCCCTCGCCGCCCTTGTCGCAGAGCGTGCGGCACTGGCCTTCGCAGTCGCCGGAGAAGGGGCACATGATCTTCTCGAGCGGGCACTTGTGGGAGTTCTTCTTCGCGTCGTCCGCGCCGGCGAGCAGGCCGGCGGCGAGGGCGGCGGCGAGGACGGCGAACATCGTGAAGCGCATCGTGGTCTCCTGTGTGATCCGTGGGGCCGGCGTGATTGCCGGTTCAGGAGACGCTACGGGGAGGGGGCTGGAATACTTCCCGGGAATCCGGGGCTATTTCACGCGGCGGATGCCGGCTCCGAGGCCGTTGAGCTTGTCCTCGATGTGCTCGTAGCCGCGGTCGACGTGGTGGATTTCGTGGACCTCGGTGTCGCCCCAGGCGGCGCAGCCGGCGAGGATGAGGGCGGCCGAGGCGCGGAGGTCGCTCGCGCGGACGGGCGCGCCGACGAGGTGGGGGACGCCGTGGACCACTACGGTGGAGCCGGTCTTGCGCAGTTCGGCGCCCATGCGGAGGAGCTCGGGGACGTGCATGAAGCGGTCGGGGTAGATCTTCTCGGTGACGACGGAGATGCCGTCGGCCAGGCAGAGGGCGGCCATGAACTGGGCCTGGAGGTCGGTGGGGAAGCCGGGGTAGACGAGGGTGGTGAGGTCGACGGGCTTGAGCGGCGCGTCGGGGTGCTTCGCGCGGATGGAGTCCTTCGCGATCTCGAGCTGCATGCCCATCTCGCGGAGCGTGTGGGTGGCGGCGCGGAGGTGGTCGGGGCGGCAGCCTGTGACGGTGACGTCGCCGCGGGTGATGGCGGCGCCGGCGAGGAACGTGCCGGCCTCGATGCGGTCGGGGATGATGGTGTAGTCCACGCCGCGGAGGGTCTTGACGCCCTCGATCGTGAGGCGCGGGGAGCCGATTCCCTCGATCTTCGCGCCCATGCGCACGAGCAGGTCGGCGAGGTCGACGACCTCGGGCTCGCAGGCGGCGGATTCGATGACGGTCGTCCCGTTGGCGTAGACCGCCGCGGCCAGGACGTTCGTCGTGCCGGTGACGCTCGAGCCGAAGGCGCCGCCGAGGAAGACGTCCGTCCCCGTGAGCCCCGCCGGCGGCACCTCCGCCACGAGGTACCCGTGGTCCAGCGACATCCGCGCCCCGAGCGCCGACAGGCCCTTCTCGTGAAGGTCGATCGGCCGCACCCCGATGACGCACCCGCCGGGCATCGAGACGCGCGCCTTCCGGCGGCGGCCGATCAGCGGGCCCAGCACGCAGACGCTCGCGCGCATTTTCGAGACGAGCTCGTAGGACGCCGTGCAGTTCGACTCGTCCGTCACCTCGATCTCGATCGCGCCGTCCGGGCGGCGTTCCACGCGGCAGCCAAGCTCGCGCAGGATCGCCAGCAGGATCTCCACGTCGGACAGCATCGGCACGTTGCGGATGACGCTCGTGCCCTCGGCAAGGAGACACGCCGCCAGGATCGGCAGCGCCGCGTTCTTCGAGCCGCTCGCGGCCACACGGCCCGAGAGACGGCGCCCGCCCTGGATTACGAGTTTTTCCATCGATGCGCCGTGACGATCCGATCGTGCCCCTGGAAATCCTTGAGGATCCGGATGCTATCAAAGGCACCCGCGCGGTCCAGCGAATCCGCGAAGTCGCGCGCCTGCGCGGGCGCAAGCTCGACCGCAAGCAGCCCGCCGGGCCACAGGAGCCGCGCCGACTCCGCCGGAATCCGCGACAGCACGTCCGTCCCCTCCGCTCCCGACACCAGCGCCTGCTTCGGCTCCCAGTCGCGCACCTCGGGCTGCAGCCCGGCGAACTCCGGCTCCGCGACGTAGGGAGGATTCACGGTGATGACGCGGAAGGGCTTGAGGAAGGGCCGGAAGAGGTCGGCCTGGAGAAGCAGGATGGGGAGCTTGAGCGTCCTCGAGTTCTGCGCGGCGAGGGAAAGGGCCTCGCGGCTGACGTCGGAAGCGAAGACCGTGAGCGCCGGCCATCCCGCCTTGCAGGCGAGGGCGACGGCGCCGCTGCCGGTGCAGGCGTCCAGCATGCGGGCGGGCTGGTCGGTTTTGACGCGCATGACCTGCTCGACGATCGCCTCGGTTTCGGGGCGCGGGATGAGGGCCCGGCGGTCGATCTCGAGGCGCAGGCCGCAGAACGTGACGCTGCCCGTGACGTACTGCAGGGGCTCCCGCTTCTCGCGCCGCGCCACCATGTCGTCGAACTTGCGCTTCCGGTAGGGGGGGAACTCCTCGGTAGCCCGCGTGACGAGGTCGAGCGCGGACCAGTCGAGGGCGCGGGCGGCGAGTTTCTGCACGTCGATGGCCGCGTCGGGGACTCCGGCGGCGGTGAGGCGCGCGGCGGCCTTGTCGAGGGCGGCCTGGACTTTCATCGGCGTCCGGTCCTCACTTCTTCGCGCCCAGCGCCTTCACCTTGGCTTCGCGGTCGGCGTCGAGGAGCGCCTGGACGAGTTCGTCGAGGGTCCCGTTCGCCATGACGGCGGGGAGGTTGTGGATGGAGAACCCGATCCGGTGGTCGGTGATGCGGCTCTGGGGGTAGTTGTAGGTCCGGATTTTCTCGCTGCGGTCGCCGGAGCCGATCTGCGACTTGCGCAGGTTGTCGCGCTTCGACTTCACCTCGTTCGCCTTGAGTTCGTAGAGGCGGGCGCGGAGGAGCTGCATGGCGAGGGCGCGGTTCTGGTGCTGGGAGCGTTCGACCTGGCAGCGGATCTGGATGCCGGTGGGCTTGTGGAGGAGGATGATGCAGCTGGAGGTCTTGTTGACGGCCTGTCCGCCGGGGCCGCCGGAGCGGGTCGCCTGGATGTCGAGGTCGGCCTCGTTGATCTGGACGTCCACTTCTTCCGCCTCGGGCAGTACGGCGACGGTCGCGGTCGAGGTGTGGATCCTCCCCTGGGCCTCGGTTTCCGGCACGCGCTGCACACGGTGGGTGCCGCTTTCGTACCGCAGGAACTTGTACGCGTCCGGCCCCGCCACGCGGAACGAGATGTGCTTGAGCCCGCCCATTTCCGCGTCGCCCATGTCCAGGACCTCGACCTTCCAGCCCTTCTTCTCCGCGTACTTCGTGTAGAGCTTCGTGAGGTCGCTCACGAAGAGCGCCGCCTCCTCGCCGCCGGGGCCAGGGCGGATCTCGATGATGGCGTTGCGGTGCGAGTCCTCGTCCTCCGTGAGGAAGTCGTTCTCGATCTGTTTCATCAGCGCGTCCATCTCGCCCTTGGCCTGGTCGACCTCCTTCTGGGCCTCCGCGCGCATTTCGGGGTCGGGGTCTGCGAGGAGGGACTTCGCGTCGTCGATGGACTTCTGGAGGGTTTCGAGTTTCCGGGCGCGGTCGTGGTCGCGCTGGAGGGTGCCGCGCTCTTTCATGAGGGCGGAGTATTTTGCGCCGTTCGAGATGACCGCGGGGTCGATGATGAGGCGCTCGATCTCGTCGAAGCGGTTGGCGTTGGTCTTGAGGCTGGTGAGGATGGCGTCCATGGTTCTTGAAACGTGGGGTCGCGGCGGGGTTGTTCTCCGGAGCTGTATTTACCTAATGCTCGCGTGCGTAAGGCCTTGCGTCGTTCTCCTGTTTCCGGGGCAAAAAAAAGCCGGTCCCTCTCGGGACCGGCTCTCCGGTTCGCTCGCTACGCCTTCGGCGCATCGCCCTCCGGGGCCGGCGCCGCGTCCGACTTCGAAGCCTCGGCCACCGCCGCCTGCTCCGCCTCCGCCTGCTTCTTCGCCGCCAGCTCCTGCTGGCGTGCCACCCACGCCTCGCGCTCCGCGGACTTCTTCTTCCGGTCCTCTTCCTTCCGCTTGCGCTCGTCGTCGATCTTGCGCGCCTGCTCCGCAAGCTTCGCCTTCCGGTCGTCCTCTTCCTTCTTCTTCTTCGCCGCCACGGCGTCCTTCACCGCGTCGTACTTCTTCTTGAACTTGTCCACCATGCCCGCCGCGTCGAGCAGCTTCTCTTTGCCCGTGTAGAACGGGTGGCAGGCGGAGCAGATTTCCACCGCGATGCGCTCTTTCACGGCGCGCGTCTTGAACGTGTTGCCGCAACCGCAGACGACGGTGCACTCGACGTACTTCGGATGGATGTCCGCCTTCATCGTTCTCTCTCCGTGGACCTTGTAGGGGCGGGAAGTGTAGTCGGGGGGGGTGGAGTCGTCCATGGCCAGGGGGATTGACAACGGGGGTGGGGCTGGGGCGCTTGATGAAGGGGTTCTCCTGACGTCGGGGGGGGGCGGGAGGCTCCCGGTCAAGCCTTGACGGGGGCCCGCCCGAACAGCGCGAGGGCGAGGCCGGCAAAGACGAGGAGGAAGGCGCCGATGTCGGTCCAGCGGGGGGATTCGCGGAGGTACCAGATGGAGAAGCCGATGAAGACGGAGACGGAGATGGCCTCCTGGATGATCTTGAGCTGGGGGGCGGTGTAGAGACCGTGGCCGAGGCGGTTCGCGGGGACCTGGAGGGCGTACTCGGGGAGGGCGATGCCCCAGGAGACGAGGATGACGAGCCAGAGAGCGGCGGACTTGTACCGGAGGTGGCCGTACCAGGCGATGGTCATGAAGAGGTTAGAGGCGCAGAGGAGGAGGATGGGGACGGCTTTCATCGGGATCTCCGGGAAGCGGGGGAGGGCGGGATTCTAAAGGGGGGAGGCGGGGCGGGGGCGAATTTCGCTGGCGCGGGCGGCGCCGTTCTCCTATACTTCGCCAAGTAACGAAGTAAAGGAGCCGCCCTTGAAGTCCTTCCTCGCCATCACCCGCGCCCTCTCCGACGAAACCCGCGTGCGCGCCCTCCTGACCCTTCGCGACGGCGAACTGTGCCTCTGCCAGGTGATCGAGGTCCTCGGCCTCGCGCCGTCCACGGTGTCGAAGCACATGGACATCCTGCACCGCGCGGGGCTGGTCGAGCGCCGCAAGGAGGGGCGGTGGCAGTACTTCCGCATGGCGGGAAAGGCGGGCGGCACGGAGGCCGCGGCGGCGCTTCGCTGGGCGCTCGAGGCGCTTCGAAACGAGAAGGCGATCGCGGACGACGCGCGGGCGGTGTGCTGCGTGAGGAAGAAGGACCGGCAGGAGGTGAGCGCGTGCTACCGGGCAAGCTGAAGGTGCTGTTCCTGTGCACCGGCAACTCGTGCCGCAGCCAGATGGCGGAGGGGTGGGCGCGGGCGCTGAAATCCGCGGAGGTCGAACCGTTCTCCGCGGGGATCACGGCGCACGGCCTGAACCCGAGGGCGGTGCAGGCGATGGCGGAAGCGGGGGTGGACATCCGGGGGCAGGCGTCGAAGACGACGGAGGCGGTGAAGGACGTGGCGTTCGACTGGGTGGTGACGGTGTGCGGGAACGCGCACGAGAGCTGCCCGGTGTGGCTGGGGAAGAAGGCGAAGGTGATGCACGCGGGGTTCGACGACCCGCCGGCGCTGGCGAAGTCGGCGAAGACGGACGAGGAAGCGATGGGGCACTACCGGCGGGTGCGCGACGAGATCGCGGCGTTCGTGCGCGGGCTCCCGGGGAATCTCAGGGAACAACGGTAGAGGAGAAGGCCATGGGCTGCTGCGACGCTCCGAAGGGGAAGGGCAAGTACGACGGGCGCGACGTCCACGAGGTCGTGCGCGAGGGGTACGCGAAGATCGCTTCGACGGGCCTGCTGTCCACGGCGACGGCGCCGAAGGGGGGCGGGTGCTGCGGCGGGGTGAGCGCGGAGGACCTGGCGCGGCAGATCGGCTACTCGGTGGACGAGATCCGGGCGTTGCCGGAGGGCGCGAACATGGGGCTGTCGTGCGGGAACCCGACGGCGATCGCGAATCTCAGGGCAGGGCAGGTCGTTCTCGACCTCGGCTCGGGCGGCGGCTTCGACGTCTTCCTGGCGGGACCGAAGGTCGGCGCGACGGGGCGGGTGATCGGCGTGGACATGACGCCGGAGATGCTTGCGAAGGCGCGGCGCAACACGGCGCAGTACCGCGAGCGCACCGGGCTCGACAACGTCGAGTTCCGCCTCGGGGAGATCGAGCACCTGCCGGTCGCCGACGCGAGCGTGGACGTCGTCATCTCGAACTGCGTGATCAACCTCTCGCCCGACAAGCCCGCTGTCTGGCGCGAGATCGCCCGCGTCCTCCGCCCCGGCGGCCGCGTCGCCGCTTCCGACATGGCGCTCCTCCGCCCGCTGCCCGCGTCCGTCGCGGAGATGATGGAAGCGATGGTCGGGTGCATCGCGGGCGCGGTGCCGCTCGCCGACTACCGCGCGATGATCGTCGCCGCCGGGCTGGCGGACGCGGTGCTGACGCCGAAGCCCGAGTACGTGAAGTCGCTGACGGACGTGCAGGACCCGCTCTACGCGGAGATCCTGCGGGCGCTTCCGAAGGGCACGACCGCCGCGGATTTCGTGACGAGCGTGGACGTGACGGCGCGGAAGGCCTGAGGTGGGCGAAGCGGCTCGAGTGGCGGACCGTTGGCGCGCCGTCGCGGCGGAGGCGGGCGGGACGGCGTTCCTGCTCGCGGCGGTGGTCGGTTCCGGGATCATGGGGGAGCGGCTGTCCGGCGGCAGCGTCGGGCTGGCGCTGCTCGCGAATTCGCTGGCGACGGGCGCGGCGCTTGTCGCGCTGGTGGCGGCTTTCGGGCCGGTCTCGGGGGCGCATTTCAACCCGGCCGTCACGCTTGCGGAGGCGTGGCGGGGGGCGCTGGCGCCGGGGCGGGCGGCGGCGTACGTGGCGGCGCAGGTCGCGGGGGCGGTCGGCGGCGTGGCCGCCGCCCACGCGATGTTCGGCGGCGCGATCGTGCAGGCGTCCTCGACCGCCCGGCCCGGCGCCCGGCTGTGGTTCGCGGAGTTCGTCGCGACGGTCGGGCTGCTCGCGATCGTCCGGGGCGTGTCCGCGGCGCGCAGCGCCCTCGCCCCGCTGGCCGTCGGCGCGTACATCGCGTCCGCGTACTGGTTCACGGCGTCGACGTCGTTCGCGAACCCGGCGGTCACGTTCGCGCGCTGCTGGACCGACACGTTCGCCGGCATCCGCCCCGCCGACGCGCCCGCGTTCGTCGCCGCCCAGCTCGCCGGCGCGGCCTTCTCCGCCGTCCTCTGGCCCCGCCTGTTCCCGGAACCCGCTCCCGTTCGCCCCGCCTGAGCCTCAGCGCCTCGTCCAGTCGCCCCCCGGGATCCGCTTCGTGCCCGCGGCCGAAGCCGGCATGACGTAGGCCTCCGCCGCCCGCCCGTCGGCCAGCGTGATCGTCACGCGCCGGAACAGCGCCGGGACGTCCTCGAACGCGTCGAGCCGCGCCAGCGTCAGGGCGTCCACCTGCCAGGCTTCGCCGACCACCGACGTGCTCCCGCCCTCGACGAGCGCGGGGTGCCCGCCCAGGTCCGCCAGCTCGAACTCGGGGCGCGTCCGCGCCTCGCCCGCGAACACCGCGTCCGCGAGCATGCCGTGGCTGCGCTCGCCCCTCCGGAGCGTCCCGTACGCGAAAACCAGCGTCATGACTTCCTCAGCTTTCCCAGCGCTTCCTCGAATACCGAGAGCGCCGACAGGTCCGCGAGGCAGACGATCACGCGCGAAGGGGCGCCGTCCCGGTGGAGCGCCGCGATGACGGCCCCGAGGAGGGCGCCCGCGCAGACCTCCACCGGCACGCCGAAGACGCCCGTGGAGATCGCGGGGAACGCGACCGACTGGATCTTCTTCTTCGCGCAGATCCCGAAAACCGAGTCCGTCGCGTTCGCGATCGTCTCCTCCTCGTCCCCGTCCCCCTGCCGCGGGCCGACGGCGTGGATGACGTGCTGGCACATCAGCTCGCCGGCGCCGGTGATGACGGCGCGGCCGCGCTCGCAGCCGCCGATCCTGTCGCACTCGTGCTGGATCATCGGGCCGCCCTTGCGGGCGATCGCCCCGGCGACGCCGGCCCCCAGCTTGAGCATGGAGTTCGCGGGGTTGACGATCGCCTCGACCTCCATCTCGGTGATGTCGCCGACGACGAGTTCGAGCTCGGACCGGCCGATGCGCACGTTCACGGGAGGGTCCTTTCGCGAAGCGGGGAAGCGCCCCGCATGGTAGCGGCGGCTATTTCTTCAGGCGGAAGAAAACCTCGCAGTTCTCGAGCCAGAGGCCGGCCTCGCCCTCGGCGGGGAGGCGGCCGGCCTCCTGCCCGTTGACGGAGACGACGGCGTCGGCGCCGTCGCGCCGGTACGACACGACGGGCGGGACGGCGGGGTCGAGGTCGATCGCGGAGAGCACCGTCCAGATCCCCTTCGTCCAGCGCATGACCGACGCCTTGTCGTTCGTGACCTGAAGCGTCACGTAGTTGTCGTTGTCGCGGTAGTTGAACATGAGCCCCGCGCGCAGCTTGCCGGAGCGCAGCTCGATCGCCGCCTCGAACGCCTCCGGCGCCTTCTTGAACAGCGCGCCGCACCCCGAGGCGGACTTCCCCTCGATGGCGTCGCCGCGCTCCTGCCAGTCGACCCAGACGATGCGGAGGGGCTGCTGGTGGGAGGCGAGCCATTCCTTGAAGGCCTTGACCATGTCCGGGCCGGCCCTGCCGAACGACTTCTCCCACGCCTTCTCCGGCTTCTTGTGCGCGTCCAGCTGCGCCGCGAGCGCCTTCCAGCGCGCCGGCTGCGTGGCGGAGAGGAAGCTCACCATCGCCCACCCGACCGGCCGCTCGCACGCCACGTCGCCCCGCGCGATCCCGTCGAGGTTCTCCTTCAGCTCCCCGAACTGCTTCAGCGCCTGCGCCGGGTAGTCCTCCAGCGACACCGCCGGCACGACCCCGACCTTCAGCTCCTTCCCGTCCCAGTTGTGCCCGCCGAAGTACTCGGCGATCCCCTCGCCGTACCAGGCCGGGTCCACCGCCGTGTTCCCGCCCGCGACCAGCAGGTGGAACTGGTGCGTCGCCTCGTGCAGGATCAGCTGCCGCGTCCAGTACTCGCTCGGCTGCACCCACAGGTATGCCGTCTTCGTCTCCGGCGCGTAGTACCCGCCCGACGGCACCGCCGCCACCTTGTCCCGCTTCAGCGCCGCGTCGAACGCGTCCTTCGTCGCGTACACCTCGACGCGCAGGCGGTCCTTCGGCGCGCGGCCGAAGTACCTGGTGAGGTGGGCATGAAGGGCCTCGAGCATCGCGGCGGTGTCGTCGCGGTCTATCGTCTCGGTGTAGACGTCGTAGTGCGCGGTCTTGACCGGGGCTCCCGGCGGCGGGGAGGCGAGGAGCGCCAGGGCGGCGAGGGTGGCGAACATGGCGCGGAGTATAAGCGGAGTTCAGGGGCGGACGCGAAAGCGCGCGCAGCAGCCCTCGACGTTGAGGCCGACTTCGCCGTCGAGGGGGGCGCGGAAGACCTCGCGGCCGTTGGCGGAGAGGACGGCGTCGGCGCCGTCGCGGCGGAAGGAGACGGAGGGGACGTCCCGCGCGGGGACTTCGGCGGAGGCGAGGCGATGCCAGGCGCCGTCCTTGCGCTGGACGACGCGCGCGGTGGCGCCGAGGATCTGGAGGAGGCAGTACTCGTCGCCCCTGCGGTTGAACGCGATCCCCGCCTTCATCGCGCCGGAGACGAGCTCGATCTCCGCCTCGAACGACGCCGGCGCTTCCTTGAAGAACGCCGCCGAGACGACGTCCGCCCTGCCCTCGAGGAGGCCGCCGCGGTCCTGCCAGGCGACCCAGGCGATGCGGTACGGCTGCTGGTGGGCGTCGATCCAGGCGCGGAGGTCGCGGCCGAGGTCGGGGCCGGCCTCGCCGCAGGCGTTGGCCCATGCGGTCGCGGCGGGCTCGTGGTCGTCGAGGCGCCCGGAGAGCGCGCGCCACCAGCCGGGGCGGACGTTCACGAGGTAGTGGACGAGGGCCCACGCGAGGGGGCGGTTGCAGCGGACCGCGCCGACGGCGACCGACGCCGCGTCGTCCTCGAGGGCTGCGAGCTGGTTCAGCGCCTGGGCGGGGTAGTCCTCGAGCGAGACGGACGGGACGACGCCCGTCTGGAGGGTCTTCCCGTCCCAGACATGCATGCCGAAGTACTCGGCGAGTCCCTCCGTGTACCACTCGGCGGCGGTGCCGCGATTGCCGGTGGCCGCGAGGAAATGAAACTGGTGCGTGGCTTCGTGGATGAGGAGCTGGCGGGTGAAGTACTCGCTGGGCTGCACCCAGAGGTAGGCCTTCCTCGTGTCGGGCGCGTAATACCCGCCCGCCTCGACTTTCCACTGCCGGTCGCGCTCGAGCGCCGCGTGCATCCCCTCCTTCGTGGCGTACAGCTCGACGCGCAGGCGCCCTTCCGGTGCGCTTCCGAAATACTCGCGCAGCCGGTCCCACAGCGCGTCGAGCACCGCCGCCGTCTCCGCGGCGTCCACGGACTCGCTGTACAGGTCGTAGTGCGCGGATTTCGTCTCGACTCCGGCGGCGGGCTGCGCCGACGCAGCCACGGCCGCAACGAGCCACGCCAGTGCGACGCGCCTCACGCCAGCGCTTCCTTCAGCAGCCCGTGGAACTGGTGCACCCCGGTCTCCCAGCGTGGCGAGTACCGGCCGCGCGCGTAGAACCGCGACTTCACGCCGCGCTGGACGGCCTCGACGATCGCCTCGTCCTCGCGCTCGACGCGGTCGAGGGCGCCGCCGGTGTTGAGGCGCGAGCGGTCCCAGACCCACGAGGTGTACTGGACGCGCGTGCGGTCCGCGGCGAGCCAGCGCGGGTCGCGGTAGAAGTCGGCGTGCAGCGTCTTCGCGGCGGCGATCTCGGGCGAGGCAGGGAAGGGGTCCATGGGTTTCCTGTGGCGGGGGGGCGCGACGGACTCTACTAGAATGGGCGGCGTGGCGTCTCCCCTGACGATCCTGCACGTGGACATGGACGCGTTCTACGCGGCGGTGGAGGTGCTGGACCATCCGGAGCTGCGCGGAAAGCCCGTGATCGTGGGCGGCCCGGCGAAGTCGCGCGGCGTCGTCTCGAGCTGCACGTACGAGGCCCGCGCGTTCGGGGTGAAGGCGGCGATGCCGTCCGCCCAGGCGGCGCGGCTCTGCCCGCAGGCGGTGTTCATGCCGGGGCGGATGGAGCGCTACGTCGAAGTCTCGCGCGCGGTCATGGGGATTTTCCGGTCGTTCACGCCGCTCGTGGAGCCGCTGTCGCTCGACGAGGCGTTCCTGGACGTCGCAGGGACGGAGCGGCTGTTCGGCGACGGCCCCGCGGTGGGCCGCAAGGTCAAGGAGCGGATCCGCGGCGAGCTCGGGCTCGTGGCGTCGGTCGGCGTCTCGTACGTGAAGTACCTGGCGAAGCTCGCGAGCGACCTGCGCAAGCCCGACGGGTTCGTGGTCCTGCGGCCCGAGGACGTGCCGGTGATTCTCCCTCCGCTGCCGATCACCCGACTCTGGGGCGTCGGCCCGAAGACCGCCGCGCAGCTCGAGAAGCTCGGGCTTCGGACGATCGGCGACGTGCGCGAAGCGGGGGAGGACTGGCTCGTGAAGCGGCTGGGCGACTTCGGCGCGCACATCGCGCGGCTGTCCCGCGGCGAGGACGTCCGCCGCGTCGAGACGGGGCGCGAGTCGAAGTCGATCGGCGCCGAGCGGACGTTCGAGCGCGACCTCGCGACCCTCGCCGCCATGGAGGGCGAACTGCTCGCCATCGCCGAGGACGTCGGCGCGCGCCTCCGCGACGACGGCTCCTCCGCCCGCACGCTGCAGCTCAAGGTGCGCTTCCGCGACTTCCGCACCATCACGCGGTCGCGGACGCTGGAGCGCCCGACGGACATCACCCGGGAGCTCTACGACGTCGCCCGCGGCCTGCTGCGCGACAAGGCCGGCGTCCGCGGCGCGCGCGTCCGCCTGCTGGGCATCACCGGGCAGAATCTCGTCCCGGCCGGGGCGGGGCAGGGGACGCTCTTCGGCGAGAAGGAGCGCGCGAAGGAGCGCCGGCTCGACCGCGTCATCGACGCGCTGCGTCAGAAGATGGGCGACGACGCCGTCGTCCGCGCCCGGACCCGCGAGGGGAGATAGAAACGGCCCCGGCGGGTCGCGCCGGGGCCGTGCAACCCTTTCTCCCTACTTCGCCGGCGGCGCGTCGAGCTTCACGCCCATCTTCTTCAGGATCGCCGCCGCGTCCTTCCCCTCCTTGTCGTCCGGGAAGTCCGTCGCCAGCTTCCTGTACGTCTCCGTCGCCTCCTTCTTCTTCCCCAGCTTCATCTGCGCGTCCGCCTTCGCCCACAGGTTCTCGCGCTCGCCCTTCTTCGCCAGCCCGTCGTAGATCGTCCTGAAATCCGGGTTCTGGCTCGCCTGCTTCAGCGCGTCCGCCGCCCGCTTGCCCATCTCCGTGTCCGGATACCACGCGAGCAGCGGGCACAGGTTCTCGGCCATCGCCTTCGCGTCCTGCGGCTTCGCGTTCGCCGCGTCCGCGTACTTGTTCCAGAACTCGTTCACCCACTTGCCCAGGAAGTGCTCGGGCTTCTCGAGGCCGCCCTCGACGCGCTGAAGCACCTCGCCGTTGGGCTTGATCATGAGGAGCGTCGGATAGGCGTTGACCTTGAAGTCCTTGACGAGTGTCGCGCTCTCCTTGCCGCCGTCGCGGTTCACGTGCATCACGACGAGGTTCTTGCAGAAGTTCTTCACGGACTCCGCCGGATACGTACCCGTATCCATGTTCTTGCAATGGCTTCACCCTTCGAACCAGAAGTCCATGTAGAGGAGGGTCCGGGTAGGCTGGGGGGCATGACGCCCGGGGACTGGAAGCGCTGGTACGAGGCCGAACGCGCGGCACTGGGCGAGCGGGTGCTGGAAGCGCTGGTCGCGGGCGCACCGGACGTTCGCGTGTCGCCCGGCGGCGCGCTTGTCTTCCCGCACGCCCGCCTGCGCGACTGCGGCTCCCAGGTTGCGGCCGTCGCGCGCGCCGTCGTCGAATCCGGAGCGGAGACCGTGGTCGCGCTCGGCGTCCTGCACGGAGGCGGGACCGCGCCGCCGGCGGAGGTCGCGGCCGCGAAGGCCGGCGACGCCGCGGCGCTGGCCCGGTTGCGCCGCGTCCACGGTCCCGGCGTCCCCGGCGACGCGGGGTTGTGGCGCGACGAGTTCTCGCTCGACAACTTCCGCACCCTCGTCGCGGTGGCCGCGTCCCGCGCCGGCCGCCGCGCCCCCCGGCTCGTCGTTCGCTTCCCGTACCTTGTCGGAACGGACCCCGCGTCGCTTCCCGGCCTCGAAGCGCTCCGGATCCCGGACGCCGTGCTGGTTGCGACGACCGACCCGGCACACCACGGCCACGGCTACGGGACCCCGCCGGACGCGATGATCGACGACGCGGAGCCTTCTTCCGCACACCGCGTCCACATCGCGATCCGGCGCGCGTTCGACCACCTTGCCCGCAGGCAGTTCCGGGCCTTCCTCATGCAGTGCGACGAATGGAAGAGCGACTTCCGGGACACGGGCCCGGCGATGACGGCGCTCCTGGACGGCCCGCTCGCGGCGCGGATCCACGACCTGCGCCTCGTGGACTACTCCGACGTCCTCGCCGCGCCGCGCCCGACGTGGGTCGCGGCGGCGCTGGCGGAGTTCGCGCCGGAGCGGAAATAGCAGCCCGGGGGCTCAAGTCGCGCCGGGATCCCGCCGAAAGAGACGATGAACGGGACGTCCCGTCGTCTTCTGCGGAGGGGAGGGACCCATGCGTGCCATTCTGCTCGCGGCGATGGCCGCCGTGCCGGCCGTCGCCGATCCAGCTCTGCTTCCGGGCCTGTACACCGGCGAACTGCCCAGCGGGGTCGCCGTGGAGCTCCAGGTCGAGTCCCGGTCCGCGGACGGCGCGCTGTCCGC
>JADLHC010000017.1 GCA_020849035.1 Planctomycetia bacterium
GATCTACTTCTCCCCGAAGTTCCAGGAGCGCTACCGCGCCTGGGCAAAGGGGCTGCTGGCGGCGAAGAACCCGTACACGGGCAAGCCGCTCGCGGAGGAGCCTGCGGTCGCGATGGTCGAACTCGTGAACGAGGACTCCGTGTTCTTCTGGACGTTCGCCGAGCGCAACATCCCCGAGGCGCAGCTCGCGATCGTCGAGAAGGCGTTCGGCGGCTGGCTCGACAAGCGCGGCGGCCTCGCCGCAAGCTGGCCGAAACACGCGCGCGACGCCGCGGGCCGCGCGGGGCTCTTCCCCGCCTGGGACATGACCGCGCAGGGGGCGAACCAGAACGCCGCGAAGAAGGCGCGCATGGCCGCGCAGGTGCGGTTCCTCGCCGAGACCCAGCGCGCGTTCTACGCCGACACCGCGGCGTGGCTGCGCAAGGAGCTCGGCGTCAAGTCGCTCATCAGCGCGAGCAACTGGCGCACCGCCGACGAGGCGCAGCTCGGCGCCATCGAGCGCTGGACCTACGAGGCCGTGGACGTCGTGGACCGCCACGGCTACTTCGGCGGCCGGCACGAAGGACCGCGCGCGTCCTACTCCGTCAACGTCGGCGACACCTTCGAGGACCGCAGCGCCCTCCTCACCCCCTGGGCCACCCCCGTCCCCTTCATTCAGTACGACGGCCGCCCCCACTTCGTCTCCGAACTCGGCTGGTCCGGCCCCAACCGCCTCCGCGCCGACGCCCCGCTCTTCGCCGCCGCCTACGGCTCCCTCGACGGCATGCGCGCCTTCGGCTGGTTCGCCGTCGCCGGTCCGTCGTGGCAGGACGCGCCCTCCAAGTTCCCCCTCAGCGTCCCCTCGATCCTCGGCCAGTTCCCCGCCGCCGCCCTCATGTTCCGGCGGGGCGACATCACGGAAGGGCCGCCGGTGCTGCGGCAGACGCTCGACATCGAGAAGCAGCTCGACCTCGAAGGCTGCGGCTTCGCGGAGGAAGCGGCACTCGACGAGCTGCGCGCGAAGGACGTCCCCGGCGGGGCCAAATCCCCCGCAGACGCGCGCTTCGACCCCCGCATGTTCCTCGTCGGCAAGGTCGTCCGCGCGTTCGGCAAACCCGCGTTCGAGCAGGCCGACCTGCGGCCGTTCGTGGACGCGGACAAGAAGGTCGTGAAGAGCGCGACCGGCGAGATCGCCTGCGACTACGGTCGCGGCGTCCTCACGGTGGACACGCCCAACGCGCAGGCCGCGGCCGGTTTCCTCGGCGACGCCGGCCCGATCAAGCTCGGCGACGTCACGATCGAGATGAAAAACAAATACGGCAGTGTGATCGTCGTGAGCCTCGATGGGAAGCCCCTGGCCTCGAGCGCGAAGGTCCTCGTGCAGGCATTCACGCAGGAGAAGACGCATGGATTCCGCGTGGACGCAAACGGCCGCATCGAGGACCTCGGCGCTGGGCCGATGAACGTCGAGGTGGCGGACGCGAGCGTGACGATCAGGGGAACGGCGCCGCGGAAGGCGACCGTGCTGGACGAGCACGGATACTCGCGGGGGAAAGTCGAAGTGAAGTCCGCCAATGGCGCCGGCCGGCTCGCGATCCCTGCCGCCGGGATGTCCGTCGTCATCGAACGTTGAGGGCGGCGCGCACTCCGGGGCGTGAACCTACGGCGCCGGGACACCGATCGACGGAATCCCCGCCTTCTCGCACGCAGCCCTCAGCGTCTCTTCGTTGTGGCGAAGCGCGACCTCGTCGCCGATGGCGCGCAGGGCGGCAATCCCCGCTTCCCACGGCTCCCGCGCCCCGGTCGCGTCGCCCGCATCGATGCGCACGAACGCGATGTCGCAGAGGCAGAGTCCTTCCATGCGCCGGTCGCGGAGGCGGCGGCTGATCTCGAGGGCCTGTCCGTAGGCCTGTTCCGCCCCTTGCCGGTCGCCCGTAGCACGTCGGTAGGCCCCCAGGTTTGCAAGGGCCTGCGCCTCGCTGCGCGGATTCGCGACCTCCCGGGCAATCGCAAGGCTCTCCTCGATCGGCCTCTTCGCCTCCTCGAGCCGGCCCATCTCGTGGAGAATGCTCCCGAGGTAGCCCAGCACCATCCCCTCGCCGCGCCTGTTCCCCGACGCGCGGTTCACGCGCAACGCCTCCTCGTAGGTTCGCAGGGCAAGGTCCTTCCGGCCCGTCTCGAGGAAGACGATCGCCAGGTTCCCGAACACCGTGCCCAGCGCGGCGTGGTTCTCCTCCGCCCTGTGCGCGGCGATTGCCGCCCCGTACGTCGCCTCCGCCGCCGACCATCGGCCGAGCCGCGCCTCCACGTTCGCCCGGATCCCCAGCACGTGCCCCTCGTTCCGGCGGTCGCCCGCCCTGCGGAGCAGCCGGAGCGCCTCCTCGCTGGCCGTATCCGCCTCCGGCGTTCGCCCGAGGTCGAGCAGGAGCCCGGCGAGATTGGAGAGCATCAGGCCCTCCGCGGCGCAGTCACCGGCGGCGCGGTGCCGCGCCAGCGCTTCCCGGAGCCCGCCCTCCGCCTCCTCCACGCGCCCGAGCATCCGCCGCAGGTTCCAGAGCGCCGCCAGCACGTGCCCCTCGTGCGCGGCGTCTCCCCGCCGGCGGTCGAGCTCGAGCGCCCGCTCCAGCACCGCCTCCGCCGCGCGGACGTCCCCGGCGTGAATGCGCGCGACGGCCGCCGAACGCAGCGCCTCGCTCTGTTCCCCCTCCGGCGCCAGACCGGCGTGCGCCTCCCACGCCTCCGCCGCCGCCCGCAGCATCCCCCGGCGGTTCAGGTAAACGGCGGCGCGCCGCAGGTAGAACGCCTCCAGCTCCGCCGCCCCGCGCACGCCGCCCTCGCCGGCCCGCCGCGCGTGCTCCGCCAGCTCCGGCGCGAAGGCGTCCACGGGGTGCGGCGCCAGCCTCCCCGACGTCCGCACGTCCAGCGGCTGCGGCGCCGCGGGGCGCCCCCCCGCCGCCGCCTCGATCGCCTCGATCGCCGCAGCGTGGAGAACCGCGCGCACCCCGGGCAGCTGAAGCTGGTACGCAGCGTCCCGGAGCAGGGCGTGGCGGAACTGGTATGCGGCTTCGGCGTTCAAGGCGAGGCCCAGCACACCCCGGGAGGCGGGGGCGGTTCAAGGCCAATCTGCCGCCCTACGAAATCGCCTTCGCGATCCTCTCGCACGCCTCCCTGATTCGCTCTTCCGTCTGCGTCAGAGCCACGCGGAAATACCCTTCCCCGCTCGGGCCGAAGCCGATGCCGGGCGTGGTCACCACGTTCGCCTTCTCGAGGAGGAGCGTGATGAAGTCCACGCTCTTCATGCCCTTCGGCACCGGCGTCCACTGGTAGAACGTCGCGGGCATTTTCTCGGCGGCAATCCCGACCTTCTGCATCGCGGCGACGAAGGTGTCGCGGCGCTTCCGGTACATCTCGCGGATCTTCTTCGACTCCTCGTCGCCCTGGTCGAGCGCGACGGCCGAGGCCTTCTGGAGCGCCATGAACTGGCCGCTGTCGGCGTTCGACTTGATCGCGGCGAGGGCGGCGATGAGGTCGCGGTTGCCGGCGGCCCAGCCGATGCGCCAGCCGGTCATGTTGAACGTCTTCGACAGCGAGTGGAACTCAATGCCGCACTCCTTGCCGCCGTCGAGCTGGAAGAGGCAGGTCGGGGGCTCCTCGTAGTACGTCTCGCAGTACGCGGAGTCGCTGGCGAGGATGATGCCGTGCTTGAGCGCGAAGTTGACGGTGTCCTGCATCCACTTCTTCGACGCCACCGCGCCCGTCGGGTTGTTCGGGTAGTTCACCCAGAGCAGTTTCGCCTTGTTCGTGTGCGCCGCGGCGATGTCGGGGAGGAAGCCGTTCTCCTTGCGGAGCGGCATGAGAATGGGCGTCGCGTCGGCGAAGACGGTGCCGCTGCGGTACGGCGGGTAGCCGGGCTCGGGGATGAGGACCGCGTCGCCGGGGTTGCAGACGGCGAGCGGGAAATGGAACACCGCCTCCTTCGACCCGATCACGGGGTAGATCTCCGTCGCGGGGTCGAGCGTCACGTTCCAGCGGCGCTTGTAGTAGCGCGCGACGGCCTCGCGGAATTCGAGGAGGCCCTCGTCGAGCGGGTAGCGGTGGAACGTCGGGTTGTCGATCGCCTCGCGCATCGCGTCGCGGATGAACTTCGGCGTGGGCTGGTCGGGGTCGCCGACGCCGAGGTTGATGACGTCCTTGCCGGCGGCGAAGAGCGCCTTCTTCTTCTTGTCGATCTCGGAGAAGAGGTAGGGGGGGAGGGACTGCAGGCGGAGGGAGCGGGCGAAGGGCATGGGGACCTCGATGCGCGGGGCTTGGGAGGGAAGGAACGGCACGGAATGACAGGCACGGAATGACGGGAACGGAACGACAGGCACGAAACGAAAAACAAAAAAGGAAAAAAGAAGAACGAAAACGAGCGTGTCCGGAGGGCTGGAGGCGAGACGGACGGCTGCATTTTCGCTTTTCGTTTTTCCCTTTTCGTTTTTCCTTTTCCCGCCCTTCCGTGTCTCTCCTTCCGCCTAAAAAAACACCCCTCTCGCTCGGAGAGGGGTGGTTGATTCCTGCCGAACTACCGCTTGCTGAACTGGAACCCTCTCCGCGCGCCGCGACGCCCGTACTTCTTTCGCTCCTTCATGCGGCCGTCACGCGTGAGGAATCCCGCGTCTCTCAGCGCCAGCTCCTGGCTCGGGTCGGCCTTGAGCAGCGCGCGGGCGATCCCCAGCACCATCGCGCCCGCCTGCCCCGTCTTCCCGCCCCCGTCGCAGTTCGCGAACACGTCGAACCGGTTCACCGCCTTCGCCGTCTGCAGCGGGCTCAGGATCATCAGCCGGTCCTGCACCGCGTCGAAGTACTTGTCGTACTCCAGCTCGTTCACCACCAGCCGGCCCGTCCCCTTCTTCAGCCGGACCCGCGCGACCGCCGTCTTGCGCCGCCCGGTCCCCCACCACACCGTCTTGTCCGTCACGGCCGGGGCCGGGGCGGGAGTCGTCGTCGGAGTGCTCATCGTGCTTCGTCCTCTTTCTTAGAAGGTAAGGGCCTCGGGCCGCTGCGACGCGTGCGGGTGCTTGTCCCCCGCGTACACCTTCAGCTTCGTGAACGCCGCCCGGTTGCGCTTCGTGTTCCTCAGCATCCGCTTCACAGCCAGCCGCACGATCCGGTCCGGGTGCAGGCGGAGCATCTTCTCGAACGGAATGATGTGAAGCCCGTGAGGCCACGCCGTGCCGTTGTGCTTTCCGCCGCGGCTCATCGTGTCGTACTGCTTCTGGACGTTCTTCTTGCCGGTGAGCTTCACCTTCTCGGCGTTGACCACCACGACGAAGTCGCCGTGGTTGCGCTCGGGGGAGTAGCCCGGCTTGTGCTTGCCCATCAGGATGGTCGCGATCCGCGTCGCCATCCGGCCCAGCGTCTTGCCGTTCGCGTCAACGACGTACCACTTCGACTTGACCTCGTCGACGCCGGGAACGCGCGTAAAGTCCTTGCCCATGGCCAGTTTCCTTCGAGTTCGGTTCCGGAAGTTAAGGGGCGGAGATTCTATCGGGCACGCGGGCGACGTCAACAGGATTTACGGATTGCCGGCGCCCGGGGGACGGGAATCCTCCCTCATGCGGTTGAAGGCCCGGACGAGCCAGGCCGCGACGAAGATCCAGAAAGCGGCGACCGCTCCCGCGACGCTCCAGACGACGACGGCGGCCTTGAAGCACCACGGGGGGAGCCCGCCGGGCCAGACCGTGCCGGCGAAGGCGGCGCCGGAGAGGAAGGCGAGCCACGTGAGACAACCGAGGGGGTTGCGGGGATTGAGGCAGCCGGCCCTCCGTCGTCCCGGCGCTTCCCCGCTCATCAGCGGCGCACGGCGGCGACGGCTGCGAGGATCGCGACCGGCACGAGGAACGCGATCCCCACGGCGACGAACGCGCCCCGCCCGGCCGCGGCGCCGGTCGCGATCCAGGCGGCCGCGACCCCGACCGTCCCCAGGCTGAGCCAGGGCGCCGCCGGCTCCGCAATCGCCGCGGCCGCGATCGGCTCCAGCGACTTGCGCACCCGCCTCGCCGTGTCCTTCATGCGCCTCGTCGGCGTCCGCTCCGCGGCCGCCTGCTCCGGCGGCGGCGCGTCCGTCCACGGAATCGGAGCCACCCGCGCCTCAGTCCCGGGCTTCGGCGGCCCCGACGGCTTCTTCGCGGGAGAGGGCTCCGGAAGCGGCGCCGTCATCGAAGGCGCCTCGAACGCAGGAGCCGGCGGCGCCGACGGACGCTTCCGCGCGACCGGCCCGTGCGGCGTCGGCGGATCCTCCCAGTCGCGGTTCGTCGGCTCGAAAAGGCCGAGCCGCCCCCCGGTCTCGTCCCGGTACCCCGCCACCTCGTCGAACCCCGCCGGCGCCGGCGTCATCGCCGACCAGGCCCCGGGCGGCGTCTCAAAATCGAGCGGCGTCTTCCGCGCGCCCGGCGGCGGGTTCAGCGCCGGCCCCGGCTCCGCGGCGTCCTGGCGCTTCACCAGCTTCGCCGTCCGCTCCAGGAGCTGGCGGATCTCGCCGTCGAGGCTGGTGTCGAAGTCGGCTTGCGGGGGGAACGCGGCGTCGAAGGAGGTCGTCGGGGCCGGGGGATCAGGCTCGGTCGGCGGCGGCGCGGAAGGCGGCGCGGGCCTGTCAGCCCCGAGCACCTGCTCGGGCAGCAGCACCTGCGTCTCGCCGTCCGACGGCTTCTCCTGCCCCGCCCGGTCCCGCGCCTCCTCCTCCGCCCACACCGCCATCCAGTCCGCCATGGGGGTCGGCGGCTTCTCGGGACCGTCTTCGGGCTTCGGGGCGTCGGGATCGGCCATGATTTCTCCCCTATGTTATCGTCCGGGGGGCCGATTCCGATGAAGCGCACCTTCCTGTGTCCCGATCTTCCCGAGCGCGGGCCGGCGCTGCTGCCGCCGGGGGAATCGCGGCACCTGGCGACCGTGATGCGGGCGGCGCCCGGGGACGTGCTGCGTCTGGTCGATGGCCGCGGCCGGCGGGCGGTCGCGCGGTTCCTGGGGCTTGAAGGGATCTCCGCGAGGGTGGAGGTGGTGTCGTGCGAGCGCGCCGCGGCGGGGTCGGGTCCGGGCGGCGCGCGGGTCGGGGTGGCGGCGGCGATCCCGAAGGGCGCGCGGGCGGACTGGCTCGTGGAGAAGGCGGTAGAGGCGGGGCTCGATGTTTTTTTTCCCATCCTCGCCCGGCGCGGCGTCGCGACGGCCGAGGGGGCGGAGAAGCGGGCGCGATGGGAGCGGATCGCGGCCGGCGCGGCGAAGCAGTGCGGGCGCGCGACCGTGCCCGAGCTCATGGAGCCGCGGCCCCTCGCGGACGTCCTCGCCGCCACGGCCGCGTGGCCCGTGCGCGTCGTCGCCGACCCCGCCGGCGGCCCCGTGCCCGGGGCGGCCGGCGACGCCCTCGCCTTCGTCGGGCCGGAGGGCGGCTGGGCGCCGGAGGAGCGCGCCGCCCTGGCGGCCCTTCCCGGGATGCGCCTCGGCCCCCACATTCTCCGCGTCGAAACCGCCGCCGTCCTCGCCGCCGCGGCGCTCGCCGCTCGCGCCTGACCCTACTTCTTCTCCCCGCCCGCAGGAATCAGCGCCGGGTTCACCGCCCCGTCGAACTCCGCCGACAGGATCGAGTCCGAGCCCTCCTGGTAGCTCCTCCACAGCCGGTAGCGCAGCTTCGTGCGGAACTCGCCGGCGTACACCGGCACCGCGACGACCCACATCTTCTTCTCCGGCAGGAACGCCCGGTGGTAGCTGTTCCCGCAGAACGACTCCGGCTCGTCCTCCAGCGGCCACCACTTCCCGTCCTTGTCCTTCGCCTCCAGGACCAGCCGGATGACGGAGTCGCAAGCCGAAAACGCGGCCTCCTCGCGGGTCCTGTTCACGATGCGCACGATCATGCCGAGCGTGCGCGGAGGGACGACCGCGACGCCGGCCGTGTCCACCAGGACGCTCACCGCGTTTTCCGGCGCCTTCAGGGAGTCCGGGATCGCGACCGGCACGTTCGGCGAGTGGTAGAAGCCGCCGAGCGCGTCCTTGTCCTCCTTTTCGCTCCCGACCATCGCCGCGACGCCCGCCCTCTGAGCCCCGTCGAGGGGGGCGAGGGACTTGCGCGCGTCCAGCAGCGCCAGCACCTGCCGCGCCTGACTCACGACCTCGGCGTCCTTCGACTGGAGCGCGCCTTCCAGCGCAGGGCGCGAGGGCTCGCCGATCCAGAAGAGCCTCGCGGCGGCGGCCTCGCGCTCGGCCGCGTCGTCCGCCGCGAGTCCGCGGACCGCGGCGGCCACGCCGTCGGCGGACGCGTCCACGCCGCCCGCGGGACGCGGCGGGAAGGACGGCGGCGGCGCGGGCTCGTCCTCCGCGCGAAGCAGGGCGACGGCCAGCGGGACGGCGAGCACGGCGACGGCAAAGGCGCGCAGCATCGGAGACCTCCGGGCGGTTCGGGTTCGCCTATTAGACCCCGGACAGCCCCCGCGGTTCCAGCCCGCCGGCGCCCGTCAATGGTCCAGCCCCATCCCCAGCTCGCGGCGCTTCTTCCACCAGAAGTCCCACTTCTCCGGCTCCTTGCCGAACTTCTGCCCCGTCAGGATCTCCAGCGAACGCTGCGCCGTGTCCGAGACGCGGGGATCGGGATCGGTGAGCGCCCCGATGAGCGGATCCACGCTCTCCTCCTCGCTGATCACCTGCAGGGCGCCCACGGCGTGCAGGCGCACCACCGGGTTCTCGTCCTTCAGCGGCTTCTCCGTGATCGGCTTGATCGTGTCCTTGCGCGCCACGGTCGCGAGCACCAGCACCGCCTGCCCGCGGACCTTCCAGTCCGGGTCCACCAGCAGTTCCAGCACCCGCGGCAGCGCGCCGCGGTCGTTGTTGCGCCGCAGCACCTTCGACAACGTGCCCAGCGCAAGGCGCCGCATTTCCGCGTCCGGATCCGACAGCACCGCCACCAGCGGGTCCGCCGGCGTCTGCTCGCTTCCGTGCACCGCCAGCCCCCACAGCGCCCCCTTGCGCGCCTCCACGTCCGGGTCGTTCTTCACCACGTCCACCAGGATCCCGATCACGTCGTCCTGCTCGCCGAAGCCGAGCGCCGCACCCGCGATCTTCCGCGCGCGCCAGTCGTTGCAGTGCACGGCCTTCACCAGCAGCTCCCGCTGGTCCATCGCGATCCGCTGCATCCGGTGCTTCGCGTCGTTCTGGTCCGCCTCCAGCCCCGCCGCCCGCGAATCCTCGTACGACAGGAGCTCGTCGCTCACCTGCAGGATCCACTCCTCTTCCTCGACGGATAGCTGGTCGGGCGGAAGCGGCGTGGACTTGCATCCGGCGGCTGCGGCGGCGAGGAGCAGGGCTGGGAGGGCTCGGCGCATGGGGTTCTCCGGGTTCCGGGACCCCGGTTTAACGACCGGGGGCTGAACGGGTTGGGTCGGGAGGATAACCGGGGAACGCCGGTCCTGCACGGTCCCGGTGCGCCTACTCCGGAAGGGCCCGGCGGACGAGGGCGCGCAGGAGCTCCGACCCGCCGACGACGCGGGCGACGGGGGGAGCGGAGGCGCGGTAGAGGCCGGTGAAGCGGCGGCCGGCGTCGCAGGCCTCGACGCGGCGGTCGCGGACCTGGCGGAGGCGCTCGACGCGCGGGACGGCCGTGGAGCCCCAGGCGGCCGTAGCGACGAAGCAGTGGGCGCGCCAGCGGTGGTCGTCGTCGTCGTCGTCGTCGTTGCTGGACGAGTCCTTTCCGCCGGAAGGGATGGATGCCTCGTAGAGCCCGCCTCCCGAGGGATTCGACGTCCCGCACCAGAGCTTGTTGCCGAACTGGGCGAAGTCGTTCGCGCGGAAGTTGCCCGGGTCCTCGAAGCCGTCGGAGTCCTCCTGGCCGTAGTGCCCGCCGTCGTCCGTCCGCAGAACCTCGAACGCCTCCCCGACCGACTCGACGCCCACGTACATGTACTCGCCGAACCGCTCGAGGTCGGCGACCGCGACGTTCGCGGAGTCGCCGCCCCCCTCCTTCAACCGGCGGTAGTAGCCCAGGTCGTCGGGCGTCGACCAGATCTCGTACCCGTCCGACGTGTTCCTCGTCCCGATGTACATCTCCCCGCGGTACACCTCGAGCGCCGTGAACGCGCTGTTCCGGTCCGTCCCGAACCCGTCGTCGACCAGGACGGTGAACGCGTCTCCCGAAGTCACGCGGACGTAGTTCCCCCCGTCCACGTCGTTCGTCGTCACGGCGAACAGGAAGGAGCCGTCCACCTCGAGGTCGTTGATCGACGTGTTGTCCGCGTCCCCGAACCCGTCCGTTGTCACGGACTCGGTCCACGTCGTACCGTCCGCCGATTTCCAGAGCTGGGCGCCACCGGCGCCCGTGTTCCGCGTCCCCGCGTACAGATCCCCCGCGAATTCCGCCAGCGCCGTCACTTCGGCGTTGTCCGCCGACCCGAATCCGAACGGGCTCACGCGCGTCCACGTCACTCCGTCGTCGGATCGGTAGATCGCCCCGCCCGCGGGGGACGCCGTCCCGCAGTAGAGGAAAGAGCCGAAGACCTCGAACTCCGTGACCTTCGTCACGCCGTCGCCGAATCCCGCGGTCGCCACCGCCGTGAACGACACCCCGTTCGTCGTCCGGTAGATCCGCGCTCCCACGCCGGGATTCTCCGTCCCGATGTACAGGTGCCCCTCGAACTCGCAGAGCGCCGCCAGCGCGACGTTCGACGCCAGGTCGATCCCGGGCCCGCCGCGCGGATCCCAGTCCCCGTCGGCGTCAGCAACTGAAGAGGCGGCCAGCACGGCGACGACTGCTGCGGCGAAGCGCATGGACGGTCCTCCGAACTCCCCCCGGTCGCCGCGGATTATATCCGGGAATCAGGCCCGAAACGCGACACGAAGAGCCTTCGCCTCGTCGCGCAGCCCGCGGAGCGCCTCCGCGAGCCCCGCCTCCGCCGCGGGTGCGGCCTCCGCCGCGAGGCGCTTCTCCTCGGGGTCCCCGAGCCCCGCCGCGCGGTAGGCGCGCAGCAGGTTCTGGATGCGGTCGCGGACTTCGGCGGCGTTCTCGATGCCGCGGAGGACGCCGTGGTGGGACGTCATCCCCTCGGCGCCGTGCGCGCCGCCCGTGCCGCCGCCCGCGGTGTCGACGATGAGGTCGCTGATGCCGAGGTAACGCTGGAGGGGGCCCTGGGTGATGTTGAGGTTCTGGACGTTCGCGAAGGTGAGCGTCACTTCGCGGACGAGCCAGACGCCCTCGCGGATGCGTAGAGAGCGGTCGGTGACGATGTACCACCGCAGCTCGTAGTTCAGCCGCGTGACGACGTAGAACGAGACGGCCTTGACGACGAAGAGCGCGACAGCGAACGCGCAGATGACGACGGCCAGCCAGGCCCAGCCCTGCCTCCAGACCGCGACCACGGCGGCCACCTCGAAGACCCCGAGCCCGAACGCCGCCCCCGCGAGCGAGAACCACATCGGGATCAGCAGGTAGGTCAGGTACTTCGGCGACGCGCGGAACACCACGACGCTCTCGTGCGTCCCCACCGGCTCCTCCGGCGGCTCCGCCGAGACCTTCAGGAAATGCAGCGCGACCCCCTTCAGCGACTCATACATTCCGCGCCCCCTTCGCCACCGCCTCGCGCACCGCGCGGAGGTCGTCGCGGATCTCGCGCAGGAGGTCGACGGCCTCGGAGGAAGCGGCGGGCGCGGGAGAGGCGGCGGGCTTCGCCTTTTCGTGGCCGCGCATCCGCGAGTAGAGGAAGTCCCGGATCTCCTCGAACTTGTCGGTGCCCTCGATGGAGAGTTCGGCGGACGCGCTGCCGGAGGCGGTCTGGATCTGGACGGTGCCGATGCCGAGCCAGCGCTCGAAGATGTTGCGGGAGAGGTGGATGTCCTGGATGCGGGCGTAGGTGAGGACGACTTCGCGGCGGAAGAGGATGCCCCAGGAGGCGGAGACGCCTTCCTCGTCGAAGCGGTACTTAAGGGTATGGAAGCGGAAGTAGAGGGGGAGGAAGATGATCGGGTGGAGGACGGTGCCGAAGCAGCACTGGATGAAGTACAGCCAGAAGAGGTTCTTGTGGGGGCGGGTGATGGCGTAGATCTCTGCGGGGTCGACCTGTTGCATGGCGCGGAGATTCTACGGAAAAAAGCGGCGCGGGGGGCTTGACTCGGCGCCGATTATGTTCAATATTTACGGTTGATCTGAATCACTCCGCGCGGCCGGGGAGGCACGCCTCCTCCCCCACCTCTCCCCTTCCCCTTTCCACGAGAGGTCCCCATGCCCCGCCCTTCCTTCGCCTGCGTGCACTGCGGACATTCCGCCCCGAAACGCCTCGGCCGCTGTCCCGCCTGCGGCGAGTGGAACTGCTTCGAGCCCGACGCCGCGCCGCCGTCAGACCCCGCGGGATGGGGGGTGGCGCGCGAGCGCGCCCGGCCGCTGGCGGAGGTCCCGCAGTCCGCCGAGGAGCGCTTTTCCTCCGGCTCTCTCGAGCTCGACCGCGTGCTGGGGGGCGGCTTCGTGCGCGGATCGGCGGTCCTGGTCGGCGGCGACCCCGGGGTCGGGAAGAGCACGCTGCTGCTGCAGGCGGCAAACCGCGTCGCCGAGGCGGGAGGGACGGTGCTGTACCTGACGGGCGAGGAGTCGGCGGCGCAGGTCGCAATGCGGGGCCGCCGCGTCGGCGCGCGGTCGCCGCGGCTCCTGGTCGCGACGGGCACGAGCCTGCCCGGGTTTGCGGCGGAAGTCGCCGCGCACGGGCCGGACCTTGTGGTCGTGGACTCGATCCAGACCGTCGCCGTGCCGGAGGTGCCCTCGATCCCCGGCTCGCTCGCGCAGGTCCGCGAGTGCGCGGCGCGCCTCACCGCGGCCGCGAAGACCGGGCGCCACGCGCTCGCGCTGATCGGCCACGTCACCAAGGAGGGCTCCGTCGCCGGCCCGCGCACCCTCGAGCACCTCGTCGACGCCGTCCTCTACCTCGAAGGCGACCGCGTCCAGGACTACCGCCTCCTCCGCGGCGTCAAGAACCGCTTCGGCTCCACCGGCGAAGTCGGCATCTTCGAGATGACCGCCGGCGGCCTCGCCGACGTCGGCAACCCCTCGCGCTACTTCCTCAGCCGCACCGCGAACGCCCTTCCCGGAGTCGCCGTCACCCCCGCGCTCGTCGGCACGCGCACGATCCTGGTCGACGTGCAGGCGCTCACCGCAAGGTCCGGATTCGGCACGCCTGCCCGCCGCGCCACCGGCGTGGACGCGACGCGCCTCGCGGTGCTGCTGGCGGTGCTTGAGAAGCGCGCCGGCCTGCACGTGTCCGGGGAGGACGTTTTCGTCGCGACGGCCGGCGGCGTGCGGCTCGAGGAGCCCTCCGCGGACCTCGCGGTCGCGCTCGCCGTCGCTTCCGCGTTCCTCGACCGCCCCTTCCCCCGCGACACCGCCGTCGCCGGCGAGATCGGCCTCGGCGGAGAGATCCGCCCCTGCGGGCCGATGGAGGGCCGCGTCGAGGAAGCGGCCCGGCTGGGCTTCCGGAGGATCCTCGTTCCGGCGCCCGGGCCGAGGGCGGGAAGCGGCATCGAAGTGGTGCCGGTGGCGACGGTGGACGAGGCGCTGGAGCGGCTGGAGCCGCGGAGGACCGAGTGACATGCGCGATCCGCAGACGGAGCAGTTGATCGCCGCGGCCATCGAGGTGCACCGCGTCCTCGGACCCCGCACGCGGAGCTCTTCAAGGCCCGGGCGATCCCGTACCTGAAAATCACGGGGCTCAGGCGCGCGCTCATCCTGAACTTCGGGCTCCCCGCGCTGATCGGCGGCGTGCAGCGCGTCGTGCACGGGGGAGCATGAGCGACGGAGAGGAACGCAGAGGAAGCAGAGAGAACGTCACCGGCGACGCTCGAGTCCGCGCCGGCCGCGCCGGTGCTGCGAGGGGGCGACTCTGCTCCCTCTGTTCCCTCTGCGTTCCCGAACTCCAAGCCCCCTGTGCCGGCCGGGAGCTGTGTGGCAGAATCGCGGCCGGATGGCCCCCACGACCCAGGACCGTCTCGTCAACATCACGCTCGTCCTCATCGCGGCGGGGCTCGTCGCCGTTTCCGCAGCCGTCACGCCTTCGCCCACCGGGATGGGGACACACGAGCGCCTCGGGCTCCCTCCCTGCACTTTCCTGAAGCTCACCGGGATCCCCTGCTTCTCCTGCGGCATGACGACCTCGTGGGCCTGGATGGCCCACGGTCACCCGTGGACCTCCATCAAGACCCAGCCCATGGGCGCCCTCCTGTTCGTCGCCACCGTCGCCGTCGGCCTCGCCTCCCTCTTCTTCCTTTTTCGCGGCGGAACCGTCGAGCGCCGCTTCAATGGGTATGGCCGGCCGGTGACGATCGCGTTCTGGGCGGGGTTGCTCGGCGCATGGGCCTTCAAAATTGTGGAGACGCTCGCGAAATGAGCGACATCGAGAAGGACTTCCTCGCGAGGATCAAGTCGCGGAAGGCGCGGGTCGGCGTCATCGGGCTCGGCTATGTCGGACTTCCGCTGGCACGCGTCTTCTCGCAGGCCGGATTTCGAGTCCTCGGGTTCGACATCGACCCGGAGAAGGTTCGGGCGCTCGGCGAGGGGCGCAGCTACATCAAGAGCGTCTCTGCCGGGACCGTGCAGGCGATGCGCGGCCGCGGTTTCGAGGCCACCGCGGACTTCGACCGCCTCGACGAGCCCGACGCCGTGCTCATCTGCGTCCCGACGCCTCTCACGGAGACGCGCGACCCCGACATGACCTACATCGAGCGGACGAGCGAGGCGATCTCGACGCGCCTGAGGAAAGGGCAGCTCGTCGTGCTGGAGAGCACGACGTACCCGGGGACAACGGAGGAGGTCTGCCGCCCGATCCTCGAGAAGTCGGGACTGCGCTGAGGGAAGGACTTCCTGCTCGCGTTCAGCCCGGAACGCGAGGACCCGGGCAACCCGAACTGGTCCACGGAGCGCATCCCGAAGGTCGTCGGCGGGCTCGACGCGGCGGCCGGGCGCGTCGCGGCGGCGCTGTACGGGGCCGCGGTGGTCAAGGTCGTCCCGGTCTCGAGCGCCGCGGCCGCCGAGGCCGCGAAGCTCCTCGAGAACATCTACCGCTGCGTCAACATCGCCCTCGTGAACGAGCTCAAGGTCGTCTTCGACCGCATGGGAATCGACATCTGGGAGGTCATCGAGGCCGCTTCGACCAAGCCGTTCGGCTTCCAGCCCTTCACGCCCGGCCCCGGACTCGGCGGCCACTGCATCCCGATCGACCCGTTCTACCTGTCGTGGAAGGCGCGCCAGTACGACGTCACCACGCGCTTCATCGAGCTCGCCGGCGAGATCAACACGGGGATGCCGTATTACGTCGTCGCGCGTCTCGCGGAGGCGTTGGACCGGCGCGGAAAGACGCTGCACGGCTCGCGGATCCTGCTGCTGGGGGTCGCGTACAAGAAGAACAGCGACGACGTGCGGGAGTCGCCGGCGCTGAAGCTGATCGAGCTGCTGGAGGAGCGGGGGGCGAAGGTGGACTATCACGACCCGCACATCCCGCGGATACGGAAGGGGCGGAAGCACGACGTGAAGCAGAGGTCGATCGCGCTGACGGCGAAGGCGCTGAAGGAGCACGAGGCGACGGTGATCGTGACGGACCATGCGGACGTGGACTATGCGTTCGTGGCGGAGCATGCGCCGCTGGTGGTGGACACGCGGAACGCGACGAAGGGGGTCATGAAGGGCAGGGACCGGATCGTGAAGGCCTGAGGGGGGCCGACCGGGGGGGATGGGAAGGAGTCGTGGCATGCGGGTGCATTTCAATGCGGTGCTGCTGGCGATCTGCGGGTGTGCGGCGGGACCGGGGGCGGGGCCGGGGCTGATGCCGGCGGAGCGGACGACCGTCGCGATCGAGGAGGTCCCGGGGCCGGAGGGCGGGGAGATTTCGACGGAGCGGGTCGCGGTGGACATGGACCTGGCGGAACAGGGGTTGGAGGGGCTGGTCGGCACTCTCGGGCGGCTCGTGGCGCCGGGGACATGGGGGCCGCCGCACGGGACGGCGCTGTACGCGGACGGCGACGCCATCGTGGTGCGACATTCGCCGGCGGCGCGGAAGGCGGTGCGGTCGGTGCTGACGGCGCTGGCCGGCGCCGAGAATCGCGTGCTGACGGTGCGGGCGCGGGCGCTCGAGCTGAGCCCCGGGCAGTTGGCCGCGATCGGGTGGACCCAGTCGGCGGAGGGCGGGCTCGCCGACGTGTACGACCGGGCGGAGCTGGAGCACGTGGTGGAGAGATGGAAGAAGGACGGCGAAACGCAGATCCTCTCCGCGCCCAGGCTCACGATCCTCGCCGGCCGGCCCGGGACGATCACCATCTCGAACCAGGTTGCCTACGTTCGCGGCTACGAACGCACGACGGGCGACGGCGCAACCGTCTGGGACCCGGTCGTGGGCACCGTGAGCGAAGGACTCGCGCTCGACGTCTGCGCCCTTCCCAACGGATTCGGATCCGACACGATGCTGCTCCGGTTCTCCGTCGACTTCGACCGGCTCTTCGACCGCCGCGACGAGATCCCGACGGTGCGCCAGGGGACCCTCGTCACCGAGCTGCCGCGCGTCTCGCGCTCGCGCCTTGCGGCGACGCTCGCGGTGCGGCCGGGCCAGGCCGTGCTGGCGGTCGTCGCGGCTCCCCCGACGGCCGGGGACGAGCCGCGCCTGCTCGCCCTTTTCATCGAGCCCGAGTGGGACAAATAGCCGGATTTGCCGCGCCGGGGGACGCCTTGCCCCCGGCGCGGTGTAACATCCGCCCGGGACCCGGGGAATGGGCGGAGGGAGGATGACGACGCCGGGCGTGCCGGACGATCCGGAAGCGACGCGCAAGGCGCCGCCGCCGGCTCCCTCCGCGCTGGATCGCACCGTGCTGGCACCGTCCGGTTCGCGCGGCGGGGACGAGTCGTCGCTCGCCGACACGGAGCCGGGCCTGCCGGGCCGCCGCCCCGGCGTTCCCGCGACGCGCACGTTCGGCCGCTACCACCTCGTTGACGAGATCGCCCGCGGCGGGATGGGCGTGGTGTTCCGCGCACGGCAGACCGACGCGCAGCGCGACGTCGCCCTCAAGGTCCTCCTCGCCGGGGAATTCGCCTCGGAGGAGGACGAACGCCGGTTCGTGCGGGAGGCCGAGCTGGCCGCGCAGCTCAACCACCCGAACATCGTGGCGGTGTACGACGTGGGCCGCGAGGAGGGGCGGCGGTTCTTCACGATGGAGATCGTCGAGGGGCAGCCGTTCGACCGGTGGGCGAAGACGCGGGGTCTCGAGGAGCGCCTGCGGGCGCTGGTGAAGGTCTGCCGCGCGGTGCACCACGCGCACATGAGGGGCGTGATCCACCGGGACCTGAAGCCGGGGAACGTGCTGGTGACGGCCGAGGGAGAGCCGAAGATCCTGGATTTCGGGCTGGCCAAGACGACGCACTCGGGCGACTCGACGGTAAAGACGGTGACCGGCCAGACCTTGGGGACGCCGTTCTACATGGCACCGGAGCAGGCGGCGGGGCGGGCGCACGAGGTGGACATCCGGTCGGACGTCTGGGCGCTGGGCGTGATGCTGCACGAGACAGTGTGCGGGCAGCGGCCGTTCCAGGGGACGGACCTGCTGGAGGTGATGAAGAAAGTCGAGACGGACGACCCGGCGAGGATGGAAGGGCCGGAGGAACTCCGGGCGGTGTCGCTGAAGGCCATGGAGAAGGAGCGCGGGCGGCGGTACGCGACGGCTGAGGCGCTGGCGGAGGACATCGAGCGGCACCTCGCGGGCGAGCCGGTTTCGGTGCGGCCGCCGGGCGTGGCGCGGCGGATGAGAAGCTGGGCACGGCGAAACCCGGCGGCGGCAGGCGCGGTTCTGGCGCTCGTGGCAGCGACGGCCGCGGCCGCGGGATGGGAACGGACCCGGCCGGGCGTGCTGGTTTTCGAAGTCGGGACGCCCGGCGCGTCGGTGGAGGTGGACGGAAAGCCCGGCGGCGGCGAAGCGCGGGTGTCGGCCGGCCGGCACACGGTGGTCGCCCGGGCGCCGGGATGCGAGGACTGGGCGGCGGAGATCTCCGTCGAACGCGGCGAGCGGAGGACCATCCCGGTCGCGCTGGCCCGCTCGACGGGGCTGCTCGACCTCGACGCCGACTTCCCGGGCACGACCGTGGAAATCGACGGCCAGGTCCACGGCCTGCCGCTTCGCCGCCACGCCGTCCCCACCGGAGAGGTCCGCCTCGCCTTCCGGCGCACCGGCGCCGAGTCGCGCGAGCGCGTCGTTCGCGTCGAGCGGAACGCCGTCTCGACCGCCTGGGTGTCTCTTCCCCCCGCCGGCTATGCCGCCCAGCGCATCGGCAACGTCTTCTTCGGCCCCTGCACGACCCGCGACACGAACGGCGACGGCACGCCCGACGTCGCCGGCCACTTCGCCAGCCTGCTGCTCACGGTGGACGGCCGCACCGCCGAGACCCTCCGCGCCACCCCCGCGTGGCGTGAAATGTCGAACCTGGCCTGGTGCCCGGTGGACTGGGACGGCGACCGCGTCCTCGACGACGCCATCCTCGGATACTTCCCCGGGGAGCTCCGCGTCGCGGTGTGGTCGGGAAGGGACCCCGGCGAGGCGGGGACGTGGCGGGGCCGGGCGCCGCAGAAGCTGCTGTGGGAGTGGAAGACCCCGGCCTCGACGGAAGCCCCGCTTTGGCCGCGACCGTCCGCGGTCGGACGCGACCTGTGGATCCCGGTGCCGGGCGGCGTTCGGCGGGCGCGGTCCGGCTCGGCCGAACCGGGCCCGCTCGTGCCGGCCGGCGGCGCCCCGGCTCCCATGGTGTCCGCGTTCGGCGCCGGCGGAATCCTGGTGACGGGAAGCGAGTCGGTCAAGGCGCTCGACGAAGAAGGTCGGGTGCGGTGGTCGTGGAACGCGGGAACTGCGGTGCGCATCCCCAACGACGGCCTTTGGCCCTACGCCCTGCCGGACGACAGCCCTGTTCCCTGCGCGACCGACTCGGACCTCGTGGGTCTCGACCCGGCCGACGGCCGCGTCGCCTGGCGCGTGACCGGCGCGCGCCCGGGCACCCTGACCCTCACGCGGTCCGCCGCGGGCGTCGCCACGCTCTATGCGTTCGTCCCGGACGGCGTCGCCGCCTTCGACGTCGCCACCGGCCGGCGGATCTCCCGCTCCCCCGGCCCCATGCCGGACGGCCCCGCCGCCAGCTGCGCCTGGAGTCCCACCGCCTGGTGCTCCACCGAAGGCAACGACATCGTCTGCCGCTCCGCCGAGTCCGGACTCCCGCTCTGGCGCTTCGATACCCGCACCGGCACCGCCGCCTACCCCGACTGCGCCGAGGGCCCCGCCGGCCCCGAGTTCGCCTTCGTCACCCGCGACCATCGCTTCCTCGTCATCGGCGAGGACGGCCGCCTCCGTCGCGAGGTCCTCCTCGACTTCGCGCCCCAGCAGGTCCGCGCCCTGTCCCTCGACGCCGACGGCCGCCCCGACTGGGCCCTGCTCGGCTACGGCGTCCAGGTCGTCCGCTCCACGCGCGTGCTCTGGAAGCGTCCCTCGGACAACGCCGTCCGCAGCCGCCCCATGACGTACCGGAGGAACGGCGAGGCCGTCGTGACGCAGGTGCTGAGAAGCGGCGACGACGTCTCGGAGCTCCTGTGCCTTCGCGGGGCGACGGGCGAGGTCCTGTGGCGCTACGGCACGAGTTTCGACGTCATGCACCCGCCCGCCCTCGCCGACTGGAACGGCGACGGGACCGCGGACGTTTTCACCCAGACGGGCAACCGGGAGAAGCTGTTCGTCTGCGTCGACGGCCGCACGGGCGCGGAGCTGGCCTCGACGCCGCTCGCCGGGACGCCGTATCCGCCGGCGCTCCTGCGCGACCTCGACGGCGACGGGCGGGCCGAAGCGGTGATCTTCGAGTACCCGGTGACGGTTCGGGCGATCCGTCCGGGGAAAACCGGCGACCTGTGGACGGCGGAATCGCCTCTCTGCGTCTTCCAGCCGCCGTGCTTCACGGACCTGACAGGCGACGGGACGCCGGCGATCGTCGCCGCCGGCGCTTCGCCGGACGCTCAAACGGGCATGGTGCTCGCCTGGGACCTTCAGGGCCATCCGCTCTGGAGCGCGAAGCCGGGCGACCGCACGTGGGGGCCCGCGTTCCCGCACGACCTCGACGGCGACGGCCGCGCGGAGATCGCCGTTTCCTGCGCCTCCGACCTCGTCTTCCTCGACCGCGACGGCCTCCTCATCAGGCGCCTGCCCGGGCTGGGCGGCTCGTCCGCCGCCGGCGTGGCGCTCCCCGACGGCGGGTTCGTCATCGGCACGCGGACCGGCGTCGCCCGCCTCCGCCGCGACGGCTCCACCGCCTGGACCTGGTCCGCCGGCGCCCCCGTCTCCGGCGCCGTCGGCGTCGCCGACCTGCCCGGCGGAAGCGCCGTCGTCGGCGCGGACAACGCCGGCCGCGTCTTCCGCCTCGACCTGGACTCAGGCCGCGAGCGCTGGCGCTTCCAGCTCCCCCGCTCCTGCGAGATGGGCGTCACCCTCGACGACCTCGACGGGGACGGGGTGCCGGAAGCGCTGCTGGGCTGCGACGACTTCAACCTCTACGCGATCGACCTGCGCTGACGCTCGACGCGCCGTTAGTGTTCGGTTTACACTAAGCCCATGCGCGTCGCCCTCGCCCAGATCAACTTCACCGTCGGCGACATCGACGGCAACGCCCAGAAGATCGTCGGCGCCCTCGCCCACGGCCGGGAGCGCGGCGCGCGCCTCGTCGTCTTCTCCGAGCTCTCCCTCACCGGCTACCCGCCCCGCGACCTCCTCCTCAAGTCCGACTTCGTCCGGGCCCAGCTCCGCGCCCTCGACCGCGTCCGCCGCGCCTCCACCCACATCGCCGCCGTCGTCGGATTCGCCCAGCCCAACCCCGGCGAGGGCCGCCCACTCTTCAACGCCGCCGCCCTCGTCGACAACGGCCGCCTCGTCCGCGTCGCCCGCAAGTCCCTCCTCCCCTTCTACGACGTCTTCGACGAGGAGCGCTACTTCGAGCGCGGCCGCCCCGACGCCGTCGCGCGCGTCGATCGCGACCGCCTCGGCCTCTCGATCTGCGAGGACGCCTGGAACGACAAGGAGTACTGGTCGAAGCGCAGCTACTCGATCGACCCGATGGCGGAGCTGTCGAAGAAAGGCGCGAAGGTGCTGGTCAACATCAGCGCCTCCCCGTACTGGATGGACAAGGGCGCGCTTCGCCGCGACATGCTCGGGGCGATCGCGAAACGCCGGAAGTCGCCGCTGGTGTTCGTGAACCAGGTGGGCGGGAACGACGACCTGGTCTTCGACGGGCGGAGCTGCGCGTTCGACGCGAAGGGCCGGCTGCTGGCGCGGGCGGCGGCGTTTGCGGAGGACTTCGTGGTGGTGGATCTCGACGCCGGGCCCGGGGACATCCGGCCGCAGCCGGCTGACGAGACGGCGGCGGTGTGGGAGGCGCTGGTGCTCGGGCTGAGGGACTACGTGCGGAAATGCGGGTTCACGGACGTCGTGCTCGGGCTGTCGGGCGGCGTGGACTCCTCGCTCGTCGCGGCCGTCGCCGTCGAGGCGCTCGGGGCCGACCGCGTCCACGGCGTCCTCATGCCGAGCCGCTTCACCAGCGACGCCTCCAACGAGGACGCGCGCCTGATGGCCGACGCGATGGGGATCGACGCGCGGACGATCGCGATCGAGGGGCCGTTCCGGGCCTATCTCGAGGCGCTGTCGAAGTCGTTCGAGGGGCGGCCGCCGGACGTGACGGAGGAGAACCTGCAGGCGCGGATCCGCGGGGCCCTTCTCATGGCGCTCTCCAACAAGTTCGGCTGGCTCGTCCTGACGACCGGAAACAAGAGCGAGCTCGCGACCGGCTACTGCACCCTCTACGGCGACATGTGCGGCGGCCTGGCGGTCATCAGCGACATCCCGAAGACGCTGGTCTACCGGCTGACCCGCCACGCCAACCGCGAACGGCCGCTCGTCCCAGAGCGCGTCTTCACCAAGGCGCCCACCGCCGAGCTGCGCGCGAACCAGACCGACCAGGACAGCCTGCCGCCGTACGACATCCTCGACGGCATCCTCGCGCGCTACGTCGAGCGTGACGAGGACCCGGCGCGGATCGTGAAGCGCGGGTTCGACGCGGACGTCGTGGCGAAGGTCGTGAAGATGGTCGACCGGAACGAGTACAAGCGGCGCCAGATGCCGCCCGGGCTGAAGGTCACGCCGCGCGCGTTCGGCGCCGGGCGGCGCCTGCCCATCGCGCAGCGCTATCGCCCGGAGTCCCGGCTCGACGCCCGCGCGGCTCGGCGGCGGAGGAAGAGCTGATGCCGCGCCCCGCCTCCGCGCGCCCGAACCTGCCGCGCCAGGAGATCCGCCTCTCCGTGGACACGATCGTGTTCTCGCTCGAGGGGCCGGAACTGCGCGTCCTCCTCGTGCGCCGCCCGGTCGAGCCGTTCGCAGGACGCGAGGCGATCCCCGGCGGATTCGCGGAGGAGGGCGAGTCCCTCGACGCGGCGGCCAAGCGCGTGCTGGAAACGGAGACCGGCCTCCGCGACGTCTACCTCGAGCAGCTCTACACCTTCGGCGACCCGCGCCGCGACCCGCGCGGGCGGGTCGTCACCGTCGCCTACATCGCGCTCGTCCGCCCCCCCGCCCCCACCCCGCGCGACGGCCGCTGGGCGACGCTCGCCGCGCTCCCCGCCCTCGCCTTCGACCACGCCCGCATCCTCGAGTACGCCCTCCAGCGCCTCCGTTACAAGCTCGAGTACACCCCCGTCGGCTTTCGATTGCTGCCCGAGGAGTTCACCCTGAAAGGCGTCCAGGACGCCTACGAGACCATCCTCGGCCGCTCCCTCGACAAGCGGAACTTCCGCCGCAAGCTCCTCTCCCTCCATGTCCTCCGCCCCCTCGCCCGCTCCGCCCGCGTCGGCGCCCACCGGCCGGCGCGCCTCTACCGCTTCGACGAGCAGAAATGGGAAGGGCTGAAGGAGAAGGGGAACGTCTTCGTCTTTTGACCGGCGCAAGCGCGGGCTACTTCGCCGGCGGCACGACCTCGACGTTCGTGGACAGCGCGAAGTCCTGCTCCGCGGGACCGCGGTAGGTCAGCCGCAGGTGGAACGCGCGCCAACCCGCCCCGTCGCGGTCCACGCGCGCCTCCCAGCAGCCGTCCTTCCCCGCCAGCTCGACCGCCGACCACTTCGAGTCGCGGAAGTCGCGGCTCGCGCTCGCGGCGCTCCAGAGCTCCACCTTCGACGGCGCGTCCTTCGCCGCGAGCCTCATGATCGCCCCGCTCTCCGCCGCCTCGGTCTTCCAGTCGAACGTCGGCTGCGCTTTCCCGTCCACCACGTTCAGGTAGAACGCAGTCACCGCCTCCACCACCCCCGGCCCCAGGCCGTGCCCTGCGTTCGGAACCTCGTGGATGTACTTCTCCCCCTTCAACTCCGGGAAATACAGCTTCGTCGCGTCCACCGGCCAGTACCGGTCGTTCGTCCCCAGCACCAGCAGCTTCGGCATCGTCAGCCGGTCCCGGTACAGGTACGGGTCGATCAGCTGCACCAGCCGCTTTCCCTCGTCCGTCTGCATGTGCTTCGGCAGCTCCAGCTCCGTGTAGTCCTTGATCTGTTCGGAGAACTCGCCGAACGACTCGACCTGGAGCGCCATCTGCTGCGGGAAGTTCAGGGTGTCTATGACCATCGGGGCGATGGCGAGCACGCGCGCGTCGAACGCGCCGGTGAGCCAGGTCGTCCAGCCGCGCTTGGAAGCGCCGGTCACGACGAACTTCGCGGGGGACAGGTTGTAGCGTTCCTTGAGGAAGGCCTGTGCCGCGTCCATGGCGCGCATGGCAGACTTGGTCATGGGGAGAAGCGCCGGCCATGTTTCGTCCTTGGTCTCGAGGTAGCGCTGAAACGTGTAGGCGATGATCTCGTCTTCGGTCTTGCCGTCGAAGATCGGCTGGTTGGGAACCTGGCCGACGATGACGATGACCGAGCCGGTGCGGATGGCCACGTCGCGCAGCAGGGCCACCTCGCGGCTGGCGGGACCCGGCTCGTCCTTGCGGTTGTTGCCTCCGGCGATGACCAGCAGCGCGTGCCCCGGCCGCTTGACTTCCGCCGGCTTGACGACGTGGATCCAGTGCCGCCAGGTCGTCTCGTGCCAGGTCTGCGACGTCATGCGGAGAACGGTGACTTCCGCTCCTTCGAGGGGTGTGGTGGTTTTCGCGGCCCACTTGAAGCTGTCGTCGGGCGCGAGGATGTAGGGCGGCGGGTCGAGCGCCGGCGCGACGGTGGCGGCGGCGAGGAGGAACACGGCGGAAACGGTCGCGCGCAGCCGGGCGATCAAGGGCGTCTCCTTTCGAAATCGAATCCCGCGGCCGGATCGCGCGTCCTGGGACCGCGCAGCCGCCGCGGACAGCCAATGTAGTACGGAGCGGCGCTGCGCGCATTGGATTCCGCCGACTTCGCGTGCTCCGCCGAAAACAAAACGGCCTGCCGTCGCCGGCAGGCCGTGATTCCAATCGCCCGCAACCGCTAGATCATCTTCTTCCCGCGCTTCCCGAGAACGCCCGGCACCCGCCTCGCCCCCAGCCCGTTCAGCTCCATGATGAAGTCCAGCGTCGGCCTCAGGTCGACGGCCGCCGGCGCCGTGCCGAACACCGCCAGGATCGCCCGCGCCGCCGAGGCAGAGCGCGCCTGCCGCTCCGCCCGCACCCACGCCCGCGTCAGCAGCTCGATCCGCTTGAGCCGCGCCCGCAGCCGCGCCCGGTCCTTCTCCGACATCCGGTCCAGCGCGCCGCCCAGCCCCTTCTCATCCTGCCCCCGCTGCATCCGCGAGTCGCACCGCTTCAGCAGCGCTCCCCAGTCCTCGCCGCGGTCCCCCGCGTGCAAAGGAAAAGCCCCCGCGAGGGTCATCGCGAGGGCTGCGCCGATCGTCATCAGCCGTTTCATGCCCGACCTCCTCCGTCACCGGGGCGGGCCGCGCATCACCCGCTCGCGCCAGTACCTCTGGAGCCGGCCTTTCTGTTCCTCGCGGGGAAGGCTGCGGAAGGCATCGCGCTCGCCGGCGGGCAGGTCCTGCAGGTAGTCCCGCATGACGTGCTCGCGCATCCAGCGCGACATCTGCTGCCGTGCTTCCTCGTGAGTCGCGGCCTGCTTCAGCTGGCGTTTCTGCTCGGGAGTCAGCCGCTGGGCCAGCTCCGCGAACTTGAACGCCGTTTTCCGCCTGTCCGGCCCCATCTTCTGGAACTCGCGGAGCTTCTGCGCGAAGGCCTCGCGATCCTGGGGCGGCAGGTCCCGGAACTTCTTCGTCAGCTCCCGGCGTCGCTCTGCAGGCATATTCCGGAATTTCTGGAAGTTGGCCTGCACGGCGGAGACCTGTTCGGGCCGGAAGGACTTGAAACTCCGGTAGGCCTGGCGGACGCGGTCGCGCTCGGCCTGGGGCATCGATTTCCACCGGGCGATGTTGGCGCGCAGTTCCTCGAGCGAGGGCTTCCCCGTCTCGAAGACGCCCTGGGCGGCGCCGGCGGCGAAAGGCGCGGCGAGCGCGA
>JADLHC010000018.1 GCA_020849035.1 Planctomycetia bacterium
ACGCTGATGCGTCCCGAGGCCGCCGGCCCCGCGGTCGAGGTCGCCGTCGACGGCGACAGGCGCCGTGTCATCGTCCGCACCGCCGGCGAGAGGCCGCGCGTGTCGCTCGACGGCGCGCCGCTGGCGCTGGAGCCGCTGGCGGCGAACGCGTGGGGGGCGGCGCTGGAGGCGCGGGCTTTCCCCGACCTCCGGCGCGTGGACGCCGCCGTCGAGACCGGGCACGCGACCGTCGCGGCGGCGTGGGACTGGCCCGCCGCGCTGCGCCCGCGGCCGCGCGCGTCGCTGCCGTTCCCGGCGTGGTCGGAGTCCGCCGTCGCCGCGCGGCCCCCGGCCGCCCGCACCGAGCGCGACCGGCTCCACGCCTGGCCGCTCCTCGCCGCCGTCCTGTTCCTCCTGCTCGAGACCTGGCTCCGCCGCCGCCGCGCGTGACAGAACGCCCGCCCTTCGTCATGATCGCGGATTGAACGCCACTGCGGAGGACGAACCATGCTGGAGTTCGACTACACCAACGCCATGGCCGCGCGCGTCGGCGCCGACGGCCTGACCGACGCCGAATGGGCCGCGGCCCTCGCCGCGGGGAGATCCGCGTTCGAGGCCGTCGAGAAGGACCGCGCCGCGGGAAAGCCCGGGTTTCGCAGGCTGCCCGCGCAGGACACGGCGGAACTCGCGAAGATCGCGAAGACCGCGGCGGGATTCGAGAACTTCGTCGTGCTCGGGATCGGCGGCTCGGCGCTCGGCACGACCGCCCTCGCGTCGGCCCTCCTGCACCCGTGGTGGAACTTCGCCGCCCCCGAGGCGCGCCGCGCGCCTCGCCTGTTCGTCCTCGACAACGTCGACCCCGAGGAAACCGCCGGCCACCTCGAGATCTGCCTCCCCGAGCGCACCGTCTACAACGTCATCTCCAAGTCCGGCGAAACCGCCGAGACCGCCGCCCAGCTCATGATCTTCGTCGCGGCCCTGAAGAAACGCCTCGGCGACCGCTGGCGCGACCACGTCATCGTCACCACCGATCCCGACAAGGGCTTCCTCCGCCACCTCGCCCGCCGCGAGAAGCTCCAGAACCTCCCCGTGCCCCCTGACGTCGGCGGGCGCTTCTCCGCCCTCACCGCCGTCTCGCTCCTCCCGCTCGCCGCCTGCGGCGTGGACCCTGGCCGCCTCCTCGCGGGCGCCGCCGCCGTCGAGGAACGCGGCCGCGAGGCCGCCTTCCGGGCCGCGTCGCTCTACACTGCGCTCTACCGCAAGGGCAAGAAGATCGCCGTGATGATGCCCTACTCCCGCGCCCTCCGCGACGTCGCCGACTGGTTCCGCCAGCTCTGGGCGGAGTCGCTCGGGAAGCGCAAGTCTCTCGACGGCAAGGACGTCTTCGAGGGCCAGACCGCCGTCAAGGCGCTCGGCGCCACCGACCAGCACTCGCAGGCGCAGCTCTACAACGAGGGCCCCAACGACAAGCTCATCGCCTTTCTCGAGGTCTCGCGGTTCCGCCGCCCATGCCCGATCCCGGAGGGGTTCGAGGACGACACCTGCGCGTTCCTCCGCGGCAAGGATCTCGGGGAGCTGCTGAACGCCGAGAAGAGGGGTACCGAGCGGGCGCTGACCGCGAACAAGCGCCCGAACGTGACCTTCCGCGTTGAGGGCGTCACGCCCGAAACGGCCGGCGCCATGCTGCACTTCTTCGAGCTCATGACCACCTACGCCGGCCGCCTGTGGAACGTGAACGCGTTCGACCAGCCCGGCGTCGAGGCCGCCAAGCACGCGACCTTCGCGCTCATGGGCCGCCGCGGCTACGAGAAGCTGGCGGAGGACATCGCGAAGGAAGAGCCGGCGGCGGCGGAGAAGCGAGTCGAGCGGTTCTAGTCGGGTGACGCGGGCAGGCCGCCGGCCGCTTGATGCAGGCCACCGACCGCAAACGCGCTTGAACGGGTCACACCGCGCGGCCATAATCCCGCAACTCTCCTTCGAGGCCTCACCATGCAGCCCGCCTCCCGCCGCATCGCCGGTTCCAGCGCCTCGTCCGCCAGCGCCCGCATGCGGACCCCCGGCGGCCCTGCTTCGTCGCGCCGCATGCCGGCCGTCCAGCAGCCGCAGTCCTCGGGGAGCACGCGCCAGTTCCAGCGCGGCGGCGGCGCGCCCCCGCCGGGCCCCGGCGGCAAGAAGGACAACACCCCGATGATCATCGGCGGCGTCTGCGTCGGAGCTCTCGTCCTGGCCGGCCTCGGCTTCGCCATGATGGGCGGAAAGGAACCGCCCAAGAAGAAGGAGCCGCCCAAGGCCGTCGAGAAGGCGCCCGAGCCCAAGAAGGAGGAGTACGACCCGTGGAAGGACCCCGCGATGATGGGCTCGGAGACGGACGCGGCGAAGCGCCGCAAGACGGGGATGAACGACCAGAACAAGAGCGGGGAAGTGGACCGGACGAAGGTGGGGACGGACGGGAAGTAGGGGATTTGGATTTTCTGAAAGACGAGGAGGCTGCAGGCGAAGGAATTTCCGCACGGGACGTCAATGGGCACAGGTCGGTTTTTTCCCTGTTTGTGGAGTGGAACCCGTTTGATCGTGAGTTTCTCACGCAGCAGGTCGCCATTTGGTTTCTCATGGGCTGCGCCGGCGGAGCCCTCGGCCTCGGCAACCACCTGAAGTGGCTTGAGAGCAAGTTCCCGCGCCAATGGCCGTGGTTCGCGATCCCCGCCGTGAAGTTTGCCGGGCAGCCGCCCTACCTGCTCATTGCCGAGAGCATCGGGATTCTCGCGGTGGCCCACGTTGCCGTGACTTCCCGGAGTTCGTCGATCCGCCTGATGGCGCTGAGTGCGCTTCTCCTTGCAGGCCTTGTGCTCGCTTCGGGCACGCTTGTGATGGCGTGGCGATCGGCCGGATTCTGAGCACTCGCTTCCGAAGGCCGCCTCGCTATGTGTGCGACTCCTCGTCGATCCGGAGATCGCGGACGGTGATGGACCGGTCTTCGCGAACGCTCTCGCAGAGCCACTTGAGAATCGTCTCGGACGCTGACGCAGTGGCGAGCAGCACGAGGTTTCGCGCCAGCGGGTAGTCGCAGACGTCGCCGGCGGCGTCCGAGGGGACGCGGTAGCGCTCGTTCCAGCGGATCTCGGCATAGCCGGCGTTGAGGCCGACGTGGAGGCAGGGGAGGGAAGCGGCGGCGCAGGCGTCGGTGACGGCGCGGCGGGCGGCGGTGTTGTCGAAGCCGTCGACGACGAGGTCGGCGTCCGTGAGGAGTTTGGCGGCGTTCTTCGGCGTGAGCTCCTGGCGCACGGCGTCGATCTCGACGCCCGTCGCGCGGAAGACGTGGTCGCGCAGGGCCTCGACCTTCCACTGGCCGGCGTGTTCGGCGTACCAGACCTGCGTCGCGACGTTGTGGGGCTCGACGCGGTCGCGGTCGATGACCCGGAGGTTCTTCGCCCCCTGCCGGGCCAGGGTGTCGCAGAGGTTCGAGCCCACGGCGCCTGCGCCGCAGAGGACGATCCGCGCCGCGGCGAGGCGGTCGAGGGCGGGCTGGCCGCGGAAGGCCTTCTCGTGGGTCAGGGGGTCCATTGCAGGGAGCGGCCCTTGAGGATAACGGACGCGACCTCGCGGCGCGCGCCGTCCTTGCCGCAGAGCCACGCGCGGGTCGCGCTTCGGCACCGGATCGCGCAGAGAAGGTCCCGGCCGAAGCACTGCGCCCAGGCCTGCATCGTGCGGCGGTCGCGGTCGCTCATGCCGGGGACGCCGGGCGGGTGCGTGTGAAAGAACCCCGCGACGTCGCCTTTCGACTCCTCGCGGCGGAGCACCCACCGCGCGTCGAAGTCCACGTGCGCCGCGCCGCCCTCGCGCCACTGCACGAGCCGGCCGCTCGCGAGGACGACGGCGCTGCGCTCATTCGCCACGGCGGCGCGCCTCACGCAAGACGGAGACGAGGGACGTGAGGTCGAACTCGGCGTCCGTGCCGTCGAGGCAGATCCCGGCGCTGACGACCGTGAGCGTCCCGCGCTCGACGATCGAGGTGACCTCGCGGCCGTCCACGAGGTACGTCACCGTGAGCTGGTCCGAGCGCGCCGCGTAGCGCACCAGCTCCGCGTCCGCCGCCCCCAGCGCCGCCTCCAGCCGCCGCTGCTCCGGCGGCTTGCGCATCTCCTCGCGAAGCTTCCACTGCGTCGCGTACGCCTCGCGTTCGGCGGGCAGGAGGCCGGGGCGGCGGAGGGCGTCCGGAGCGGTCCCGTCGTCGAGCTGGGAACGGAGCCAGCCGGCCGTCGCGGCGCGCTCGGCGGATTCGAAGAGAAACAGGGTGCCGTCGAAGCGGACGAGGGCGGTGTCGAAGAGCTGGAGGCGTTGGGCGATGGCGATGGGGGCGAGCCCGCGGACGCGGACGCCTTTTTCGGGCGGGGCGGAGGGGAGGCCGAGCCACGTGGAGCCGTGGAGCGCGGCGGCGACGAACCGGGCGCGGGGGAACAGAGCGAGGTAGCGGCGGACGTCGGCGAGGGGCGCGGGCCGGACCACCTCCGCTTCGCGCGGGGACACCAGGCGCAGGATATGGAACCCCGCCTCGAACTCGCGCGGGCGCTTCACGACGAACTCGCAGGCGACGCCGTTGAGGCGGAGGCGGACGCCGCCGGTCTCGAACACGGGGGCGAGGACCTCGCGCGAGAACGCGGCGCGGTCGGCGGCGGCGAGGCTGCGGATGAGGTCGCGGGGATTCATGGGGGAGGACGACGAAAGGAAAAACGAAAAAGGAAAAAGGAAACACGAAAACAGGGCCGTGCGGAGAGAAGCTGTTCTTTTCTCTTTTTGTTTTTCCCTTTTCGTTTTTCCTTTCTTTGCCGTCGTTCCTTCCCGCTACGCCTTCCTCCCCGGCAGCGGCATCTCCATGATCTCGATGAGAAGCTCCAGCTTGCTCGGCTTCTGCAGGATCGGGATCAGGTTCGGCAGCGAGTAGTAGTCCCCGCGGAACTCGAACGCGTCCACGGAGATCCCCGCGGCGAGGCACAGCTTCTCCAGCTGGTTCCCGGCCGCGCCGACCTTCACGAACACCACCGACGGGTCCGCCTTCAGCGCTTCCCGGTACTTCTGCAGGGTCGGCACGAACAGCGGCGCCGTGTTCTCGCCCTCGTCCGTCACCATCACGATCTGCTCGACGGCGATCCCCTTGCGGATCATCGCGTCCACTGCGACGCCGCAGCTCGTCCCGCCGCCCGCCTTGATCCCCGCGAACGCCTTCTCCCACGCCTTCAGCTCCGCGCCGGCAGCGGCGATCGGGTACGCCCGCGTGTCGAACGCGAAGACGTGCAGCGGCGCCTCCATGATCCCCGCGACCATGGACCCGAGGCGCTTCGCCACCTCGATCGCCTGCTCCATCGAGCCGCTCTTGTCCACCAGGATCGCCGTCGAGCGCTTGATCGTCCCCTTCGCCCGCGCCTGGCGCTGCGAGATCTCCGCGAGCTGCTCCTGCGTCCTCGCGTCCAGCGGCGCCGCCTTCGCGGCCTCCTTCGGCTTGAACGCCGCCACCCGCTTGGCGGACTTCGCCCCCTCCAGCTTCTCCTGGATGAGCTTCGCGATCTCCGGGTGGTCGTTCGCCCCGCGCCGCTGCAGGCTGGCGAGGTTGTTGATCAGCTCCTGCGCCGACATCGCGTCCACCAGCGCCGCCAGCACCGCCGGCGTCATCTGCTTCACCACCGACGACGCCACCCGGTACGGGATCCGGTGCTCCGCGATCAGCGCCGCCTGCTCCCCCGGGTCCTCCGACTTCGCGATCTTCTTCAGCACCGCCAGCCGCGAGTCCTCCGGCGGCCGGTCGTCGAACAGGATCGCCTGCGCCCGCGGGCCCGGCTTGATGTGAAGCGCCGCGTAAAGCCGCTTCAGCGACTTCCGCGCGTGCAGCACCGCGCCGTCGAAGCGGATCGCGTCCGCCTCGCGCTCGCGGAGGTACCTCTCGACCTCGGTCGTCATCGACCGCGGGACGTTCTTGAACAGCCCCCAGCGCTCGCTCTTCCCGCCCTTCTTCTCCACGCGCCCCTTCACGAAGTCCACGACGCGCTGGACCTCGTACGGCGGCAGCTCGCGCAGCAGCGCCAGCCCCGCGTCGCGGTGCCCCTCGAAGTTCGACAGGCACAGCGTGATCACGAACGTCTCGGCGTGGTCGCGCACGTCGCCGTGCTTCGCGTACCACGCCGCGAGGTGCCCGTAGAACAGCGGGTCCTGCGAGACGAGGTCCGCGTGCACCGGGTGCACGGCCTCGAGCTTGCGGTGGGGCGTGGTGAGAAGGGTGTTGAGCAGGCGGAGGCGGAGGTCCTGCTCCTGAGGCGACATCGGCGACGTCATGGGCGCTCCCTGGAAAAAGGGCCGGCGCCATTGAAGCGCCGGCCCCGTGAAAGTCGAACGTTGCGCGTCGCGGCGCATCCCGGGCGTCCAAGTGTGACCTGCCACGCAAGGCAACGTGCTCTGCCGCTGAGCTACCGCTGCACGGGGGCCTCCCGGCGGGAGGACCCGGTGCAGCGGGCGGGATTCGAACCCGCGACCACGGGAGTAGGAGTCCGGTTTGTAAGCAGCTCGGATCGGGGGACGCCCGGGATCCGCCGCGAATCGCGCGTTTCCGCCCCGCACGAGTGGGAGAAGCTTGAGAACTGGGTCTGATTAAGAGTCAGATGCCCCCAGGTGGAGGCGAGGTTTGTAGGCTTCGCGGATAGGGTGCGGGGCGGAAAGGCGCGACGCTGGGCGGGAGACGGCTTCGCGGCTCCCGAGTGACGGGAGCCGGACGGCGTTTTACGGCGTGGAGCCTGGATCCCCAGGCAGGAAGGATTCGAACCTTGATTCACCTGGAAGGTGAATGTGACCAGTTTGTAGGCTCCGGAAGTTGGGGGGAGCCGCGAAGTCGTCTTCCGGCCATTCCGGGTGCCGGGGGCGTCCATCCAGATCGGGGGCGTGAGCCCCCGCAACCTGTTGGCAGGCCACGGGCGGGCGGAATGACATTGACGCGCTGCGTCATGACGTCGCCAGGTTGTCAAGGGAGGCCCGAAGGGCCGGGACGTCGCCGCGCAAGTGCCGGGGGCTCGTCAGTCGCTCTTCTCGGGAGTGTGTAAGCCCCGGGCTGGGGTGCGGCGTCGTCCCGTCCCTTCGCGTCTTCATCACCTCCGCAGCCCGCGGGGTTCGCGGATTCCGGATTTTCGGCGTGCGGAAACGAAGCGGCCCCGCCGGTGGGCGGGGCCGCGAAGGAGAGGCTAACCGAAGACCGCTTCCGGCCGGACGGTGACCGACCCGTTCCGGTGGCGCTCCACGACGAACGCGCGGAAGGTCTGGCGCGGCACCTCGAAGTGACGGGCGAGGGCCTCATGGATGTCGGCGTCCGGGGCGTCCACGGGTACGCCGAGCGCCGCGGGAGCGAGGTCGTAGGATCGTCCGTCGAAGCGGACGTGGATTGTGGCGTTCGTGTGCTTCATGGTCATGGGCCGGGTCTCCGGGCGAGGGCTGCACCCTCATCGCCCGGGAGGACCTTCAGGTTCGAACTTCCCGCTACGGGGAGACGGCGACCGACAGCCTGTCGTCGGCGGTGCCGCCCGTCGCGTCGGGCCCGGAGGTCCGCGCGGCGACGCTTCGGCCGGCCGAGGTGAAGATGAGGGCGGGTTTCCCGAGGGGTGCAAAGGCCCCGGTCGGGTTCGAGGACATGGCGGCGGAGCCGCCGATTCCCGCGACGCGGATGGTGACGTCGTCCCCCGTGCCGGCCGTGTGATCGGCTCCGGCGCCGCAGAGTGCGGCCGACCCGCCGTCGACCGCCATCGGCGCCCAGGGCTGGAGGGGGCCGGTCGAGACCGTCGTCGACGAAGGAGAGGGGTCGGAGAGCAGCGTGAACAAGCGCAGACCGTCGTCCTGCGTGCCGACGGTCCCGTCGACTCCGGGATCCAGCCTGACGGCCGCCCCGGAGGACAGGAGCACGAGGCCTCCCTCCGCGCCGGCCAGGCTGCGCCCCGCCGGCACTTTCGCGACGAACATCGGGTCGGCGGAGAGCGACGAGGCCACCGCCAGCTCGTCGTCCATGGTGCCCTTCACCAGATCGGTCCCGAGCAGCAGCACGAGCGCTTCGTCGCCGCCTGTGGAGAGGGGAAGGGCCTCGCCGCCCGAGGAGACGGGGCCGAGGGTGAGGGGGAGGGCTGGAGTGGGGGAGCCGAGCACGTCGCGGACGACCTGAAGGGTGTCGTCGTCGGTGCCGAACGTCGAGTCGGGGCCTGCGGTGCAGACGGCGGCGATGGTGCCTCCGGAGGCGACGGGGCGCCCGGTGGCGTCGCCGCGGATGAACCCTGCGAAGACGGGGGTCGCGACGGGAGACGCGGTGTCGAGCCCGCTGACGACGACGAGGACTTCGTCCCCGGTGCCGAAGAGGAAATCCGGTCCGCTGGTCGTGACGAGCAGCGAGGTGTCGCCGAGGGGCACGGGGACGGACGGCTCGTCCGGCGCGAGGCCGGGGAGGAGCACGGTCTTGACGGTGAGCGTGGCGGAGCCGATGCCCTCGACGACGAGGAGCGCGTCGTCTGCGCTGGTGACCGTGTCCGAGCCGCGGGACGCGACGACGGCCCTCGAGCCGACCACGACCGGGCGGGAGACGCCGGTCGGCTTCGCGGGGAGGGCGAGCGAGGCGTTGACGGCCGGCGCGTCGGGAATCGAGGTGACCTGGAGGATGGTCGGGACGGTTCCCGATGCCAGCACGAGGACGATTCCGCCCGGCGCGACGACCGGCCTGCAGAGATCCGTGCCGGAGAGGGTGGGGGCCGGCGTGGACGCGAGAACGGGGGTGCCGGAGCCGATGTTGCGGGCGGCGGCGAACTCGTCGTCGGCGGTTCCGAAGAGGCCGTCGATGCCGGCGGCGGAGAAAACGGCGACACCCGGTCCCCAAGCGACGGGGCCGATCGCGATGCCGAGGTCGGCGTCGTCGTCCGTGATGTGAACGCGCAGTTCCGAACTGCCGTTGGGAGTGGACGCGATGACGAGGACGTCCCGCAGGGGGCCGGGCTCGGCGGCGACGGCGGTGAAGGTGATGCCCTCCGAGACGTCGCCGGCGGGGAAGGTGACGGTGTCAGGGAAGAGGATGTCGGCGGGGGTATCGCTCGAGAGCGAGACTTCGGCAGCGGTGTCGGAGGATCGCGACAGCGTGAGGGTCACCTGGAACCTGCGGCCCTCGACCGTCGAAATCTCGGACACGGACCACACGGGACGCGGGGCGGCCTCGATCGCATCCGGGCTGGATTTCCGCCGGCATCCGGCGGCGGCGACGAGGAGCGGAACGGCGGCGAGGAGCAGCGCGCGGGATCGATTCATAGGTTCATTTACCTCCGGCGCGACCCAGGGGTTGTGAGGCAAAAACAGAACGGCTCGCGACCCGGGGGGCGCGCGCCGTTCGAAGGGAGGCTGGCGTCAGGGAAGGGTCGCCGTGCTCAGCCGGTCGTCCGCAGTCCCGGGCGCCGCATCCGACCCCGCGGTCCTCGCGAGCAGGTGCACGGAGGCGCCGTCCGGGACGATCGCCGCCGGTCCGGACAGCAGGAACGGGCCGGGGAAGACCGATGTGGTAGACGTCGATCCTCCGATCCCCGAGACGACGACGACCGCATCGTCCGACGTGCCCGCCGAACCGTCGCTTCCTTCCCCCGCCACGACGGCGGCCGTCGGGGAGGAAGCGAGCGGCTGGGTGTCCTGGAGCGGGCCCGTGGAGGCGGTGGCGGAGGCCCCGGCTCCGGAGAGCGCCGTGAGCACGACGAGCCCGTCGTCCGAGGTGCCGAGGGAGCCGTCGGCGCCCGCGGTGAGGCGGACGGCGGCGGTCGGGGAGAGCGCCGCCAGGCGTCCGCCGGTGCCCGGGATCGGGAAGGCCGCGGCGAGGTTGACCGGCGCCGGAGGAACGGGGGTGGAGAGGGCGGTGAGAAGGGCGACCTGGTCGTCTCCGGTGAAGTCCGCGAGGTCGGCGCCGCGGAGAGGGACGAGGAGCCCGTCGCCGCCCGTGGCGAGCGGCCGGGCTTCCGCGTCGACAAGGACCGCTCCCACGGGGAAAACGAGCGGCAAGGGGACGGTGGTGGCGTTCTGCCAGACGACGACCGCGTCGTCCGCCGTGCCGGGGAACAGGTCGCCTCCGACGTACATCGTCACGACGGTCGTCGGCCCCACGACAACCGGCACGCCCATCCGCCCGGGGTACTGAGGAAACGTGCCGAGCGTGATCCCGGACAGCACGCCTCCGATGCCCACGACGACGCCCGCGATGTCGTCTGCGGTCCCGAAGAGGAAGTCCGCGCCGGAGAGCGAGATCGCCGCGGAACTCGAGTCCACCGGCACCAGGATGCTCGGGGACTCGAACGCGACGCCCGGGATCGTGGTCGAAGTCACGGTCAGCGTCCCCGTGCCGATCCCGTCCACGATGACGATCTGGTCGTCGCCGCTCGTGAGCAGGTCCGCGCCGCGCGTCAGGTACGCCGCGCGCGTCCCGATCATGACCGGGCGGCGCCCCTCGCTCGCTTCCAGGCGTCCCACCACGCTCGAGTCCGTCATCGCGGGGGACGCCCCCGAGATTCCGCCCACCTCGACCAGCGTGTCGTCCGACGTCCCGAGCGCCAGGTCGGGCCCGTTCGTCATGACCAGGACCGTGTCGGAAACGCCCGTCACCACCGGCAGCGCGTGCGGCCCCGGCGTCACCGCGCCGATCGTCACGTGCGTGACCAGCGGGACGCCGCCGCCCACGCCCGAGGCGACGGCCAGCGTGTCGTCCGCCGTCGACCAGATCCCGTCGGGCCCGTCCGTGACCAGCACAGCGCGGCCCGGCCCCGCCGGCACCGGCCCCAGCGCGCCGCCCAGCGCGGCCGACGTTTCGCGCAACCGGATCCCCATCACGTTCGTCTCGAACGGCGCTTCCGCCGACACCTGCACGATCTGCTCCGCACTGTCGCCGTCCGCGATCGCCGTGATCGTCACGTCCTTCGTCGTCGTCCCCGGCGCGTAGACCACGCTTGCCGGAAGCGTCACCCTCGACGGGTCGTCCGAACTCAGGAAAATCTCCGTCGGGTCGTCCGACGGCTTGTCCAGGGTCAGCACCACCTTGAACGTCGACCCCTCGTTCACCGTGATCTGCGCGTCCGGCCAGAGCGCCTCCGGGACAGGCTTGCCTTTCGAAGAATGCCCGTGGTGGTGCTTCCGGCACCCCGCCCCCGCCAGCACGCACACCATCGCCACCCATGCCACGCGCTTCATGCCGCCCTCCCGGAAGCCCGCGTCCCGCGCCCCCCACGGTGCGGACGGAGGATTATCGCTTCTCGAATCGGTTTTTCAGAGTCCCAATTCCGTCGATCCAGGCCTCGGTGACGTCGCCGGGCTGGAGGAAGCGCTTTTCGGGGCGGAACATGAGGACGCCGGCGGGAGTGCCCGTGGCGATGAGGTCGCCGGGCTCGAGCGGATGGACGGCGGAGACGTACGCCACCAGGGCTGGGGGGCCGAAGCACATGTCGGAGCAGCGGCCGTCCTGCATGGGGGTGCCGTTGAGCCGGAGGCCGAGGCGGGGTTTCGTCCAGTCGAGTTCTTCAGGGGTGACGACGACGGGGCCGGTCGGGCAGAAGGTGTCGAACGACTTGCCGCGATAGAACTGCTTGTCCCCGGTCTGGGCCTCGCGGGACGTGACGTCGTTGACGATGGTGAAGCCGAAGACGTGCTCCTGCCAGCGGCCTTCCGTGACGTCGAAGCCGGCCTTGCCGATGACGACGCCGAGCTCGACCTCGAAGTCGACCTGGCCTGCCGTCGGGGGCATGCGCACGACGTCGTCGGGGCCGATCACGATGTTCGACGCCTTCGAGAACAGCATCGGCTTCTCGGGCGCGGGCTTGTTCTGCTCGGCCGCGTGGTCACGATAGTTCAGGCCGACGGCGACGATCTTCGGCGGGCGCGGCACCGGTGCCGCGAACGTGAAGGGCGGATCCACCGGCCGGCCGACGACGAACACGTCTTCGCCCGACGCCAGGTATTCCCCGACGCTGCGGAACTGGGCCCCGGAGCGCGCCTGGACGGCGCACCAGCGGCCGCCCCGGTCCTGCGCCATCACGGTCGTCCCGTCCGCACGCCGCAGCGTCGCGTATTTCATGCGCTCTCCCCGATGACGTGCACCAGCGCGATGTCGCCGCTGTGCGTGATGCTGAGGTGGATCTTCCCGATGTTCAGGCGCTGCGCGAGGCGCGCCGCCTCCCCGTGCAGCTCGATCGCCGGCGGCCCGCCGCGCCCGCGCTTCACCTCGATGTCGCGCCACCGGACCCCGTTCGACCACCCCGTCCCCAGCAGCTTCATGACCGCTTCCTTCGCCGCGAAACGCGCCGCGAACGACTGGCCGGGGCGCGCCTTCGCGGTGCAGTAGCGGACTTCGCCTGCGGTAAAGAGCCGTTCGTGCGCCTTCTCGCCGCGGCGGGCGAGCAGGGCTTCCATGCGGGAGATCTCGCAGATGTCGATGCCGGTGCCGATGATCACGGCGGGATGGTAGCGGGGGCGGCGGGTCCGGGAAAGGGCGGCGATCGCGCGAACCGCATCCGTGGCCGGCAGGCCGGCGTCTGCGGAGACGGCGTGGACCCTTCCGTGCAGGTTCCTTCCCGACCCCACGCCGCGGCCCCCGGTTCCGTACACTGTGCAGCGATGAAAACCGCCCTTATCGGTCTCCTCCTCGGACTGGCCGCCGGTCTGGCGGGCGGCGTCTGGTGGGAGCGCCACCGTTCGGCGCCCACCGCAGACGCGCAGGCCGCTTCGGCGGAGCACGAGGCGCCGCTGGAGCCGATGGGTCCGGTGCGCGATCCGGAAGCGGAGCTGGCGGCGGCGAAGGACGCGATCCGGAGCCTGAGTTCTGAGGTGGCGGTTCTGAAAGGCGCGCAGGCGGCGCCGCCGGATCCTGCGAGCGTGGCGGCGACGGTTGCGGACCTGAGGGCGAGGATTCCGGAGCTGGTGGAGAAGAAGGACGGGCTCGGGCTGCTGGCGCTGATGAAGGAGCTGGCGGGGCTGGGCCCGGAGGGTTACCGGGACGCGATGGACATCGCCGAGATCTTCCGGAAGGAGTTCGGGAACGGGAACGAGGCGTTCGGGCTCGACAAGGTGCAGTTCAACAAGGCGTGGAGCGGCACGATGGTGCCTCTCATGACCTGGGCCCTCGCCAACGCCGCCGACGCTTCTCCGTGGTTCCGCGCGAAGTCCGTGCACATGCTCTACTGGGTCAGCGACGTCGACGCCGCGCCGATCTTCGTCGAGGCGATGGCGAAGGAGCAGGATCCCAACGTGGCGCAGGCGCTCGCGGGGTACCTCGCGCGCCTGGCGAAGCCGGAAATGGTCGGGGACCTCGAGGCCGCGATCAGGCAGAACGAGAAGCGGGCGCAGACGTTCCAGCCGATGGTGCAGGCGCTCGTGGACCTGCACACTCCGGAGTCGCTCTCCGCGCTCCGGAACCTGCAGGCCAGCGCCCCGGGGCCCCTCGCGGCGGCGCTGGAGCTGGCCGTCATCGAGCACTCGCCTCCGGCGCCCGGCGTCATGGTCACCGGCACGCAGCCCAAGTCGCAGGCCCAGAAGGTCGGGCTCCAGAAGGGCGACATCATCGTGTCCTACGACGGGATGGAGGTGAAGTCGCTCGACCAGCTGCGAAAGGCCGTGCAGGCCAAGCCGGACAAGGATCTCGTCCCGGTCATGGTCAACCGCGGCGGCACCCTCGTGCCCGTCCAGATCAACGGAAGCTGGATCGGGATTGACGGGAAGTACGTGAAGCCTTAAGCCGTAGTCCCGAAAGGCGCGGCCGCCGCCGTACCTCTTCACGCACCAGAATCCACAAGGGGGACCCTCGATGAAGCTCGCCCTTCCCGCCGCGCTCCTCGCGTTCGCGCTCGGCACGGTCGCCGGCGTGCTGTTCGAGCGCCGCCGCCACGTCGAGGCGCCGGCTTCCGCCCCCGCCTCGGTCGAGGAGAAGGCGTCCGCGCCGGCCGCCGAAGCGGACGGGCGCGTCGCGGAGGCGGAGAAGAAGGCCGCCGAGGCGCAGGCGGAGCTGGCGAAGGCGAAGGAGAGGATCGCGAAGCTGGAGGCGAAGCCGGCGGGGAAGAAGGAGAAGGGCGAGAAGCCGGTGCTGTCGCCCGAGGAGGCGAAGGCGAAGGCGGAGGAGCTGCGCGCGAAGATCCCGGACCTCGTGGCGAAGAAGGACGGGAAGGCGCTGGTGAAGCTCATGCACGAGCTCGCGGAGCTGGGCGAGGCGGGCTACCTGGCGGCGATCGAGATCAGCGGGATCCTGTCGGAGGACGTGGAGGGCGGGAAGAACGTCCTTGGCCTGTCGCGGAACGAGTTCTACATGGCGTTCAGCGGGCCGATGCTGCCGGTGATGGTGTGGGGGCTGCAGAAGGGCGAGGAGATCCCCGCGGGATTCCGCGCCGGCGCTGCCTACGCGCTGCCGTGGCACCCGGAGCTGGAGCCGGGGAAGCTGTTCCTGGAGACGCTGAAGACGGAGAAGAACGCCGACGTGGCGCGCGCGCTGGCCGACAACCTCGAGGGGATCGCCAAGGAGGGGATGGAGGGGGACCTGGCGGCGCTCGTGCCTGGCTACGCGGACAACGCCCGCATCCTGTCGTCGCTGATGGACTCGCTCGTCAAGATCGGCTCGGACGAGGCGCTCGCATCGCTCGACGGATTCTCGCGGAGCGCGAACGACGCGGTCCGCGCGGAAGCCGAGATCGCCTTGATCGCCGTCAAGCCGCCCGCGGAGGGAATCCTGATCACGCTGACCGTGCCCAACTCCCAGGCCGAGAACGTCGGGATCAAGCGCGGGGACATCATCACGGGGTACAACGGGCAGCCCGTGACGGACTTCGACGCCCTGCGCGAGCAGATGAAGTCGGTGCCGGCCGGGCAGGTGGTGACGATCACGGTGAACCGGAAGGGGGAGATCATCCCGCTGCAGATCAAGGGCGGGGCGAAGATCGGGATCGACGGGAAGGACGTCAAGCCGAAATAAAAACATCGGTCTGCGGATACCCGAATCCCGGCCCGGACGCTTGAATGGGGCCCCGTGCTCGCCTCCAACCGCGCCTTCCGGGCCTTCTTCCACTTCCAGTCGAAGGACGGCTCCTACTTCGCCGCCTCCATCGCGTTCTACCTCCTTTTCGCGATGACCCCGTTCCTGCTCTTCACCCTCTCCGTCGTCGCCCTCCTCTCGGCTTCGCCCGCGACTTACCTCGACCCCCTCGACGCCTTCTTCCGCGCCAACTTCCCCCATGGCGCCGAGCCCCTCCGCAACGCGCTGCTCGGCGTCTTCGAGAACCGCCGTCGGCTGGGGATCGTGAGCCTGGTGTGGCTGCTCCTCGTCGCCCGGAAGCTCATGGGGGCGATCGAGACGGGGCTGAACGCGATGATGGAGGTGGAGAAGCCGCGCTCGGGGGTGCTCTCGACGATCGCTTCGGTCTCGCTGGTGTTCTTCGCCGCCGCGCTCATGCTCGCGAGTTCGCTGGCGATGGTGGTCGTGGACTTTGCGACCGGCGTGGAGGTCTCGTTCCTCGGCGCGACGGGCACGACGGTGGCCGGGATCGTCCTCAAGGCGGCCTTCAGCGCGGGCGTCTCCCTGGTCCTGTTCTTCGGCCTCTACCGGCTGGCGCCGGCCCGGCGCGTGCCGTCGCGGGAAGCGATGGTCGCGTCGGCGGTGGCGACGGTGATGTGGCTGGGGGCGCGGCACCTGTTCGTGTGGTTCGCGGCGCAGCAGCTCGCCCGGTACGAGTGGATGTACTCCTCGTTCGCCACGTTCCTGTGGGCGCTTGTGTGGGCGTACATGTTCGGAGTGGCGCTGCTGATGGGGGCGTGCGCGGCGAAGAAGGCGTAGCGGGGGGCGTTGCAGCGGGCCACCCGCGCGGCGACAATTGCGGGCATGGCCGGGAAACCTCCCCCGCGACTCTGCTCGTGCTTCGGGCTGACCGCCGCCGACCTCGAGCGGATTGCGCTCGAGCAAGGGCTGACCGGCGTCGACGAGCTGGGAGAAGCGAGCCGCGCGGGGACGGGATGCCGGACCTGCGTTCCGGACCTCGAGAAGCTGCTCGAGGCGCTCTGGAGGGCGCACCCGCGGCCCGCGGAAAAGCCGGTGACCCCCGCGACGATCGTCCGCGACGCCATCCGGCCCTTCCTTCACAGGTCCCCCTGGGAGCTCCACCTCATCGACGTCGACGGCGCGACCGTCCGGATCCGCGCGATTCCCCACGGGGAGACGTGCCTCACGGGGGAAGACACCCTTCGCCAGTTCGTCGAAAATCGGCTAAAAGAGATGTACCGCCCGGACGCCGCGGTGGTCTTCGTATGAAAACCGTCTATCTCGACAACAACGCGACGACG
>JADLHC010000019.1 GCA_020849035.1 Planctomycetia bacterium
AGCCCCTCGCCGCTCTTCCCAAGGAGACGTCCATGAAAATCGCCGCACCCGTCGCCCTCGCCGCCCTGCTCTTCGCCCCGCCCGCGTGGGCCGGCGACGGACCCTGGCAGTTCAAGCCCGGAAACACCTACGCGTGGGACTGCTCCACCGAGTTCCACTACCTCCAGCAGGGCATGACCGTCGCCCTCGGTGGCAACGGCCGCGGCGGACAGGAGGGCGGCACGACCACCGAGGATCCCCAGTGGGAGACCGTCACCCTCAAGGCCGTCGTCCTCGCCGTCGGCGACGACGGCGCCGGCCGCCTCGAGTTCACCGTCGAGGCCGTCCACATCAAGACCCGCTTCGACTCCAGCGGCGACAACGCCGAATGGAACTCCCGCAAGGACAAGGAAACCGACATCGTCGCCTTCAAGCGCTACCAGGCGATCCTGGGCCACAGATTCACCGCCATCGTCAACTCCGACGGCTCACTCCGCGAAGTGAAGAAGGCGGAGTGGCCCACGATCGACACGGCGGGAATCAAGCCTGCGCGCAGGAACGAGCGCGAGGAGCGCGCCGCGGGGGCGACCCACGACCCGACCGACGCGCACGTGTGGCTCAACCTGATCTTCGGGACGACCCCGGAGGGCCGGGCGGAGTGGACGCGCACGCTCAAGCTCCCGGAGGACGAGAAGCTCGCCTGCAAGTCCGACAACACCGAGCAGGTCGGCAGGTACCTCTGCGCGAAGTCGCAGCTCAAGAGCTCCGACAAGGAGCGCGCGGTGAAGCCGGAGGACGTGATCGTCAAGGGCGGCTCGGGCGGTGGCGGTGTGGGCGACTACGCGATCGCGCTGTGCAAGGCCGCGCAGAAGAAGGGGACGGTGTGGTTCAGCCGCCAGGCCGGCTGCATGGTGAAGGTCGAGATCGAGGGCGCCACGGAGCAGAGCGACGCCACCCAGGTCACCCGGACGCACTTCAAGTGGGGCGTCGAGCTGAAGGAGAAGGGGTTCATGGAGCTGTCGCCGGGGACGGGCCAGACGCCGAGCAATCCGGAGCCGACGCCAACGAAGTAAGCCGGCGTCGAGGGGTTTGTGGGACCCGGGGAGTGTGAGGACTCCCCGGGTTTTTTCGTGCCCGGAGGGGAGGCGGAGGGTTGCGTTTTTGTGACTTCCGGGACCTCGCCCCCGATACAATCCCCGGTTCCCATGGATTTCCTCGCCTTCGACAAGCAGTCCGGCGCACTCAGGCCCACTTACGTGCTGGCGGGCGACCAGGCCGCCTTCCGCCGCCGCGCGGCAGAGAAGATCGCCGCGCTCGCCCCCGAGGCCGACCTGCTGCGGCTTGACGGCCCGGAGGCCTCCGTCGGGCGCATCGCGGAGGAGCTGCACACGCGCTCCTTCTTCTCCAAGCGCAAGGTGATCCTGGTCCGGGGAGTCGAGGCATTCTTCCCCCGCCCCAACGCCAAGGGCGCCGAGAAGCTCGACGCCCTCGCCGAGCTCGTCGCCGCCCACAAGGGCCCCGACGTCCTCGTTCTGGACTGCGGCAAGTGGGACAAGCGCTTCCGCGGCTCCAAGGCGATCGAGAAGGCGTCGGAGTTCGTCGACTGCGGGCCCCTCCAGGACCGCGACGTGCCGCGGTGGTTCGAGAGGCGCGCGAAGGAGCTCGGATCGTCTTTCGCGGCGGGCGCGGCGGACGAGCTGTTCGCGCGGATCGGGAACGACCTGTCGCGTGGTGAGGCGGAGCTGGAGAAGCTGCGGACCTACGCGTCCGGACGGGCGATCGGGATCGAGGACGTGCGGACGATGGTCGAGCTCGAGCGGTCGTACGTGATCTGGGACCTGCTCGACGCCGTCGCGACCGGGGACGCCCGCACGTCCCTCCGCATGCTGCGCGGGCACTTCCGCGACGGCGAGAAGCTGGTCGCGCTGGTGGCGATGCTGCTCTGGAACGTGCGGCGGCTGGCGCAGGGGTACCGGGCGTACCGCAAAGGCGGGGCGGCGGAGGTGCGGTCGAAGATCCGGATGCCTTGGGACAAGGTGGAGGGATTCGTGAAGCTGGCCTCGGCGTGGACTCCGTCGCGGACGCGGGCGTGGCTGCGGCTGCTGCTGGATGCGGATCTGGAGGCCAAGTCGGGGGGCGACGAGGAGATGACGGGCGAGGTCCTGGTGCTGAGGCTGGCGAGGGCGTCCTAGGGCGAAGCACCGGCGCGCACCCGGCGGGTGCCCCCCGGTTCTTCACCCGAGAGCAAGGAGAGAGACCATGGTGGTGTTCTGCGTGCGGTGCGATACCAGTCTTCCGCTGGCCGACGTGACGATCAAGTCCGGCAAGGAGTACACGAGCCCGGACTACCTGGGCCCGATGTGCCACCAGCCGGCCGCGGAGCCTGTGGCGGACGAGAAGGAGGACGACCTGGGCGTGGACGAACACACCGACCTCGTCGTGAAGGAAGGCAAGGCCGTCAAGCCGTAGGGTCCATACCCAAACCACCCAGGAGACCAGAATGCCGCAGCCTCCCGCCGGACGTCCCCCTGCCAACCGACCCTCGACCGTGCGCCCCGCCGGGGCGCCGGCCCCCGCTCCCGCCGCGCCGCCGTCCCCGCGCGTCGCGAAGCCGGCCGCCGCCCCCGCTTCCCAGCGCGTCGCCCCCGTCCAGCCCCCGGCCGCCAAGCCGGCGGGTTCCCCGGCGTCGCAGAAGGTCCCTGCCCTGGGGGCCGCGGCCAAGCCGTCCCCCGGGACCCAGCGGGTGTCGCAGGTTCCCGCCGCGCAGGCGCCCGGCGCCGACGCCGGCGGCCCGCCCTCCACGAAGTCGAAGCTGGCGCGCAGCGGCGGCATCCCCGCGGCCCCGGTGCCCGCGCCCGAGAAGAAGCCGCTCGGCAAGGGCAAGCTCATCTTCAACGTCTCCATCATCCTCTCCATCCCGATCTGCATCGCGATCATCGCGTACGGCGTCTGGAAGAAGGGCGCAGCGGGCCTGGCCAAGGGAATCAAGGACAAGGCGACGGATGTCGGCCAGAAGCCCGAGAACGTCGGGCCGCAGGTGACCGACGAGCAGAAGCAGCTCGACGCGATCGAGGAGATCCGCAAGAACGCCAGCACCAAGTACGCCGTCGCCAACCTCGACAAGACGACCGACGAAGAGAAGTACAAGCTCTTCCAGGAAATCCTCGTCCTGGACGACGACTACCGCGCGAAGATCGAGAAGTTCGCCAACGACCCGAAGTACAGCGGGCCCGGGTTCGAGTACATCACCAAGGGACTGGAGGAAGTGAACATGCGGCGCCGGGTGGTGACGGACTTCATCCGGTCGATGGCGCCGCCGGAAGAGGTCAAGGCGCCGGATCCGAACACCCGCGCCCTCGGGACCCTGTCCGGCTGGAACGGGACGAGCCAGAAGCTCGCGCTCATCTTCCTGCCCAAGGACGCTTCACCCGCCGACCCCGCCGCGCTAGCGGCGGAGTACCCGCAGACGATCGGACGGACGGGCGCCGAGATCAAGGACCTCCCTGCGGAGCGGGCCTGGGAGCTGATCAAGGGGACGGTAAAGGAGGAGATCGAGAAGCTGGACGCCGCGGGGAAGCAGGCGAAGTGCGAGGAGCTGGCGAAGGGCGTGCAGGTGTTCGAGGCGACGAAGTTCCCGGGCGACTACGGCTACCTGAAGCAGATCTCGGGCTACTACTACAAGGACCAGTTCGCCCGCGCCCGCATCCAGATCCACGACGACCGGGGCGTGTCGGCGTTCGCGGAGTACTGGGGGCTGATCAACCAGGCGATCGGGACGCCGGTGAAGGGCTGGGAGAACGTGACGGCTGGGCTGTGCGAGTGGCGCATGACGTGGAAGAAGGACGGGGTCGTCTACCGCCTGAACGCGATCGGCGTGAAGAGCGGGATGGACCTCTCGTTCACGGCCTACAACGAGGCGAACTGGAAGGCGCTGGCCGAGGAGCGCGGCGACAAGGACGTGTTCGAGGAGGACAAGCAGGAGGACTGGGCGGACCGGACGCCCGCCGTCCCGCCGCAGTAGGTCACGATCCGACAGGACCGGGAGCCGGCCGATGGGCCGGCTCCCGCTATTTTTGAACGGCCTTTCAACCCGGGGACTCCGCCGGATACGATGGCCCTCCCGATGCGACTCTCCGCGCTTCTCGTCGTTTTCCTCGCCGCCCGCGCTTCTGCCGACGTCCTTTCGCCGGTGCTCGGCGTGGAGCGGTCGGGGGACGTGCTGCTCCTGAGGCTGGAGGGGACGGCGGACGTGCCGAAGGATGCGGCGGACTGGGGGCCGCTGGTGGAGGTGGAGTACAGCTTCGTGCCGCTCGTGGTGGAGCGGACGCCGGTGCGGCTGCCCGGCGTACCTGGGTGGACGGCGCGGTCGGTGCGGGAGGGGCGCGAGGTGCCGCTCGGGCGCGTCCGGGCGCGGATCCTGCGTGATGCGGTCGAGGACAACCCGCCGTACCTGGAGGCCCGGCCTTTCGCCGTCGCCGGGTTGTTCCCTGGAATCTACCGCGCGCGCCTCGCGGTCGACCCGGCGCGCCAGTCGGTCCGCCTCCGGGCCCGCGGGCTCCCGGCCGCCGCGGCCGTCGCCGAAGCGCGCTGGGGGGACCCTGCGGACCTGTCGCGGCGTTCCCGGGAGATGCGCCTGCGCGTCGAGGAGGACGCCGCGACGCTTCAGCGCCTCGCCCGCGACCTCGAAGGGCTGTGGGACCGGTGGCGTTCGGCGGCGCGTCCCGGAGACGAGTGGACGGCGGAGCTGGCCGAGTGGCGCGAGCGCATGGAGATGCTGGTCAGCCGCAACGACCGGCGCCCGGGCCACGCGATCGCGGGCTGGATTCCGGCGGCGCGCAGCGCGATCGGAGAGGCCTGCGCTGCGATGCAAGCGCTGGCTGCGGCGTGCGAGCAGGCGATGGCCCAGTCCCCGGAGAAGCGCCGCGGATCCGGGACGGTTGAGGCGGCGGCCACCCGGGCGAACCGCGCCCTGGAGGGGCTCGAGCGCGCGGCGGGGCGCAGGGATGCTTCCGTCGACGCCTCGGCGGCGCGCGAGGCCGCACGCGTTCTCCGCTCCGGAGCCCGCGAGCCGGGCGCATGGCTCGCGGCCCACGAGGAGAATCTCCCCGGGCACGGGGATCGTGACTGGGCCGCCTGGAGCCGCAACTTCGAGGAGACCATGACCGACGCCCTTTTCTGCGTCGGCCGCGCCTGTCCGCCCTCCGCCTATGCCGAACTCGCCGCGGTCGCCCGCCTGCTCCTCGCCGACAACCCCCCGTCCCCCGGACGAAATCCGTCTCTTCTCTCCGCATGCCGTTCGCGTATCCTGAGGGAGTCGGGCGGGCGTCCGGACGAGGCCTGGATGAGGGCCTGCGAGCTGGAACTGGAATCCCGCCTGGGCCGCCTGGAAAAGGCCCTGGGCCCGGAGTAGGAGCACACCATGACGAACGAACACCCCACGGAATCGGACCTGATCTACGACTGGAACCTCACGGACCCGACGCGCGGCCGGGAGCGGCTCAACCGTCACGTCGAACTGGACGACGAGACGCTCCGCGACGGCCTGCAGAACCCCAGCGTGGTGACCCCGACGAAGGAACAGAAAATCGCAATCCTTCACTTCATGGAGAAGCTCGGGATCGACACGCTCGACATCGGTCTCCCGGGGGCGGGGCCGAAGCACCTCGAGGACGCGCTGGCTTTGGCGAACGAGATCGTGTCGAAGAAGCTGCGGATCGCGGCGAACTGCGCGGGGCGGACGGTGGAGAGCGACATCTCCCCGATGGTCGAGGTGCAGCAACGCGCGGGGCTTCCCATCGAGGCGTCGCTGTTCATCGGGTCCAGCCCGATCCGGCAGTACGCGGAGAACTGGACGCTGGACATGATGCTGGAGCACTCGAAGAAGGCGGTGACGTACGCGGTGAAGCACGGGCTGTCGGTCATGTACGTGACGGAGGATACGACGCGGGCGCACCCGGACACGCTGAGGGCCCTCTACACGGCCGCGATCGAGTGCGGCGCGACGCGGATCTGCCTCTGCGACACGGTCGGGCACGCGACGCCGGACGGGGTCAGGCGTCTGGTGGAATACATGAAGGGGGTGGTGGAGCGGACGGGCGCGAAGGTGAAGATCGACTGGCACGGGCACAAGGACCGCGGGCTGGACATCGCGAACACGATGGCCGCGGTGGAGGCGGGGGTGAACCGCGTGCACGGCGCGGCCCTGGGGATCGGCGAGCGCGCCGGCAACACGCCGATGGAGCTCATCCTCTGCAACCTCTATCTCTACGGGTACATCGACCGCGACCTCTCGGCGATTGGCGACTACTGCCGCTCGGTCGGCGAGGCGTGCCACGTGCCGATCCCGAACAACTATCCGGTCGTCGGCCGCGACGCCTTCGAGACCGGCACGGGCGTCCACGCGGCGGCCGTGATCAAGGCGCTGAAGAAGGGCGACAAGTGGCTCGCGGACCGGATCTACTCCGGCGTCCCGGCGACGGAGTTCGGGCGCGAGCAGGTCGTGCGGATCGGCCCGATGAGCGGGCGCTCGAACGTCGTCTACTGGCTCGAGAAACGCGGCATCCCCGCCACGGATGCGCTGGTCGACCGCATCTTCCAGGCAGCCAAGGCGTCCAATCGCATGCTTGAGGACGCCGAGGTCGAGAAACTCGCGCTCGCCCCCGCCGCGCGGTGAGCAAGAAGTCGCGGGAAGAGCGCCGGCGACGGCGCGAGGAGCGAAGCCGCGCGCCCGCGGTGAGGGAGGCGCCGCCTCCGGCGGGACCGGAGCGTCCTGCGGAGAGGCCCGCGGAACCGGCGATCCGGGAGATTCCCGCGGCGCCGCCGGAGGCCCTGGAGACGGTGCCCGCGGCGCACCTGCTCGAGCCGAAACCGGCCACTTCCCCGGGCGCCCCGGTGGAAGAGCCGCCGACCGCGCCGACGCGGCGCGAGGAGGCCCGGGTCGAGAGGTCGTCGCGGCCCCCGAAGTCGCGCGCAAGCGAAGTCCCGGCGGCGAAGAGGAAGAAGCCGGCATCCGAGGTCCGGAAGGCGGTCACGAAGCCCCCCGAGCCCGCGGCGAAGGCGACCGCGCCGCCCCACCCACCCGCACCGCCGAGGCCCGCGCTGCCCCCGGCCCACCCGCAGAAACCAGCCCCGCCGCCGCCGCGTTCCGACGAGTCCAGCGGCACCCTCGCCAGCTTCGTCAGCGCCACGCGCCGCCTCATCAACAAGTGGACCGGCGCGCCCCCTGAAGTCCGCATCTCCCTGCCGTCCGGCGACCTCAAGCTCTTCAAGCTCAACGGGGACATCGACGACCGCCTCGCCCTCCAGGCCGCCACCTGGATGCTCTTCGTCCAGGCCATGAAGGCGGACGCCGACCTGACGCTCCTGATCGACTCCACCGGGGGCTCGCTGACCGCGGGACTCTCGCTCATCGACGTCATGCTCAAGGCGACCTGCCGTGTCCGCACGCACTGCGTCCGCCAGGCCCAGGGGATCGCCTCGTTCATCCTCGCGTCCGGGACCAAGGGCTATCGCACGATCACGAAGTCGTCGCTCCTCACCGTCCCGGGCGACGGTCGCGGCGTGGCGGGCATCACGCCGCGCATCCTGGGGACGCTCGCGACCGCCACCGGGCGCTCCGCCTCGCAGGTCGAGAAGGAGATCCTCACTCTCCGCGCCCTGACCCCGAAGCTCGCCGTCCGCCACGGAATCGCGGACGCCGTCGCCATCTGACCGGCCGGAATCCGCGGCGGACGCGGGCCGACATCGGATACGCTGTCCATCGCCGGCCCGCCGCCCCCCCGAGGTTCCCATGGACGCCACGTTCGCCGTCTCCGCCGGCCTCATCGCCGCCGCCATCGCCGCCCTCCTCGTCGTCCGCCGCAGGACCGGGACCCGCGCCCGTTCCGCGGCTCCCGACCCCGTCGACGAGGACATCTTCCGCCGCATCGAGGCCGGCCGCGCCTCCATCCGCAATCACCACTACGTCTTCGCCCACGTCGCCCTCCGCCAGCTCTTCTTCGACAAGCCCGAGGGCTTCCTCGGCGTTCTCTCGTCCCCCCGCGCCATGGACCTCCTCAGGGACCTGTGGGGCGAGGTCGGCAGGCGGGTCGCCGCGGCGGGCGAAGGAACGGCGCTGCCGCACGAGGGCCTCAAGGCGACCGTCGGGTCTCTCGGGAAGCGCCCCTGCGCGCTCGTGACCCTGCCCCCGCCCGAGGGCATCACCGAGGCATTCATGGTTGCGGCCGTCGTGAACGCATCGGTGGAGGGAGAGGGCGAGGACGCGAAGCTCGTCCCGATCGGCGACCCGCCGTCGTTCTACGTCACACTCGAGAACGGGCTGTCCGAGAAGGGGCGTCCGCGCACGGTGCTTTGCGCATGGGACGCGGAGGGCGCGCACCTCAACTACGGAGACGGTCCTCCCGCGGAGCCGGCGGCGTTCCTCGGCGCGGTGGAAAAGCTCCTCGCCGGGAGGCCCTGAGCGGCCGCCTTGCCCTCGAGGCGCGCGCCGCGCTTCTCCAGGTCCGCCCGATCGCGCCCGGAGAGGTCCGCGCGGCCGAGCAGCCCGCGTGTGACGGCCAGGGCGCGGGCGAAGTCCTTCGCCCGGTGCTCGTAGTGCTTCGCAAGCTCCACGCCCGCCTCGATTCCGCGCCGCCCCGGCTCGCGCGCCGCCATCTCCCACAGTGGCAGCGCCGCGTCCGCCGCTCCACGGCGCTTCTTCACCCGCGCCAGCTCCGGCGCCGCCTCCGCCGCGCCGCGTGACAGGGCGGCGTCGAGCGTCGGCTCCGCGCGCTCGTCGCCGTCGCGGGCCATCATGCGGCCGAGCGAAAAGAGGTCCGAGGCGTGCGCCGCCTCGCCGGGGTGCTCCCGCAGCCGGGCGAGCCGCCCGGCCAGCGCCGCCAGCGCGACGAGATCCAGCCGGTTGTGCTCGATCACCGGCGCCAGCGGCCGCGCGTTCCCCAGCGCGAGCCAGTCGAACCACCGCTGCGGAATCTCCGCGCCGTCGATGTCTCCCTGCCGCGGCCGACCCAGCACCTCAGCCTCCAGCCGCCCCAGCGTGCAGTCCTCCAGCCGCCGCTTCCACACGCGCCGCGCCGGGTGCAGCAGGTCGAGGTGGGGAAGAGCCGCGAGTTTCCGCCGGTGCATGACGAAACGCGTCTCGAGAAGCGGGACGTCGAAGCACTTGCCGTTGAAGGTCACCAGGTGGGTGCAGCCGACCAGGTGCTCCTCGACGAGCGCGAGGGCGGCGGCCTCGGCGGCGGGGGAGCGCAGGAAGAGCTGGCGCGTCTCGAGTCGGCCGTCGCGGATCCTGGCGAGGCCGACGAGGAAGGCGAGGGTGCCGGTGCCGCCGGCGAGCCCGGTGGTCTCGAGGTCGAGGAAGGCGACGTCCTCGTGGCGGGCGGCGGCCCATCGTGGTTCGCGCGCGAGCGCCGCCCAGCGCCGCGGGTCTGCCTCGAGAAACTCGCCCGGGAGGTCGTGCGAGCGCCGCACCAGGAACGCCCCGCCGCCGGCGTCCTCGCCTTCGACGACCTCCGCGATGTCCGCGCGGCCGCGCGACCCCCGCATCGCCCCCTCGACGCGCGCGCGCTCCGGCGACGGCCCCCCGGAGGGGCCCAGCAGGCGGTTCAGCTTGTCGCGCACCGACATGCCGACATCCTACCGCGCCAGGCGCTTCACTCCCGCCCCCTCGAGACGGTAGAGGCGCCATTCCGCCTTCTCCATCGCTCCCAGCCCGCGGTAGAGCCGGATCGCGGGACGGTTCCAGTCGAGGACCATCCACTCGAAGCGTCCGCAGCCGTGCTTCACGGCCTCCCTGGCGAGGCGGCGCATGACCGCGGTCGCGACGCCCCGGCCGCGCGCGTCAGGGTGGACGAAGATGTCCTCGAGGTAGAGCGTCGGGCGCGCGAGGAAGCTCGAGTAGGTGAAGAAGAAGATCGCGTATGCGACGACGCGACCCTCGAGCTCCGCGACCCAGAGGCGGTACTTCGGTTTCGGACCGAGCGCGTCTTTCAGGAGCCGGCGGCGCGCCGCGACGTCGGGCGGCGGGAGCTTCTCGAAGTCCGCGAGGGCCACGACGAGGGACAGGAACGCCGCGGCGTCCTTCTTCTTCGCCTCGCGGATCACGGGGGAGCGCTTCACTTGAACCAGACCCACGCGATCCTGTCTCCCAGGTGCAGCACGAACTTCAGGCCGTCCCCCGCCTGCTTCGCGTCCAGCGGCGTCCCCGTGTGGCCGATCTCCACGGAGCGTTCGATCTTTCCCTTGAACGTCTGGACGACGAACGCGCCGCCCTCCCGGAAGCCGAAGACGCGCTCCGGTGTCCTGGTGAATCCCCACGCGTCGATTCCCTCGATGGCCGCGACGGGCTTCGAGAGGTCCTTCGACTTGAACACGAGCGTCCCGGCCGTCTTCATTGCGGGCCACCCCTCGGGCATGTTCTCCGGCAGCGGTGAGGCGACGGCGATCTGTGTCCCGTCCGGGCTCACCGCGATGTGGGAGAGCCGCCCCATCGGGCCGCTGGCTTCCTCGACCATCAGCTTCACGCCCGCAGGGCGCATCCGGAAGATGCAGTCGCTGCTCGTCGCCATCAACCAGTCGCCTTTCGGCGCCAGCGTCACGTTCTCGAGGGTGCTCATGAGGCGCGAGCCCGGGTTTCGCTTGTACGCGTCCTGCGACTTCTGGGCCTCCATCATCGCCAGCCCGTTGAGCGTCGGCTGGAGCGCGTGCGACTCCTGCTCGACCACCTGCAGGTCGGTGGGGCGCCCGACGGTGTATTTCGGGATCCAGGCGAAGAAGCTGCTCGGCCCGGCGTAGACGGCCGCGACCTCGTCGAAGAGCCAGTGGTAGGAGACGGAGAGCTGGTCCTCGCGCACGAGCATGAGCTGCTTCTTCTCGGGCACGGCCGCGAGGATCCCCTCCTTGCCCTTCGCGATTCCCGTGACCGGCTTGCCGATCCAGAGGCGCCGTTCTTCCTTCCAGGCCGGCAGGACGATCTTGCGGATGACACCGGAGCGGTCGGCGAGAAAGAGCTTCGTGCCGTTGTCGGTGAGGACGAGCGGGGGAGCGATGTCGGCGGCCGTGAGGCGCACGGAGCGCGTCTCGTAGCCGTCGCCCTCCGCGGGGTCGTCGGCGAGGATCTCGCCGGTCTCGACGGACTCTTCCTTCAGGCCCGCGACCTTCAGCCGTTCCTGGAGGTCCGCGTCCTGGGAGAACGCGGCGGAGGCCATGGCGGCGAGGAGGAGGATCGTGCGCATGGGGGGCATTCTTGGGAAAGCCGGGGCGCGCGGCAAGCGCGAACGTGCGTCAGGGGGCTTCCTCGCTCCAGCCGCCCCCGAGAGCCTTGTAGAGCGCGACGCGGTTGGTCGCGACGGTCCCCTCGCTTTCCGCGAGGTCGCTGAGGGCGTTGAGCCAAGCCTTGTCGGTCTCGAGGACGTCGATGAGTGAGACGAGCCCCTGCCGGTAGAGGTCCTTCGCCTGCGTGACGGCGCGCTCGCTGGAAGCGACCGCGCGGGCCAGGGCGGCGCGCCGGGCGTCCTCCGCGGCCGTCGCGGTCAGCGCGTCCTCGACCTCCCGGAGCGCGTTCACCACCGCCTGCCTGTACGCGTGGAGCGCCTGCTCGGCCCGCGCGTCCGCGGCCTCGACCTGGCACTGGAGTTCTGGAAGGGAGAGCAAGCGCCACGTGAGGGCGGGGCCGAACGTCCAGGTGCCGGAGGCGGCGCGGAAGAACAGCTGCGAGTCGATCGATTCGAGGCCGAGCGACCCGAGGATGTTGACGTGCGGGAGCATCGCGTCGACGTGCACGCCGATGTCGGCGGTCGCCGCGGCGAGCTGGCGCTCCGCGCGCCGCAGGTCGGGGCGGCGCGCGAGCAGGTCCGCCGGCGGCCCGGCCGGAGGCGTGGCGGGAGGCAGCGGAACGGGCCCCGCAACCGCGAGCTCGCCGTCCAGCGCCGTCGGCCACTCGCCCAGCAGCGCCGCCAGCGCGTGCCGCGCCCGCTCCAGGTTCGCGCGCACCGCCGGGATCCGCGCCCGCAGCAGCTCCACCTCCGTCTCGGTCCGCGCCACGTCCAGGTCCGTCGCCAGCCCCGACTCGAACCGCGCCGACGTCAGCTTCCGGATCTCCTCCTGCCCGCGCAGCCCGTCGTCCGCGATCGCCAGCTGCCGCTGCGCCACGCGCAGCTCGATGTAGGCCCGCGCGACCTCCGCCACCAGCGCCACCTGGACCTCGTGCAGCTCCGCCGTCGTCACCTCCAGCATCGCGTCCGCCTCCTCCAGCGCGCGCCGCTTCCCGCCCCACAGGTCGATCTCCCAGGACGCATCGAATCCCGCCCGGTACGTGTCGTGCCGGGTCTCGATCCCCGGCTGGCGCCCCTGGAACGAGTTCCGCGAGATGCTGTCCCTCTTCACCGACCCGCCGGCGTCCAGCTCCGGAAGCAAGTCCGCGATCGCCGCGCCGCGGAGGTTCCGTCCCTCGCGCAGCCTCGCAACCGCGCGCTTCACCTCGTAGTTGTTCGCCAGCGCGCGCTCCACCAGCCCGTCCAGCGCAGGGTCGCCCAGCCTCGTCCACCAGCGCGCGATGTCCTCGGCCTCGAACGCGCCGCCCGTGAACTGCGGAGGCACGGAAATCTCCGGAGGCTCGTACGAGGGCCCCACGGAGCACCCCGCGAGCGCCGCCGCCGCCAGCACCAGGAGCCGCTTCATCGCCGCACCGTCCCCGCCGGCTCGGCCTCGACGACGACGTCCATCTGCTGCCCGACGTAGACCGGGAGGGCGGACCTGGGGAAGCGGTAGAGGACCTGCATGACGCGCGTGTCGACGCGCTCCTGTGAAGCGCCGGTGAGGGAGCGTTTGGGGACCACGAAGGGCTCGACGCGGACGAACTCGAGCTTCGTGGTGAGGTCGCTGTTGCCGCGGACGAAGCCGACGGCGGCGGCGCCGGGCTTGAAGCGCCAGGCGTCGTTCTCGTCGACGTCGACGCGGACGTGGAGGACGTCGGTGGCGCCGAGGACGACGAGGGGGGCGCCGGTGAGGGCGTACTCGCCCGGGCGGACGTTGACCTGGAGGACCTGCGCGTCGACGGGGGCGCGCACGGTGAGCCGCTCGATGGCGACCTCGGTCGCGCGGAGCTGCGCGGTCGCGGCGGCGACCTCCGCCTCCGCGACGGCGACGTCAGGCGCCCAAGCACCGGCCTTGAGAACCGCGAGCGCCGCCCGGGCCTCGGCGGCCCGCGCCTCGGCGGAGGCCGCGGAGAATCGCCGGCGCGACAGTTCCTCCTCGCTCAGCGCGCGCTTGTCGACCATCGTCTCCACGCGCCTCAGCATGTCCTTCGCATTGGCGGCCTCGGCCTCGGCGGACTGGACTCGCGCCTCGGCGGGGGGGAGGTCCTCGGGGCGGGGGGCGGCCTTGAGGCGGGCGAGTTTCCGGCCTGCGGCGTCGAGATTTGCGCGGCGGACTTCGAGTTCGGCCTGCAGGTCGCGGTCGTCGAGGCGCAGGAGCGGCTGCTTTGCGGTGACGGCCTGGCCTGTTGCGGCGAGGACCTCGACGACGAGGCCGGGGAGGGGGGAGGAGGCCTCGATGTTCTCGGAGGAGGCCTCGACGAGGCCGGCGCCTGAGAGGTAGGACTGGAAGGGTGCGCGGGAGGGTTCGGCGACGGGCGCGGCGGCGGGGACGGGGCGGGCGCCCATGGCGGCGGTCCAGGCCGCGAGGGCGACGCCGGCGACGGCGAGCAGGGGGAGGACGTACTTGCGGATCATCGTTCGGGCTCCTTGTTTCGGCGGTCTGTCAGTCCGGTGATCTTGCCGTCGTCCATGCGTGCGATGCGGTCGGCGAACTCGAAGATGCGCGCGTCGTGGGTGACGACGACGAGCGCGCGGTCGTGCCCGGCGGCGACCTCTTTCATCAGCTCCATCACCTTGTGTCCCGTCTCGTGGTCGAGGGAGCTGGTCGGTTCGTCGCAGACGATGAGGCGTGGCCCGTGGACGAGGCTGCGGGCGATGGCGACGCGCTGCTGCTGGCCGCCGGAGAGCTTGGAGGGGAGGGCGGCCCAGCGGTCGCCGATGCCGACGCGGTCGAGGAATTCGCGGGCCTGGGCGATCGAGGACCGCCACGTGCGGCCCTGGATGAGGAGGGGAACGGCGACGTTCTCCGCGATCGTGAGGGTCGGGATGAGGTTGAACTGCTGGAAGACGAAGCCGATGCGCTCGCCGCGGAAGGCGGTGCGGCGCGCCTGCGGCAGGGCGCGGAGGTTCTCGCCGAAGACAAGGCACTCGCCGTCGTCGTGGTCGAGGATGCCGGCGATGACCGAGATGAGCGTGGTCTTGCCGCAGCCCGAGGGGCCGACGAGCATGAGCAGCTCCCCTTCGCGGACCTCGAGGTCGATTCCGCGGAGGGCGGTGACGCGGGACTGCCCCGCGCCGTACGTCTTGGTGACGCCGGCGCAGGAGACGGCCACGGGAGCGGCGGTCGCGATCATGCTCACCCCTTGAACACGATGGCGGGCTCGGCCCTCAGCACCGTGCGGAGGCTGAGGAGGGCCGAAATCCCGCAGATCACGAGGATCGCCAGCCCGCTCACGCCCATGAGCTTCCAGGTGAGCAGGAAAGACAGCTCGGTGTGCTTGAGCAGGAATCCGAACAGCGAGGCCGCCCCGATGCCGATCCCCCAGCCGACGGCGCCGACGATCAGCGCCTGTAGGACGATCATCCGGAGGAGCTGCCCGTCCCGCGCGCCCATCGCCTTCAGGGCCGCGAAGTACTTGATGTTGTCCATCGTGAAGTTGAAGAAGGTCTGCCCGGCGATGGCGGTTCCGACGATGAAGCCGAGGAGGACGGCGATGCCGAAGTTCACAGGGATGCCGGTGTACTTCATGAAGTAGTCGTAGGTGAGGTCCTTGAACTGCTGGGTCGTGTAGGCGGCCAGGCCCGTGGCGCCGGCGATCCGCGCGCAGAGCGCGTCCTGGTCCGCCCCGGGCTTCGCCTTCACCAGCACGAACGACATCAGCTTGCGCTCGCCCGGCGCGAACCGGAGGGCGCGCGAGTAGGTCGTGTAGATGACCGGCTGCGACTGGAAGGTCCGCGTTCCGCGGCAGATGCCGACGACGATCGCGCGATGGTCGTTCAGCTCCAGCGTGTCGCCGATCCCGATCGGCGTCGGCTCTCCGCCCGGTTCCGTCGCCGGCCTGGCCAGCTTCCCGGTCGCCCCGACCTCATCCACGATGACCGCGTCGGCCTGGCGCAGGTCGGACAGGCTTCCCTTCACAATTTCCGGCGGTCCCCCGACGAGCGTCGTGTCGTCCAGCCCGATGACGTTGCATGTCTGGAACGAGCCGTTGGACAGCTTCGCCTTGAGCAGCCCCTTGTAGAGCGGCATGGCCCACTCGACACCCTCGACGCCCCGGACCCGGTGAAGCATCGTGTCCTGGAGGGGTTTGATGTCGTCGATGAACATCACCTTCGGGTCCATGACCCAGATGTCCGGGAGCCCTGTGTCCGTGATGAAGCCGTACGTGCGCGCCATGAGGCCCGTGAAGATGGCGGACTGCTGGGTGATGAGCAGCGACGCGAACGTCAGCCCCATGAGGATGCCGAGATAGCGGGCGCGGTCGCCCACCAGCATCTTGATCGCGACGGACCTCACCGGCGGCCACCCGTGGCCATGGCGCGGATCCCCGCGAGCGAGAAGTCCGTGACGTGGCGCGCGAGCCTCTCCAGGTCCGCCCTCTCGAAGGTGAGCAGCGGGTTCAGCTTGTGAATGACGGGCTGGCAGTGCCGGTAGAAGAGGATCTGGCCGACGACGGAGGCGGCGCAGGCGCTGACGAGCGGGGCCGGCGCGTCGGGGCCCAGGAACTCGTGGAGGATCGAGTTCAACGTCTGCGACAGGGGTCGGAGGATGGACTCGACGATGCGGTCGAGCGCGCCTGTCGGCGCGGCCATCTCCCGCGCCATGAGTTGTCCGTGCCAGGCGCCGGGGCTCTGGTCGAGGACCCGGAGGAAGAAGGAGAGGATGAAGGCATGGAGGCGGTCCTCGGGTGGGGCGGAGGGGTCGGTGCCGAGGGTCGGGGGGTATTTCAGGAGGACCGAGCCGAGCTGGTGGCTGAGGACTTCCTCGTAGAGGCGCGCCTTGTCGCCGAAGTGGTAGTTGATGGCGGCGATGTTGGCCGAGGCCTTGGAGCAGATTTCGCGGACGGTGGCACCGTGAAATCCCTCGCTGGCGAAGACCTCTGCGCCGGCCCTCAGGAGTCGAGCACGGGTTTCAGCGCTAACAACGACGTCGGTGGTCTGAGACATTTATTTTAATCCTTTGTTTCAAAATAATATATCAAGTGATCGTTTTAGTCAAGAGCGCGTCAGGATTGCCATAAAGCATTAAGCAACGGAATGTTGCGTGAGTCTGTAGCTCCTTGGCCGATAGAACCGACCCCTTGTTGGACTCCTTCTCCGGCCCCGCCCGACGCCTCCCTACTTCGAAGCCGCCCCTCTTGCCTCCTCCAACGCCGCTGCGATCTTCGCCTCCGCTTCGCTCCCGGCAAACTGCGTCTTCGCCTTCGATAGCAGGTCCACCGTCTTCTTCGCATCACCCGCCGCCTTCGCATCCGCAATCGCCTTGTCCGCCGCCTCCCCGATCGCCTTCGAAACGAGCTCCACCCGGCTCTTCACGTAGGCGCTCTTCGCCGCCGAGAGCTTCTTCAGCGCCCCCGCGGCCTTCCCGTACTGCTTGGCCTCGACCAGCGCCCGGGCTCCCTGAAGCACTCCGAGACAGTCCGGCGGCACCAGCGTCTCCATCCACTCGAACTGGTCCTTCCAGGCCTCCGCCGGCGGGTTGTGCGCCCAGTCCGCAGGCTCGTCGAACGCCACCTCCATCCCCTCCTTCTTCATGTCCTCCACGGACTTCTTCGACTGGTCGTGATTGAAGTCCTTGCCTCCGCTGACGACCCGGAACGGTGTCTTCAGCATCCCGCGCGCCATGTCCGGCGTGACGAGGCACCCCGAGACGGGCGCGCCGGCTGTGAAGATCTCCGGATGGTCGGCGCAAAGGTGGCATGTCACGAATCCCCCCGCCGAATGCCCCGACACGTAGACGCGGTCGCGGTCGATCGAGTACGTCGCCAGCACCTCCTTCGCGATCTCGACGATGCGCTTCATGTCGTCCTCCGAGTACCCCTGCGGGTTCTCGGAGGCCGGCAGGCACAGGATGTACCCCTTGTTCTTCGCCGCCGCGTAGTTCGACTCGTAGTTCTCGGGGCGGCCGCCGGAACCGTGGAACATGAAGATCACGCCGTACTTCTGGGCCGGCGTGTATCTCCCGGGCACGTCGAGGACGTAGTAGCTCGGGCCGTACTCGATCTTCTGCCGGCCCGACTTGGCCGGCGGCGGCTTGCGGTCCTCGGCGAAGGCGGCGGAGCACAGGACGACCAGCAGGGCGGCGGTCAGGAGGCGCATGGGGGCTCCCGCGGCAGGGCGAGGGGGAAGCGCATTCTGTCACAGGAGGGAGGGAGCAGGAAGGGCCGCGGAACCGCGACGGGGGAGCGCTAGAATGGCCGGGAATCCGAGGAGGAAACCCATGCTGCGCGCGACCCTGGTCTCCGCCGCCGTCCTGATGGCCCTTCCCGCCCGTGCCGGGGACGGGCTGGCCGATCCTGTCTGCGTCGAGGCGGACGGGAGGCCGATTGACCTCGCCGACGGCACGGGACACGCCGCCCCGCTGGTCACCGACTGGGACGGCGACGGACTTCCCGACCTGCTCGTCGGCCAGTTCCAGGGCGGGTACCTGCGCATCTACCGGAATGGAGGGCAGAAAGGTGCCCGGGTGTTCGGCGCTCACACGTGGTTCGAGGCCGGCGGCGAGCGCGCGAAAGTCGAGACGGGGTGATGCGTCGGCTTCGGTCCGCAGGTCGCGGACCTCGACGGTGACGGGAGGCGCGACGTCGTGACGGGCAGCTGGCCCGGGCCCATCTACGTCTTCCGCGGCCGGGAGGGTGGGACTTACGGCGCTCCCGAGACGCTTCAGAATCCCGACGGCTCCGAGTACCTCATCGAGAACCTCAATGCGTCCGCCGTCGCCGCCGCCGATTGGGACCGCGATGGCGACGTGGACCTCGTGGTCGGGTTCATCTCGGGCGCCGTGCTCTACCTGGCGAACGAAGGCAAGAAGGGCTCGCTCGCGTTCGCGGGCGGCGTGCCGCTGAAGGCGGCCGGGAAGACCGTGGAGGCCAGCGACGGGGGCCCATGTCTCGCCGACTGGGACGGCGACGGTGTCGAGGACCTGATTCTCGGCGACGGGGATGGAGGCGTCCGGCTGTTCCGCGCCACCCGCACGAAGGACCGCGGGCTCCCCGACCTCGCCGAGCCCGTCGAACTCGTCCCGCCGCTTCCCGTGTCCGAGCGCTTCAAGGCTCTCCCCGAGGACAAGGACGGCCGCATCACGGCGCCGCGCTCCGGGATCCGGGCCAAGCCCGCCGTCGCGGACTGGAACGGCGACGGCAAGCCCGACCTGCTGGTGGGCGACTTCTGGTCGAGCGAGGGCCCGAAGAAGGAGCTGACGAAGGAGGAGAACGCGAAGCGCGTCGAGTTGCTCGCGCGGGCGGGGGAGCTTTTCGACCGGAGCGAGGCGGGGTGGGAGCGGGTCGAGAAGGCGGTCTACCGGAAGATGGGGCTGCAGGAGAACGAGAACGTCCCGAAGGACCGCCAGAAGGAATACGACCGCCTGTGGGAGGAGATTTCGGCGGCGGACGAGGAGTACACGAAGGTCGGGAAGGAGCTCGAGGAAGTGCAGGACAAGCTGTCGGCCTACGAGGCACGACACGGGTACCGCGGCTTCGTCTGGGTCCTCCTGCGCAAGTAGCGGTCAGTTCCCCGAGCGGGACGTCCGGTTCGCGAGTCCCGCCGGGGCGCAGTCGAAGGCGTGGTTGAAGCGCGCGGAGAAGTTCTCCAGCGCGACCGCGCCGGCCAGCTCGACCATCGCGACGTCCCCGAGCTTCTCCTTCAGCTCCGCAAACGTCGCGTCGTCCACGTGCGCCGGCGTGTCCGTCATTCCGTCCGCGAACCGCATCACCGCCTGCTCCAGCGGCGACAGGGCGGCCGACGCGGGCCCTTCCCGGATCGCCGCGATCTTCGCGTCCGCAACCTTCGCCTCACGGGCGAAGTAGGTCGTGATGTCCATTCAGAACGGGCAGCCGACGCGCGTCGCCACGCGCGCCATCGCCAGCGATTTCAGGTCCAGCGGCAGCTTGCGCGGCTTCTCCAGCACCCGGACCATCTTTCCGAACGCCAGCATCAGCTTCGGGACGAGCGCGTAGATCCGCGTCGGCTCCAGCACCTGGCCCCAGATCGAGCGGATGCGCCAGTATGCGAGGCGCACGATCAGGGGGCCTTTCCCGTCAGGGACGCCGGTCAGTCGCATGACTTCCTCCAGGAGTTCGGAACCGCGCGGCGATCGTAGTTCCGCGCGGCGAAACCGGGAACGCGGGAATTCGCGCTTGACAGCGCTTTCGGCGATCCGTACTTTGCGCGCCTCTTATCAAGACCGGCCGAGGGACGTGGCCCGACGACGCCGGGGCAACCGCCTGAGAAGGAAAGGTGCCAATTCCCACCCGTGACAGACGGGGGAGATAAGAGGTGAGGCCTCGTCGCCAACCCTCGTCTCCCCGCAAAGGAACGAGGGTTTTTTCGTGGCGCAGATCACGCTGGGGCTGATCGGGCTCGGGACCGTGGGGACGGGCGTGGTGCGCCTGCTCCGCGAGAACGGGGACCTGATCGAGAAGAAGACGGGCATCCGGTTCCGGCTGAAGAAGATCGCCGACCGGGGGATCCGGGACTTCCGCGAGTTCCCGCTGGACGGATACGAGCTGGCCGAGAAGGCGGAGGCGGTGCTCGAGGACCCGGAGGTGGAGATTGCGATCGAGCTGATCGGCGGCTACGAGCCGGCGCGGACGTACCTGCTGCAGGCGATCGAGCGCGGGAAGCACGTGGTCACGGCGAACAAGGCGCTGCTGGCGAAGTACGGCGGCGAGATCTTCGCGCTCGCGGACAAGGTCGGGGTGGAGGTCGGGTTCGAGGGAAGCGTCGCGGGGACGGTGCCGATCATCCGGGTGCTGCAGGACGGGCTGGCGGCGAACCGGATCGCGACGGTGGCGGGGATCGTGAACGGGACGACGAACTTCATCCTGACGCGCATGACCGAGGACGGGATGACGTACGAGGCGGCGCTGGCGGAGGCGACGCGGCGCGGGTTCGCGGAGGCGGACCCGACGCTGGACGTGGACGGCGAGGACGCGGCGCACAAGCTCGCGATCCTGGCGACCCTCGCGTTCGGCGTGCGCCCCGAGCGCGGCGACATCCACGTCGAGGGGATCCGCGACCTCGGCCCCGAGGACGTCGCCTTCGCCCGCGAGAACGGCTACGTCGTCAAGCTCCTCGCCATCGGCCGCAAGACCAACGGCCACGTCGAGCTGCGCGTCCACCCCGCCCTCGTCCAGAAGACCCACCCGCTCGCCGCCGTGCGCGACGAGTTCAACGCGGTGTTCGTCAAGGGCGACGCGTCGCGTGAGACGATGTACTACGGCCGCGGCGCCGGCCAGATGCCGACCGCCAGCGCCGTCCTCTCCGACATCATCGAGATCGCCGAGCGCGCGCTGCACTCCTCGAAGGGCGCGAAGCCGGCCGAGTCGCGCGTCAGGAAACGCACGCTCTACTGGAGCGCCGACAAGTTCCGGCCGATCTACGAGGTCCGCACGCGCTACTACCTGCGTTTCCCCATCGCCGACACGCCGGGCGCGATCGGGACGCTGACGACGATCCTCGGGCGGCACGGAGTCTCGATCGCCGCGGTGCGCGCCTCGATCGTGGACGCGAGCGCGAAGAAAGGCCGCATCGAGATCCTCACGCACGAGGCGGAGGAGATGGCCGTGAAGGTCTCGTGCACCGAGATCGACGCGACCGGGATCCTGCGCGACCGGCCCCGGCTGCTGCGCGTGGAGGAGCTGTGAACACGCTGCCGATGACGAAGTCGTTCCAGGTGACCGCGGGGGAGGCGCTGGCCGGCCGCAAGCCCGCGCCGAAGTCGAAGGCGCTGAAGGCCGGCGAGGGGGTCTTCGTGCGCGTCCCCGCGACGACGTCGAACCTCGGGCCCGGCTTCGACGCGTTCGGACTCGCGCTGACGCTCGAGAACGAGGCGACGTTCTCGGCGGCGGAGACATGGCACGTGGAGATCAGCGGCGAGGGCGCCGGCGCGCTGCCGACCGACGACTCCAACCTCATCGCGAAGGCGTGCGCCCTCGGACTGAAGGAGTGGGGCAGCGGGCTCAAGGCGCGGATCTCCTGCGTGAACCGGATCCCCCTCGGGCGCGGCCTCGGGTCGAGCGCTGCGGCGATCGTGACGGGGCTCGCGGGCGCCGCGGCGCTGTCGGGGAAGAACCCCGGGCGCGACGAGATGCTCGCGCTCGCGCTGCGGCTCGAGCCTCACCCCGACAACCTCGCGGCCTGCCTCTGGGGCTCCTTCACGATCGCCGCGCCGCCGCACGTGGTGACTCTGCCGTGGCCGGAGACGCTGCGCATCGTCGTGGCGATCCCGGACTTCGCCGTCGAGACCGCGAAGGCCCGCGCGATCCTCCCGAAGACCATCACGCGCGACGACGCGGTCCACAACATCGCCCGCGCCGCGGTCCTCGCGGCCGCCCTCGCGTCCGAATCGTTCCTCCCCGCCTGGGCCCTCGACGACCGCCTCCACCAGGACCACCGTGCGCCGCTCGTCCGCGCCTGGCCCGCCGCCCGCGACGCCTCCATCCGCGCCGGAGCCCTCGGCGCCGCCATCTCCGGATCCGGCCCCACCCTCGTCGCCTTCACCAATTCCCACGCGAAAGAGGTCGGCAACGCCCTCGCCGCGGAATTCACGAAAGCCGGCGCGAATGCCCGCGTCCTCGAGCTCGGGCCCGCCGCCGGCGCTTCATGGAGGAAAGCATGACCACCGCCGCCATTTCACGCGCCGCCACGGCGGCGCGCCTCAAGGGCCTGAAGTGCCGCGAGTGCGGCGCCGTGGTGCCGATCGGCCCCGCGTACGTCTGCGAGGAGTGCTTCGGCCCGCTGGAGGTGATCTACGACTACGACGAGATCCGCCGGCAAATGACGCGGGAGTCGGTGGCGAAGGGTCCGCGCTCGATCTGGCGGTACCTGCCGCTGCTGCCGGTGAGCGAGGACTGCATCGTGACGCTCCATGAGGGGATGACGCCGCTGGTGCCGGCGCCGCGGCTGGGGAAGGAGCTGGGGCTGCGGAATCTCTGGATCAAGAACGACGCGGTGAACCCGACGTACTCGTTCAAGGACCGGGTGGTGGCGTGCGCGGTGAGCCGGGCGAAGGAGTTCGGGTTTGAGACGGTGAGCTGCGCGTCCACTGGGAACCTCGGGTGCAGCGTCGCGGCGTTCGGCGGCGTGTCGGGGATGAAGCCGGTGGTGTTCATCCCGCACGACCTCGAGCCGTCGAAGATCGCGGGGATCGGGAGCTACTCGCCGACGCTCATCGCGGTCGAGGGGAACTACGACGACGTGAACCGCCTCTGCGCGGAGATCAGCGCGACGAAGAAGTGGGCGTTCGTGAACATCAACCTGCGGCCGTTCTACAGCGAGGGGTCGAAGACGCTCGGGTACGAAGTGGCCGAGCAGCTCGGCTGGCGCGCGCCGGACCACGTCGTGGTGCCGATCGCGAGCGGGAGCCTGCTGTGCAAGGTGTACAAGGGACTGCACGAGCTCGAGACGCTCGGGCTCATCGGCCCCGTGAAGACTCGCGTCAGCGGCGCGCAGGGCCTCGGCTGTTCGCCTGTCGCCACCGCGTTCCTCGGGAACAAGGACGAGATCGTCCCGGTGAAGCCGAACACGATCGCGAAGTCGCTCGCGATCGGCAACCCCGCCGACGGCCCCTACGCCCTCGACATCATCCGCAAGACCGGCGGAAGCGCCGCCGGCATCAGCGACGACGACATCGTCACCGCCATCAAGCTCCTCGCCCGCACCGAGGGGATCTTCACCGAGACCGCCGGCGGCGTGACCATCGGCACGCTCGCGAAGCTGGCGCGCGAGGGGAAGATCGGGAAGGACGAGGTCACGGTCGCCTACATCACGGGCAACGGCTACAAGACGCAGGAGGCGATCGTCCCGACGCTCCCGAAGCCGCCCGTGATCAAGCCGACGGTGAAGGACGTCGAGGCGGTGCTCGGGAGGTGACCCGTACAATCCCGGGCCCGATGCCCGAGGTCACCCTCCGCAAGCCGCTCGACCGCGCGATCCGCGCCGGCGCGCCGTGGATCTTCCGCGACGCGCTCGAGCCGGGGGCGAAGTTCCGGGACGGCGAGCTGGTCACCGTGCGTTCGGCTGACGGACGCCCGCTCGCGTCCGGCTTCTGGGACGCGAAGTCGCCGATCGCCGTGCGTGTCCTCGAGCCCGGGCCGCTCCGGCACGGCGCCGGCGAGCTCGCCCACCGCCTTCGCGGCGCCCTTGCGCGCCGCCTGGCGATGCTCGACACCGCCCGCACCAACGCCTTCCGATGGGCCCACGGCGAGGCCGACCGCCTCCCCGGCCTCCACCTCGACCTCTACGACGGCGTCGCCGTGGCGCGCTTCGACGGCAGCGGCGCCCGCGCCTTCTACGGCGGACTCGGGAAGGTCCTCACGGCGTCTGCGAAGCCCCTCCGTGTCCACTCCGCGGTGGATCGCGAGGGCCATGTGATCTGCGGCGACGCCCCCGGCACGATCACCGTCCGCGAGAACGGATTGCAGTTCGAAGTGTCCCCCGGCCGCGCCTCCAAGGGCGGCCTCTTCCTTGACCAGCGAGAAAACCGCGAGCGCGTCGAGGCGATGGCGCGCGGGAAGTCCGTGCTGAACCTGTTCGGCTACACCGGCGGCTTCTCGCTCTACGCCGCGCGCGGCGGCGCCGCCTCCACAGACACCGTGGACGTCTCGAAGCCCGCGCTCGCCGCGGCGAAGCGCAACTTCACGCTCAACCGCCTCCCGCTGGACCGCGCCGTGTTCCACGCCGCCGACGCGTTCGGGTTCCTCGAGGCCGCGGCGGCGCGCGGGCAGCGCTGGGACCTCGTCGTCAGCGACCCGCCCAGCTTCGCGCCGAGCAAGGCGTCGCTGCCCGCGGCGCAGCGCGCGTATTTCCGCCTCCACCGGCTCGACGTGAGCGTGACCGCTCCGGGCGGCATCCTCTGTGCGGCGTCGTGCTCCAGCCACGTCCGCCGCGAGGACCTGCTCGGCAGCGTCGCCGACGCCGCCCGCGCCTGCGGCCGGCGCTTCGAACTCCTCGACATGCGCGGCGCGGGGTGCGACCACCCGGTGATCGCGGCGTTCCCGGAGGGGGACTACCTCAAGTTCGCGATCGGACGCGTCCGCTAGAAACACGGACGGCCGGGGTTTCCCCCGGCCGTTCCGAGTCCTTCCCAAGCTTGAAAGCCCGGGACAACCGCCAACACAGCGGCCGCCCCGAGCCCGTTACCTCGAGAGCGCCCCCCTCACGAGCGCTCTGAGGACTTCACTCTTCTGAACGACCTGCGCCACCGGGGCCGCCGCGTTCTCGTAAGTGCCGATCGCACCCGCGCCCGACGCCGAGCTGCGGAGAGACCGGTCGCGGAACGCCCGGAGGACGTCCACGCGCGATGCGTTCTCGGATCCTTCGGCCGCCGTGGCCACCACGCAGTACTTGTCCTTGTAGCGGCGATACTTGCCCTTGAGCCCGCCGCCGTAGTCGTCGTCATCGTCGTCCGAGGGCGTCGTCTTTTTCTTCTTGCTCGACCCGCTCGCCGGCGGCGGAGTCGTTCCGCCCTGGCGCGTCGGCTGTTCCTGTGGAAGCTGCGGTGCCGGCGAGGGGTCGGGCGGAGGAGGCGGCGGAGCAGCGACCTCGTCGATGCCGTCCGTTCCGCTTCCCGTGCCGTACAGGTACACCGCGCCGGCGATGTCGTCCGTCTGGAGGTCCGTCAGCGAGCTCACGCTCGGGTACATGATCGAGATCGGGACGCCGCCGGCCGAGATCGGGACGCCCCCCACCGTGTCCGATTCGTGCCCGAAGCCGATCGCGTGGCCGAACTCGTGCAGCGCCACCTTGCGCATGAGAACCGCGTCGGACCACGTGTGGTGCTCGCCGTTGAAAGCGACGTCGGCGTCGTTCATGACCGACCCGGTGTAGTCGAAGGAACAAACGCCGATCGCGCTCGATCCGAATCCCCAGCCCGATTCCGTCCAGCTGGCGATGTGGTTCGCGTCGCCCGTGACGGACGCAAGGGTCGTCGTTCCCGTGTACCGGAGGTCGAGGTTTCCGGAAGTCGCCGTCTCCCAGTCCTGCAGCGCGTTGATCAGGACAGTCCACTCTCCGTCCTTCGTCGCGGGGCCGCCCGCCATGTCCGGCGTTCCCGCCACGTGGAACATCCAGTCGATGTTGCCGCCCGACGACGTCCCGGGCGAGCCGCCGCCCCACTTCGGCGGGGGGGGACCGTACGTCACGTACGCGCTCGTCCAGGGCGTGAGCGCAAGGATCGCCGCGAGCGTTCCGACTCCGAGGAAGCGCTTCATCGGTTCACCTCCGCCTGGAGGCGGGCGATCACGTCGGCCAGCGGTTCCTCCTCCGTCGTTGGAGCCTGGGCTTCCACCAGGCTTCCGGTCTCGTCCTTGGTCATGAAGGAGATTCCGTCCATCTCCCGGCGGGCCCGGTCCACGCCGTTGGCGTCGGTCCGGACGACCCACCGGCCCTGAACCGCGCCGACCACGGCGCTGAACCTGGCAGTTGCGACCTCCCTGGTCAGGCAGAGGAGGAGGCGTTCGTCCTTGCGGAAGAGCGGAACTCCCGGCGCGGTCATTGTTCGGTTTCCGATCGTGCCGCCGAAGACGTGCAGGGTGAGAATGGTCCCGGCCTGGTCGCCGCCCTTGATGGACTGGTCGATCCGGAATCGGGCCACGGTGTAGATGGACTGGACGCCGTCGCCGTCGGGATCGAGCCACTGGGCCTCGGCGGTGAGGACGGTGCCGAGGGCGATGCGTTCGCTCTCCCGGACGATCTGCGCTTCGCTGATCACAAGCAGCGTGAGCGCGCTGGAGGAGATGGCCGCGGTCGCCAGGAGCGCCGCGCACCAGAGGGCTGTTCGTCGGGTCATCGAGGGGGGTCTCCTATCGCTTCCGGTTAATTAGTGGAGTATCAACGGTGGGATCTTACCGCTGCGGAAGCGGCGGACGAGTCGCGGAATGCAAAATCCTGACCGACATAAAGGTCTTAAAACCCATGGAATTCGCAGAATGAGCTTACAAGTCTGCACGAATCTTGGGCCCCTTGTTCAACATGCCGACACATGTAAGTCATGCTGTACACCCGCGCTACGCTACCACCAGCGCCGCGCGTCGTACGCCCCTGTCGCCAGGCGATGAAGAGCCTGGCCGAGGATCTGTCGTCCCCACCGGAATCGCGCGTACAACCGCACGAACATCACC
>JADLHC010000020.1 GCA_020849035.1 Planctomycetia bacterium
CCACTCCCCGCCCGTCAGCCGGATCGGGCCCGGCGACGGCCCCGCGTCGCGGACCCGCTTCACTTGAGACGCTGGTCCAGGTCCGCCGTCAGCATGACCCGCGACTTCGGATCCTTGAACGACCCCGTCACCAGGAGGGCCGAGAAGGCCTGAAGCGGCTTGAACGGCACGCCGATGAGCCCCTTGATCTTCGGGTTCATCTTGAGCATCAGCTTGCCGTCGAAGTCCAGGAACCCCTTGTCCGAGATCAGGTCCATGGACTTGGACTCGAGGAGGAAGTCCTTCAGGTTGAACCGGCGATCGGCGATGTCGAAGGTGACCGTCCCCTTCTCGAAGACGTCCCGGGTCCCGGCGAACTCCATGACCCGGAAAATGCTCACGAGCAGCGGGACTTCATAGAGTTCGCTCTCCTTCAGGAAAACGCCTCCCTGCCCCGTGAAGCCGTTCGAATTGCCGCCGTTCCCCTTCATCTGCAGCTCACCCCCCGCTCGCCCGGTGATGTTCTTCCCGGTGAAGGTCGTGTCCCTGGTGAGCTGCAGCAGATCCACGTCCACGAGCTTCAGGTCCACCTTCCAGTCGGCGGTCTCCGTGTTGAACGCGACATTGCCCTGGAGCAGTCCGTCGTAGCAGGTCGCGGAAATGTCGTCGATCATGAGGAGCCCGTCCTTGAGGCTGGGATTGGCCCTCACGCCCTGTATTTTCAGGTCCTCGATCCGGAAGCTGGCGTCCTTGATATGGGTGCGGACCGTGCTCGACTTCGGGCTCATGGATCCGAACTGCACCGAGATGTCGGCATTGATGCTGCGGTACTCGAGGCCGGCGTCAAAGGACCCGTCCTTGAGCTGGATCAGGACCGCATCGAAACGCGACTCGCCGTCGACGAGGTCCGGCCCGCCCTTCCGAAACGTCAGGCCCTGGATGTCCACGTTCCCCTTGAGGTTCATGTCCGTCATCATGCGCTTGAAGGACTCGGGCAATGCCGCCCTCAGGTCGCCGTCGATGGGGATGTTCGTCCCGCTGATCGACAGGTCGTAGGCAGGGTCGCCGTCGAGGTGGTCCACGTTGCCCCGGATCTGAAGGCTGGCCTTGCCGTGCTCCCCGTCGATCCGGCGCACTTCCACGCGCTTCGCGTCCGTCCACACCTCGCCCGTGATGTTCGTCACGGTGTAGGGCACGCCGTCGAACGTCGCCTTCATCCCCCTCGGCCGGACCGTCACGTCGTACGTCAGCTCCTTGTCCACCCCCGGCTCACGCTTCGTCACCCAGTGAAACCCGATCGAACCCTCGGGGGCGAAATGACCCCAGACGGCGCGGACGGCAGGGGGCAGGGCGACCCGTGTTTCCTCGGACAGGCGGACGTTGTCCGTGTCGACGGTGACTTCGATGCCTCCTTCGGCGTCGATGCTGGTGAGGTGCCCGTTGACCGTGAACCAGGAGTCGCGGTGGCGCGCGCGGGCGCCTTCGATGCTCAACTCGTCGCCGCGGAGCACGATGAGACCGGTGACGTTGGTCACGGGCAGCGGGAACGGCTTGAACGTGGCCGAGCAGTCGACCATGCTCATCTCGATGTTGTGCGTGATCGGGATCCCGGCGCCGTGCGGCTTGATGACGTCGACCTTCCCGCGCAGCCGCCCCGCCGGGTTGAAGAGGTCGTAGACGTTCGCGGCGTCGTGCTGGAGCGCGCCGCGGAGCTTGGGGTTGATCGGCAGGTTCTCGATGTTGAAGTGCAGGGTGTAGGCGGACTCCCCGACGTAGCCGTCGGTGGAACCGCTCATCGTGATCTCGATCGGCTCGGCGCCCGGAACGGGCTCGGCGGACTCGCCCCCGGGGCCGCGCGGCCAGAAGCGCGCCGACATGCCCTGGAACTCGATCCCGTCGTCCTTGAGGCGCATCAGCCCCACGACGTTGAGCACCTTGTACCGGAAATTCGCGTACTCGACCGAGATCCCCCTGGGGACCGCCTCCGCGACCACCGTGACCGGCTTCTCCGCGGCCGGGTCGTACGTCCCCTTCACCGTCGCGTCCACCGGCCCGCGCACCTGGTACATGCCGTAGACACGCTGCACCTCGTCGCCAAACGCGGCGACCGTCTGCGGGCCGACCTCGAGCGCCTTCGTCTCCAGCCGCAGGTCGCTCTTCCCCGTCGCCGTATCGATGCGCCCCTCGATCTGCCAGCGACCGAGCGGCGAAGCATCGGCGCTTCCCTGCAGCACGAACTGCTCGCCTGCGCCGTAGGGGAGGATGTTGACGTCGACGTCGCGCACGGCGATTTCGAGGCCTTCCTTCATGAGGGCCTCGTACGCGAAGACGAGTTCGCCGTCGCGGACGGTGATGTGGGGGACGGGGCCGCCTTTTGCCTGGGTTTCCCCGGCGTGGCGTGCAATCTCGGAGACGAGCTCGATGAGCTCGCCGCGGCCGTCGCGGGTGATCTCGAGGCGGACCATGGGGCGGTCGAGCTCGACGGTGGCGATGGCGACCTTGCCCCTGAGGAGCTGGGTGCGGTCGAGCATGACGCGGATCCGGCCGGCGCGCAGGAATCCCGAGCCGTCGCGCTTCAGGATCTCCACGTCGCTCGCCACGAGGCCCTCGAGGGGCCCGAACGAGATGTCGTGGAGGAGGACGCGGCGGCCGACGAGGCGCTCGAGCTCGCCGGTCACGAAGTCGCGATTGAGGAAGGTGCGGTAGGCGAGGACCGTGTCCGCCGCCAGGAGCGTGGCGACGAACAGCCCCATGAGGGCGAAAGCCAGCAGTTTTCGCATGATCATGGGGGCGATTCTAGCCCACCGGCGCGCCCCCGCGTCAGGCGGGTTCGAGGAGCATGGAGTCGCCGTAGGAGAAGAAGCGGTAGCGGAGGCGGACGGCCTCGGCGTAGGCGGCGAGGACGCGCTCCCGCCCCCCGAACGCGCAGGCCAGCATGAGGGGCGTGCCCCCGGGGAGGTGGAAGTTGGTGAGGAGGCGGTGGACGGCGCGGAAGTCGAAGCCGGGGGTGATGAAGAGCGCGGTCTCCCCGGAGCCGGGGCGCACGGCGCCGTCGCGCCACGCGGCCTCGAGGGTGCGGGTGACCGTGGTGCCGACGGCGGTCACGCGCTTCGCCGCCGCGATCGCGCGCGCCGTGTCCCCGGGAATCAGGTACGGCTCGGGGTCCATGCGGTGGTCCTCGACGTTCTCCGCGGTGACCGGCCGGAACGTGCCGGGGCCGACGTGCAGCGTGACGAACGCGACGCCGGCGCCCGTCGCGCGGATGGCGGCCAGGACGCTCTCGGTGAAGTGCAGCCCGGCCGTCGGCGCGGCGATCGCGCCCTCGTTCCGCGCGTAGACCGTCTGGTACCGCTCGCGGTCCTCCGCGTCCGCGGCGTCGCCGCCGCGTTCCCGCTTGATGTAGGGCGGCAGCGGCATCCGCCCGGCCGCCGCGATGTCCGCGTCCGCGGGCAGCGTCGCCTCCCATCCCTCCCCCGTCCGCCGCACGCTCCCCTCGAACGCCCCGAACGACAGCAACTCCCCGTCGCGGAGCTTCCCGCGCCCCCCGACCATCGCTTCCCAACGCCCTCCTCCGAGCGGCCGGACCAGGAGCACGTCGAACGCGGCTCCGGTTTTCCGCCGCCCGGTCAGACGCGCGGGGCGGACGCGGGTGTCGTTGAGGACGAGGAGGTCGCCGGGGCCGAAGAAGCGCGGCAGGTCGCGGAAGAGGAGGTGATCGGCGCGGTCGCGGAGGAGGGCGAAGAGTCGGGACTCGTCGCGTCGCGGGGCGGGACGCTGGGCGACGAGGCCGGGCGGGAGGTCGAACTGGAAGTCGGCGAGTTTCATGGCGTTTCGCGGCCCGGGGGAAGGACGAGCCGGATGCCGTAGTACCACGCGAGGTGCGTGGGGGCATCGACGCGGCGGAGGCCGCCCCTGGCCGCGGCGGGCGACAGGGACCACGCGCCGCCGCGCGTGGCGCGCCAGCCGTGGAACGGGGGGAGAGCGGCGTTCCAGCACCAGGTGGCGATGCAGCCGGAGAGGTCGCGCGCGCCGCAGGGCGACTCGTCGGCTGCGAACGTCCCCACGGGGCGGGGCTGGTGTCCCCCCGCGAGCGACAGGCTCGTGTGGGCGTAGCTCCCGTCGTAGACGTCCCCGAACGCGTAGACGCGCCCGTCCGCGCCGCGAAGCGCCCGCTCGTACTCCTCCTCGTGCATGAGCCGGAACGGCACGCCGTCCCGCGTGCCGCGCCACGCCGCGTAGGCCAGGGCGTCGGACCAGTCCACGGAGAACACCGGCCACCGGGGGTCCCACGGGAGGCGAGGGTCCGCGTCCGGCGGCGGAAGGCGGAAACGCCCGCCCTCCTCGATCCACCACTTCTTGTCGGCCTCGCGCGGCTGCCGCCGCCGCGCTTCCTCGAGCCGGTCCGCGGCGCCGAGGGCATTGAGGTAGACGAGGTACTCTGCGCAGGTCACGGCGAACCCGGACAGGAAGAAGTCCCGGGTGCCGAGCACCTGCTCCTCCTGCCCGCCCGCCCACGCGCCGCCGAACGTGAACGGCCCGCCGGCGACCGGCAGGAACCCGGCGGGAATCTCGTCGCGGCGGTAGAACGTGACGTCCTGGTCCCAGTGCCCGCTTCGCCGAATGAGCACGGGCAGCAGCACCTGCGCGTAGGCCTCGTCGCGGGGGCGCAGCGTGCAGCGGTAGGACCCCTGGGGAAGGGTGACCCCGTCCAGGGGAAGTTCTCCCAGCCGGCGTTCCGGGCCGAGGACCAGCCGCCGGTCGCGCTCCTCGTATTTCGCGATCCAGGCTTCCACCCCGGGGAGCGGCGCGCGGGAGCAGGCGGGGGTGTGTCCCCAGGGCCGGCCGGCCGTCGCGATCCGCGGCACGCCTCCGTCCTCCACTCTCTCGCCGTTCACCGGCCCGCCGTCGCGCCACGCGGCGTCCGGCACCTCGCCGATCTCCACCTTCCAGCCGGGCTCCTTCGCCGGGCGCAGGCACCCGCACCCGAAGGCCGCGGCGCGAAGGGAGAGGCGGCCCGGGGCATCCAGGCGCCCCAGGTACCGTCCGTCCCGGTCGTAGGTGGACAGCGAGCTGCGGTTCAACTGCATCTCCTCGCGGTCCCTCCGGCGTTCCGCCTCCAGGAACCGGTCGAGGAACAGCTCGCACGTCCCGTCCAGCGCGTCCGCGCTCCCCGGATCGACGGTCAGCGCCTGCCCGAACTCGGCCGACGCCTTCGCGAACGCGTCCACGCGCTCCTCGCGCATCGCCTGCAGCGCCGTCTCCGCCTCCCACAGCGGCCGCTTGTCCTCCGGCGACCGGTGCGGCCGGATCTCCGCCGACAGATGCTTCACCCTCGCCGCCTGGGAGTCGATCGCCCCCTTCATCTCCCGGTACCTCGCCAGCCAGCGCCTCCCCGCCTCCACGCGCTCCCTCGCCGACCGCGCGCGGTGCTCGCGCTCCTTGACGCCCTCGAGGAAGAGCTGGATGTCGTCGTGAAGGGCGCGGGCGGTGGGGTACCGGTCTTCGCGGCGCAGGGCGAGGGCCTTCATGACGATCGCGTCCAGTTCCGGGGGAACGGCGGCGGCGGGGCGGGCGGGCGAGACTCCGCGGGAGGGAGGCACGATGGCTCCGGTCTTGACGCGGGTGAGCACCTCCTCGAGCGAGTCGCCCTCGACGGGAGCGCGCAGGCTGAGGATCTCGTAGAGAATGGCCCCCAGGGAGTAGATGTCGCTGCGCTCGTCGACGTCGTGCTGGCGTCCCTCGGCCTGCTCGGGCGGCATGTAGGCCGGCGTGCCGAGGACGTCGCCCTCGAGCGTCAGCACGCCCGGCGCCCCGCCGCTGCGCACCGGGACGAACGTCCGGTCCTCCGCCTTCGGCGCCTCCGCGCGCCCCGCAGCCTCCCCCGCGACGCTTCCCTTCTCCTTCGCCAGCCCCCAGTCCACGATCAGCGTCTCGCCGTAGTCCCCGAGCATGACGTTCGACGGCTTGAGGTCGCGGTGGATCACGCCGCGGTCGTGCGCGAAGGCCACGCCGAGGCAGACCTGCTGGAACATCGCCAGCAGCCTCGGCCGCGACCACGCCTGCTCCGCCTCCCGCTCCCCCGCCGCAAGCGCGCCGATCAGCGAGGCGAGGTCCCGCCCCTGCACGCGCTTCATCGCCAGCTGCATCGGCGCGCCTTCGCCGCCTACCAGCCCGTGCACCGGCACGATGTTCGGGTGCTCCAGCCGCGCCGTCAGCTCCGCCTCGCGCACGAAGCGCTCGCGCACCGCCGCGGGAAGCTCGTCCAGCACGAGCTTCACCGCCACCGTCCGCTTCAGCTCCGTATCGAACGCCTCGACGACGCGCCCCAGTCCGCCGCGGGCGATTTCGCGGCCGAGGACGAACCGGGGCGTGTTCTCGTTCGCCGGCATGCGGCCGGACCTTAACAGCAACCGCGGCCCGCGTGAATCGGGGATCCGCGCCGCAACGGCCCACGCTATCGTTCTCCCCGTGCCCGCCGAATCCCCGTACACCTTCCGCCACGCCCTGCTTCGCGAAGCGGCCTACTCGCTCCAGCTTCCCTCCCGGCGCGCGGGCCTGCACGCCGCGGCATTCGAAGCGCTTGAAGCGTCTGCGGGAGGGCGGCCCGGGGACACGGAGGAGATACACGCCTCGGACGCGTTTGCAGAGGATCTCGCCGAACACGCGCGCAAGTCGGGGCGAGAGGACCTGGCGCCGACAGAGCGCTTGTATCTGCGAAGGGCCGCCCGGTGCGCGGCACGGAGGTTTGCGCATGACCTTGCCGTCCGGCTGTGGGTGCGGGCGGGAGAAGGAAGCACCGGAGAAGAGGCGGCGGATGCCTTCGACCACGCCGCTTCCGTGGAGCTGAGTTCCGGCCGCTCCGCCCGGGCCGAGCCGCTCTGCCGCCGGGCCCTTGGCGCGGCGCGGGAGGTGGGATCGCCGCGCCTGGAGGCCCGGGTCCTTTCGACGCTCGGCACGTCGCTGCGCGCCCTGGGCCGGACCGCGGAGTGCGAGGACGTCCTGCGACAGGCAATCAGGCTTGCTCGCGGGGCGCAGGATCGCAGGACAGAACGCGCGGCGATGACCAATCTGGCGAACCTGCTGCTGGAGACTTCCCGCACCTCCGAGGCGGAGGTGATCCTGGAGGCGGCGCTGGAGGCTTGCCGCGACGCCGGCGACCGCCACTGGGAAGGCCGTGTCCGGCTCAACCTCGCCACGCTGTTCAGGATGTCCGGCCGCCTCTCTCGCGCCGAGCGGGCCTACCGTGAAGCGCTCGTCGCCATCCGTGCCGCGGGCGACCTGCGAAGCGAAGGCGTGCTCCTGGCCAATCTTGGGATGCTCCTCAAGGAAACCGGGCGATATGCCCCGGCCATGTCGCGGTTGCGGAGGGCGATCCGGATTCACGAGGCGATCGGAGACCGGCAGTTCCTCGTCATCGCGCAGGGAGGGCTGGCAAACCTGCTGTCCTCGGTCGGCCGGAAACCGGAGGCCGTCGCGATGTTCGAGAAGGCGATCGCGACCGGCAGGGAGACCGGGAACCGGCGCGGACTGGCGTACGCCCAGGGGAACCTGGCCGAGCTGCGTGAGGGCACTTCGCCGGTCGCCCAGACCTCGGCGCGTTACGAGGAAGTCATCGGGATCCTCCACTCCCTCTCGGATGCCCGGGGCGAAGGGACCTTCCGCGGCCGGTACGCCGCGTTCCTGATCCGCGCGGGCCGGAGGAACAAAGCGTGCGCGGTCTGGGAACGGGGCCTCGAACTCCTGGAGGCGGCCGGCGACCCGACCGCCCTGGCCGATGCCGTGGAACGCATCCGCCGCACGTGCACGGAAACCGGCACCGGGCCTCTGGATCCCTGACCGGTCCTCCCCTTGCCCCGCTTCGCCGCCCCGCATACGCTCCACGCCCGATGCAGGACATCTTCAACATCGTCATCGGCACGGCCGGGCACATCGACCACGGCAAGTCCACGCTCGTGCGGAAACTGACGGGGATCGACCCGGACCGGCTGCCGGAGGAGAAGGAGCGCGGGCTGACGATCGACCTCGGGTTCGCGCCGTTCACGCTGAAGGACGGCCGGCGGATCGGGATCATCGACGTGCCGGGGCACGAGAAATTCGTGAAGAACATGGTCGCGGGAGCGACGTCGCTCGACGGGGTCATCCTCGTCATCGCGGCCGACGACGGGATCATGCCGCAGACCCGCGAGCACCTGAACATCCTGCGGATCCTGGACGTGAAGCGCGGGGTGATCGCGCTGACGAAGGTGGACATCGCCGAGCCGGACATGATCGAGCTGGTCGAGGACGAGATCCGGCAGATGGTGCGCGGGACCTTCCTCGAGAACGCGCCGATCTACCGCGTCAGCTCGCACACCGGGGCGGGCTACGACGCGCTCATCGACGGCATCAACCGCATGGCCGCCGCGACGCCTCCGCGTCCGACCGAGGGGATCTTCCGCATGCCGATCCAGCGCGTGTTCAGCGCGAAAGGGTTCGGCACGATCGCCACGGGCGTCCCGATCTCCGGCCGGGCGAAGATCGGCGACACGCTCGAGGTCCTCCCGCTCGGAAAGTCGTCGCGCGTCCGCGGCCTCCAGGCCTACAAGGGCGACGTCACCGAGGTGCGCGCCGGGCACTCCTCCGCGGTGAACCTCTCCGACATCGACCACGCCGAGGTCATCCGCGGCATGGTCCTCTCTACCCCCGGCTACCTCCACGCCGCCGACCACGTCAACGCGCGCTTCCGCTTCCTCAACGAGGACCTCGGCAAGCTGAAGAACGGCGCCGCGGTGCGGCTCCACGCGGGGACGGTCGAGGGTCTGGGCACGCTGAACCTCGTCGAGGGCCAGGACCTGCTCCCGGGAAGCGAGGCCTTCGTGCAGGTGCGCCTCGCGGAGCCCGTCGTCGTGGCGCCGAACGACCTGTTTGTCCTTCGCCTGCAATCCCCCACTGTCGTCCTCGGTGGGGGGCGCATCCTGTCGTCGACGCTCGGGCGGCCGAGGATGAATCGCGCGAGGCTGGTGGAAGACCTGAAGGGCGCGGAGGCGGCGCTGGGAGACCCGAAGAAGCTGTTCGAGCACCTGCTCCGGCGCGCGGGGACCGAGCCGGCCGGCGTGGACGCGCTGTCGAAAGGCGCGCTGGTCCCGCTCGTGCAGGGCTACGACATGGCGGGGGGGCTGAAACAGAAGGGCGTCGCGGTCGAGCTGCCGTCGAAGAAGCTGGTGCACCGCGACGGGCTGACGGCCGCCGCGGAGGCGATCGGCGCCGCGCTGGAGGCGTTCCACAAGGCGAACCCGGTTTCGGTGGGCATGGAGAAGGCGCCGCTGCGCATCGCGACGGAGCTCGACGCGGAGGTATTCGAGGCGGCGCTGGCGCTCGCGCGCAACTCCGGCCGCGCCGCCGAGGACCGCGGGCTCTGGCGCAAGGCGGCGCACGCCGTCGCCCTGACCGCGGAGCAGGAGAAGCTGATCGAGGCCGCCCGCAAGCTCCTCCTCGCCGACAAGTTCGCGACGCCGCGCGTGGACGAGATGGCCGGGAAGCTCGGCAGGACCCCCCAGCAGGTCGACAAGCTCCTCAAGCTCATGATGCAGACCGGCGAGATCGTAAAGCTCAAGGACGACATCCTCCTCCACCGCGACGCCATCGCCGAGGCCGCCGAGACCGCGCGCCGGTTGTGCAGGGAGAAGGGCGAGGTCGCGCCGAGCGAGTTCCGCGACGCGATGAAGACCAGCCGCAAGTACGTCATCCCGCTCCTCGAGCACCTCGACGAGATCGGCGTCACGGCGCGGCAGGGCGACAAGCGCGTTCTGAAAGCCTGAATCCCGTCGCCTCCCCGGGCGGTAGTATCCTCTCGCGCACGTGAAACCCACGCCTCCCTCCAAGGCCCCGCCCTCCCCCGCGGAACCCGACCCGGACACGCTCCTCATGCTCCGCGTCCGCGACGACGACATGGAGGCCTACACCCTCCTCGTCCAGCGCTACCAGCAGCGCGTCGTCAACACGGTCTACCGCTACACCGGCGACGGCGCGGGCGCCGACGACCTCGCCCAGGAGGTCTTCATCAAGGTCTTCAAGGCCCGCAAGACCTGGCAGCCCGTCGCCAAGTTCTCCACCTGGCTCTTCCGCATCGTCACCAACCTCTGCCTGAACGAGATCCGCAACCGCAAGCACCGCCCCGGGCTCTCGCTCGACGACAATCCTCTCCTCGATCCCGGGCAGGACGACCCCGCTCTCCTCGAGACCTCGCGGCGCGAACTCGCCCTCGCGGTGCGGAAGGCCCTCGACGCCCTGCCCGAGAACCAGCGGCTCGCGGTCGTGCTCAACAAGTGGGAAGACCAGAGCTACGAGCAGATCGGCGAGGCGATGAACCTCAGCGTGCCGGCGGTGAAGAGCCTGCTGTTCCGCGCGCGGCAGGCGATGAAGGAGAGCCTGGAGAAGTTCCTCGACGCGGGCGGAGGATAGCGCGGACGGCCCCTACCGGCCCGGGGGGCGGACCGTGCCGCCGTTCACGGAGGGCCCGGCCTGGACGGGGAGGGAGAAGATCCCACCCGGCCGGTCCACGAGCCGGTCGTAGGCCTCCTGCTGCTCCGGCGTCAGGAACGACTTGATCTTCGCATTGGTGTCCGCGAGCAGGTCGTCCACCGCCTTCTTCGTGTCCTCTCCCGGCTTCCCGCGGCGCGCCTCGCGGAAGGCCCCGAGCTGGGACGTCACGAGGTCCCGGACCTGGCTCTCCTGCTGCGCGGTGAGGCCGAGCTTCTCCGTGAGGCTCGCGACCACGCGCGTGGTCATCGTCTCCATCCACGCTTTCTGCTGTTCGTTCTCGAGCTGCTTCCGGGCCTCCGCCGCCGCAGCGGGATCCGCGGGAGGCTTGCCACCGGCATCCGCGGCCCCGGCGCGGGCCTGGAGCCCCGCCACCTGCAGACGCAGCGCGGATATCTCGCGCGAAAGGTCGGCATTCGACGGCCCCGGCGCGGGCGCCGCGGGCGCCGGCGCGGGGGCGCTCTCAAGCTTGCCCACGCGCTCCGACAGGGCCGACAGGTCCGCGAACGTCGTCCGCGCCTGCAACGCGGCGATCGCCGCGGCCACCGCCGCGACCACCGACAGCCCCACCGCAACCGTCTCCGTTCGGCTCACGTCGCTCCTCCCCGCTGGGTCACCCCGCCGTCAGCGCGACGACTTGTCGTCGTCGGCGGAATCGTCCGTCCCGCCTCCCCACCCGTTGTTCTTCTTCATCAGCTCGTCGTAGCGCCTCGCCTGCTCCGGCGTCAGCACCTGCTTCACCTTCTCGTTCGTCTCTTCCTGCAGCTTGTTGTAGTCCACCGGCTCCGCGTTCTCGTTCTCCTGGGAGTCCGTCCACATCGTGTTCATGCGGCCCCACTGGTCCGCGAAGATCGTCGTCAACTGCGTCTTCTGCGTCTCCGTCAGCTCCAGCTTCTTCGCCAGCGACTCCGCCCAGCTCTTCGCCGACGCCTCCAGCTGCTTCCTGTACGCGCGAGCCTGCTTCTCCTTGTCGCTTCTTTCCTTCTGCGCGAGCGCGTCCTGCACGACCTTCGAGAGATCGTCCTTGTTGAGCCCGGGCCCGCCCGCGGCCGTCGCGCCGTCCCCGGGGCCGCCGGGCTGCGTCGAGCCCGCCGCCGGCGCCTCGCCGCGCCGCAGCGCCGCAACCTCTTCCCGAAGCCGCGAAATCTCGGCCACCAGGTCCGGCGAAGCGGCCGGGGAGCCGGCGGAAGCGCGGGCGGAGCCGTCGGCTGCCGCCGGGGACTCGGACCGCGGCGTGCCGCCATCGGGGCGGCCCATCCTCTCCTCGAGGGAGGCCAGGGAGCCGGTCACGCGCCGGAACTCGATCGCGGCGAACACGAACGAGGCGGCCAGGAGGAGGCCGGCGAACAGGGAGACGACCTGGGCGCGATTCATGGGATTCTCCGGAGTCGGGACGGAGATAAGACGACGCCGGGGGCGTCTCCGTTCCAGTCCCGGATGCGATTGTACGGGATCGGGCCGGCGGGGCGGCTGCAGGAACCGGGGATTCGGCGCGGGACCTACAGCGGGACGCTGTCGTCCAGCATCTCGATCCGCCCGGCAACCTCCTCGAAGAGGTCGATGAGCATCCGGCGGCGCTCCTCGACGCCCAGCTTCGGGATGCGCCGGGTCTCCTCGTCGTGCGGCGGCTTCGGGCGGCCCGGCGAAGGCGGCGCCGGGGCGGGCGGCCGATCGAGGTGCAGGGTGATCCGGAGCTCGGACTTCGGCCGGGCGGGCGCCGCCGGGGCCGGCGGAGGGCACCCGGCGACGCGCGACGGGCGGGAAGCCTCCGGCGCGGGGCGCGTGGGATACCACTGGCCCGGCCGGCCAGGGGAGACCGGAATCAGGACCGGAATCGGGTTCTCCCGGCTACCCGATCCCGTCGACGGCGGCGCCTCGTCCGCCGGTGCGAGAGGGGGCCGCGCGGGAGGAAGGGGTTTCGGGCTACCTGACGGCAAGGCAGGGCGCTGAGGTTCGCGTTTCATGGTTACGGGTGGTCCGGAGGGGGCCTGGCCAGGCTTCCGTCGTGTAGTCGACGCGGACGCAGACGTGTCCGTCGCGGAGGGCGACGTCGACGAAGCGCAGGGAGACGCCGCGGAGGGCGGCGGCCGCGCGGATGTCGTGCTCGACGCGGTGCTCGCCGTCGCGCGCCCCGAGCTCCGCGGCGCGGGCGACGTCGGCCTCGAAGGCTCCCACGACGGCGCGACCGCGTCGATACTCCGCGACGCCCGGCGAGAGGGCGATGGCGAGGAGCGGGACGAGGGCGAGGCGGACGGGCGAGACGGACAGGGGGCTGGGCCGGGACATGGCGGGTTGGTCCGCGGCGGGTTCGCGAGGAGACGGTCGCAAGGGGCGTGCCCGGGGAAGCGGCTCCGGCCCGTCACCGCGCAAGCCACGCTCGTAAGGAGACTTGCGTCCGGTGTAAGCTTGCTTTAAATGCTTAAAACTTTAAGATTTTTGTACAGATGTACATCCTGACTTACGGTCGAGCCCTACGCCTCCACCCCGGACTCCTCCACCTCCACCTCTCCCCCGCCGACCCGGCACCGCACCCCGATCGGAATCACCCAGCTCGAGACGTGATGCCCGAACGCCTCCGTCTTCACCACCGGCCACTTCTCCTCCTCCGACGCCTTCAACGTCACCTGCTTCACCGTCACCCCGAACTTCTGCTCCTCGATCCCCTCCAGATGCCCCACCACCATCCCCTTCAACCCCCGGAACTCCCCGCCCAGACGCAGGTGCCACAGCGCACTGTTCACGTCGTCCACGTTCTCCCCCACGTCCTCCCAGAAGTACACGCGGCCCTTCCACGCAGGCTCGTACCCCGTCCCCTTCAGCCACACCGTGCTCCAGAGATTCCCCGCCACCGTCAGCCCCCGCCTCGCCGGCGCGTCCCGCCACATCATCGATTCGCCCGGCGGCTTCCCCGCCGGCCTCGGGTCCATCAGCGCACGCGCAAAGTACTCCCGCGACTTCTCCCGCCCCTCCGACAACCCCCACAGCACGTTCTCCCCCATGAACGTCACCAGCCCCGTCTTCCGGTGCACCGCGTTCAGCAGCGACGTGTTGTCGCTGAACCCCATGAACACCTTCGGGCTCCGCGCGATCTTCCCGTAGTCCAGCAGCTCCAGGATCTCGAACGCCGAAAACCCGCCCACCAGGCAGAAGATCCCCTTCACCTTCCGGTCCGCGAACTGCCGGTTCAGGTCGTCGGCGCGCAGCGCCCGGTCGCGGCCGATGTACCCGCGGGACTTCCTCACCGATTCCCCGACCCGCACGCGCAGGCCCTGGCCTTCGAGGAAGCGCACGCCGAGCTGGATCTGGTCGTCGTAGGGCGGGCAGCCCGACGGCGCGACGATGGCGACGGTGTCGCGCGGGCGGAGGATTCGAGGTTTCACGGGGGCCATGAAGCGCCGATTCTGGCCGTGGGGCGGCGGCGCGGCCACAGATTCCTGGGCGGCCCCTGCGGTGGGGGCCGCCGGTCGCGCAGGGAGGCGGCGCGTGCGCCTACCTGGGCTGCTGCGACTCCTTCACGATCAACTCCATCGCCTTTTCGATCGAAAGCGTCTTCGCGACAACGGGCACCTCGTCGAGCTTGTACTCCGCCCGCAGCTGCTCGATGTCCTCGGGCGAGCTCGCCGGCCGGTCGCCGCCCTTGTAGAACGCCGCGACCTCGTGAACGAGGGCGAAGCGGTCCCAGGCGGAGAGGTTGGGGAAGCCGCGCATGGCCGTGCCGTCCAGCCCGACGGTGACCGTCCGGAAGATGTCCGTCAGCTTCTCGCCGTTTTTCCAGCCCGCGAGGCTCCGGAAGTCCCGTGCCCCCGCAAGGCCCTTTCCGTCCCCCTGCGCACCGTGGCAACTTCCACAGTAGGTGTCGTAGAGCTTCCTCCCGCCTCGGGCCTGGATGTCCTTCGACCGCGGATCCATCGCCAGCGCCATGTCCACGGGCTTGTTCTTGTCGGCGATCTGCTGGCGGATCCACTCCTCGTACCCCTCCTTCGAGTGGACCTGGAGCGTCGTGATCATCTCCGAGTGCCCGTTGCCGCAGAACATGGTGCAGAAGATGTTGTAGGTTCCTTCCTTCGGCGCCATGAACCACAGGTAGGTCTGCTTCCCCGGGATCACGTCCTCCTTGACCCGGAAGTCGGGGAGGTAGAAGCCGTGGATCACGTCGCTGACGGGCGCGTTGAGTTCCACCTTCACGGGCACGCCCGCGGGAACGTGCAGGACCGGGGAGGACACGTCGCCCTGGGGGTACTGGAAATTGAACGACCACCTCTGGGCCGTGAGCTTCACGACCATCGCGCCATCCGGAACGGTCCGCATCGACTTGAACCCGATCACCCCGATCCAGAACATGAACAGCACGATCAAGGTCGGGATCACGATCCAGAGGACCTCCAGGACCGCGTGCCCCTCAACCTGAGAGGTCGCCTTCGGGTGGCGCGACTTGTGGTACTTCATCAGGAACGCCACCAGGGCGAGGATGATCCCGACGAACAGCACACCGCTGATGCCGAGGATGATCCAGAAGGCGGAGTCGACCTGCTCGACGACGTTGGGGATGGCCTGGGACATCTTGGGCGCCTCAGCGGTAGAGGTAATCGGAGAAGGTCAGGACGACGAAGATCGCGTAGGTGATCAGCGTGACCATGATCATGAGCGGGAAGAGCGGCTTCTCGAACCGGATGTGCATGAAGTAGAGGAGCACCAGCGTGGCCTTGACCGTCGCCACGACCATGATGGCGGGGATCGCCAGGTGTCGCATGTCGACGTAGTGCGCGCCGACGGTCACGCCCGTGAGGGCGATCAACCCCGTCCAGACCGCGACGTAGACCGAGGTCGGAAGGATGTGCGGATGTTCGGCTTCGTGACTCACGGCGTCGTCCTCAGTGGATGAGGTAAAGGAGCGGGAAGAGGTAGATCCAGACCAGGTCGACGAGGTGCCAGTACAGTCCCGTGTACTCCACGAACTCGGGCTTGTCCCAGGTCGACTTGCCCGACTTCACCCGGAACATCGCGAACAGGATTGCGATGCCGCCGATGATCACGTGCAGGGCGTGGATCCCCGCCATGGTGAAGTACAGCCCGAAGAAGATCCTCTCGCCCATCGGGCGGAGGGCCATGTGGGGCGCGAAAGCGTCGAGGCCCGACGGCCCGATGTGATGATGGAACTTCGCGCTCCACTCGAAGGTCTTGATCACGAGGAACGCGACCGCGCACAGCACGGTGACCGCCATCAGCCCCAGCGACATTCCGGTCTTCTTCCGTTGAAGCGCCTGGATGGCGAGGGCCATCGTGAGCGAGCTGGTCAGCAGGACGATCGTGTTCATCGCGCCGATCGGAATGTTCAGCTCGCCCGAGGCCCGCTGGAAGTCGAGGCGGTACATGTACAGGTAGACCCCGTAGGCGATGAAGATCGTCCCGAAGAGCGTGACTTCGGTGAAGAGGAAGAGCCACATCCCGATCTTCGTGCCCATCGGGTCGCGATGGGCCTCGTGCGGGGCGTGGCCGTGCGCTTCGGCGACAAGCTCACTCATGGGAGGCTCCGGTGGCGTATTCGTACGGACCGTGCGTCACGACGGGCACGTCCTTGAACTGGAACTCCGGCGGCGGCATCGGCACCGTCCACTCCAGCGTCAACCCCTTCCAGGGATTCGGCGCGCACTTCTGCCCCTTCTTCGCCGCCCAGAGGATGTTGACCAGCATCAGGATGAGGCCGCTGGCCAGGAACCAGGAGCCGATGGTCGAGGTCCGGTGCCAGATCGTGTACTCGGGGAGGTAGGTGGCGTAGCGGCGGGGCATGCCGTACATCCCGGCGATGAAGAGCGGGATGTAGACCATGTTGAAGCCGATGAAGAAGAGCGCGACGCCGAGGTTGGCAACTTTCTTGTTGTACATCTTCCCGGACATGAGCGGGAACCAGTAGTGGAGGGCGGCGAAGAACATGACGCCGCCGCCCCCGAGCATCGTGTAGTGGAAGTGTGCGACGACGTAGGAGGTGTCGTGGAGGTGGATGTCGGTGGAGAGTGCGCCGTGGGTCAGGCCGGTGAAGCCGCCGATGGCGAAGAGGATGATGAAGATGACGGTGAGGATGAACGGGGTCTCCATGCGGATGGAGCCCTTGTACATGGTGGCCATCCAGTTGAAGACCTTGACGGCGCTGGGAATGGCGACGAGGAAGGTGAGGAGTGAGAAGAGGATGCGGGCGTAGTCAGCGATGCCCGATGTGAACATGTGGTGGGCCCACACGAGCGAGCCGATGGCGGCGATGGCGATGGAGGAGGCAGCGATGAACTTGTAGCCGAAGATCGTCTTCCGGCAGAAGACCGGGATGATCTCGGAGGCCACACCCATGGCGGGGAGGATCATGATGTACACGGCCGGGTGCGAGTAGATCCAGAAGAGGTGCTGGTACAGGACCGGGTCGCCGCCCTTGGTCGGGTCGAAGATCCCGATGCCCATGAACCGCTCCATGAGGACCAGGAGCAGCGTGATGCCGACGACGGGGGTCGCGATGACCTGGATCCACGAGGTGGCGTAGATGGCCCAGACGAAGAGGGGCATCTTGAACCAGGGCATGCTCGGCGCGCGGAGCCGGTGGACCGTCGTCACGAAGTTGAGCCCGGTGAGGATCGACGACCACCCGAGGATGAAGACGGCGATGATGGGCAGCACGACCCGGCCTTCCGTCAGCGCGCTGTAGGGCACGTAGAACGTCCACCCAGTGTCCGGCCCGCCCATGATGACGGAGGTGACGGCGATCAGCGCGCCGATCATGAACAGGTACCACGACATCAGGTTCAATCGCGGGAAACTGACGTCGTTCGCGCCGATCATGATGGGAAGGAGGAAGTTCCCGAAGATGGCCGGGATCCCCGGGATGATGAACAGGAAGATCATGATGACGGCGTGGGTCGTCAGCAGGCGGTTGTAGACGCCGTTGGAGAAGAACTGCTGCCCGGGCGAGAAGAGCTCGAGGCGGAACGTCACGGCGAACAGGATCCCCACGGTGAAAAAGAGCCCCACCGCAAGCAGGTACATGATCCCGATGCGCTTGTGGTCCACGGTCGTGAGCCAGGACTTCAGCCCCGACTTGTTGTGGAAATAGTCGGGCTCGCTGTGGCCCGTAGCGGCGACGGCGGTCGACGTCCTTGGAGCACGCTCACTTTCTTATCGCCCGGCACCCGGCGTCTGAGGACCAGGAACACGAGGAACGCCGCGACGAGGACGCCCGTCGCGGCAAAGATCAGCATGTTGACGCGGAAAACGTAGGTCTGCTTCGCGGGGTCGTACCGGAAGCACAGGCGCTGGATGTTCTCGATCAGCGGCCGCGGCGTACCCTCCGCCGCGTCCAGGATCCCCATCTTCAGGTCCACGGGGAGGATCGTCAGCCCCGGCAGGTACCGGATGATCTTCCCGTCCTTCGAGAGGAATACCAGCGTGCTCGCATGGATGATCTCGCCGTCGAACCGCTGGAA
>JADLHC010000021.1 GCA_020849035.1 Planctomycetia bacterium
CTGACGACGGGAACCACCATTGAGCCCGGCGCCGTGTTCAGGGCGACCCTGCCGGCCAGCAGCGTGGACATGCTGCGGCTCCAGGTCGAGATCGCTCCGTCCGGGTCGGTTTTCTCCGGCAGTCCCCACCCCGAGAGCGCCCTCGTCCCCGGAGGCACGACGGTCGGAAGCTCCCTGCCGCTCGGCGCCGGCGGATGGCACTGGCGCGTCCGCACCCCCAGCAGCCTCGGCGCTCCTTCGGCCTGGGTCGAGGCCGTCGCCGGGACCGGTGCCGACCTGACCGTTCTTCCGTTCGGCGCCACGCCGACGGCTCCCGGGTCGCTCGCGCAGCGCAACCTGGATCTGTCGCCCATCGCGACCGGCGGGACCGCTGTCGGGACCCATGTCGTCCTCGAAGCGGCCCTTCCCGGCGGCTTCGGCCTGGTGAAGGCGCAGTTCGAGATCCAGACGGCGGGCTCCGGCTTCACGGGCGCGCCGGACATCGAGAGCGTCTACATCATCGGGCCGGGGGTCGTGCAGGTGACCGTGCCGCTGCCCGCCGGCTCGTACCAGTGGCAGGTGAGGACCCTGACGTCCACGGGCCTGACCTCGGCGTTCACGGACTTCGTGCCGTTCTCCGTGGCGGCGGACTTCATCGTGACGGCCTCCGGCGCTCCGCCGGTTGCCCCGGGTCTGCCGACCTCGCTGACCCAGTTGACCCCGGCGGGCGTCTCCGTCCCGGCCGGCACGACCATCGCCGGCAACACCGTCCTGCTGCGTGGCACCGTCCCCGGCGTCGCCTCGGACCTCAACCGCCTGCAGGTCGAAGTCGTCCCTTCGGCTTCCTTCTTCACCGGCCTGCCGACGTTCGAAACGCCTCTCGCCCCGGGCGGCTCGGTGATGACCATCACCGCCTCGCTCGCCGACAACTCCTATATGTGGCGCGCGAGGGCCTTCTCCTCGTTCGACATCCCCTCGGCCGGCTGGGCGGACTTCTCCGGCCCGCTCGGCACCGATGTCAGCCTCGTGGGCGCCGGCACGGCCCCGGGGGCTCCGACCCTCCTCGCCCAGCAGAACTCCGACGGGTCCGCGATCGCCTCGGGTGGAACCGCGACCAGCGACATCGTGGTGTTCGTCGGCACCGTGACCGGCGCGTCCGGTGAGCCGGTCAGCCTGCAGGTCGAGTACGCCACGGGCGCCTTCACGGGTGTCCCCAAGGTCCAGTCGCCGCTTGTCTCCTCGGGGACGGCGGTGAGCGTGACGGTCCCGCTGGCGCCGGGCTCGTACAGCTGGCAGGCGCGGACCACCAACGGCACCGGCGCGGCTTCGGCCTACGCCGGGTTCCCGCTCGGCGGGCCGGACTTCATCATTCCCTCGGTCGGGGCTCCGGTCGCGCCCGCCCCGCCGCTCGTCGCCACCTTCGCCCAGCGCAACCTCGATCTGACCGTGATCGCGACGGGCGGAAGCGCGACGGGATCGCATGTGGTCCTTGAAGCGGTGGTGCCGGCGTCGGTCGCGCAGGGCAGGATCCAGTTCGAGATTTCGAACTCCGGCATCGGGCACACGGGCACGCCGGACGTCGAGTCGGTCCTCGTGGCCGGCGGGACGACGGTGCAGGTGACCGTGCCGCTGCCGCCGGGCGGGTATCACTGGCAGGCGCAGACGCAGAGCTCGAACGGGCTGACCTCGGGCTTCGTGGAGTTCGCAGGCGGAACGGGGGCCGACTTCGTCATTCCGGCCCCGGCCGCGCCTCCCGCCGCCCCGGCGACGCCGCTTCCGATCGACCAGCTGACCACGGGCGGAGCTTCCGTCCCCGGTGGCGGCACGGTGTCGGGAGACACGATCGTCCTGTCCGGCACCATCCCGGGCGCCCCGGGCGACCTGATCCGCCTCCAGGTGGAAGTCGTCCCCGCCGCGTCTGCTTTCACGTCGAATCCGGGCTACGAGAGCCCGCTGCTGGCCGGCGGATCCGCGATCGTGGCCCAGATCCCGATTGCGCTTCCTGACGGCGCCTACAAGTGGCGCGCCCGGTCGTTCTCGTCGTTCGGCCTCGGTTCGCTCTGGGTCGACTTCGGCGGGGCGGTCGGAACGGACTTCGTCATCTCGTCGGCGGGCGTGACTCCTCCCGTCCCGGCGGCGCTCGACCAGCAGAATCCGGACGGTTCCTCGATTGCCGGCGGAGGCACGGCGGCGACCGGCTTCGTCGATTTCGTCGCGACGGTGACGGGAGGTTCCGGCGAAGCGGTTCGCCTCCAGGTCGACTTTGCGCCGACGGGATTCCTGACCGGAATCCCGGACGTCGAGTCGCCGCTCGTGCCCTCGGGCAGCACCGTGCAGATCACGGTGCCGTTCGCGGTCGGCTCGTACGAGTGGCAGGCGCGGACGACCAACGGTTCCGGCGCGGCTTCCGGCTTCGTCGGATTCGGAGCGGCCGGCACGGACTTCGTGGTGACGGCCGGCGCGCCCGCGGTGGCTCCTTCGGCGCCCGCGCTCCTGGACCAGCAGAACCTGGACGGCTCGTCGATCGCTTCCGGCGCGACGGCGGCAGGCAGCACCGTGATGTTCGAAGTCGTCGTCCCCGGCCTGGTGACGGACCTGAATCGCGCGCAGATCGACTTTGCGATCGGCGCTCCGGACGGCGTGCCTGACGTCGAGTCCGCGCTCGTCCCCGGCGGTTCGACGGTCCACGTCGCGGTTCCGCTCGCCCTCGGCTCCTACAACTGGCAGGCCCGCACGCTCGGCTCCAGCGGGCTCTTCTCCGGATTCACTCCGTTCCCGGGCGGGCCCGACGATTTCGTCGTCGCGGCCGCGGCCGGACCGGCGGCCCCCGCTGCGCCTCTCGCGGCCGGGCTCGACCAGCAGAACCTCGACGGCAGCTCGATCTCCAGCGGCGGCACGGCGCTCTCGAACATCGTGGTGTTCGAAGCGGTGGTCCCGGGCCTCGCGACGGACATGAACCGGATCCAGGTCGACGTGGAGCCGGCGGGGACGCTGGACGGCGTGGCGGACTACGAGACGCCTTTCGTTCCGGGCGGATCGGTGGTGCAGATCCAGGCGTCGTTCGCGAACGGGTCGTACGACTGGCAGGCGCGGACGCTGAGCTCGCTCGGGCCCGTGTCCGGTTACACCCCGTTCCCGCTCGGCGGCCCGGACTTCGTGGTCGCCGCGGGCGGCCCGACGCCGGCGGCTCCGGGCGGCCTGACGCAGGACAATTCCGACGGAAGCGCGCTCGCCTCGGGCGCGACGACGGTGACGAACACGGTTCTCTTCGGCGGCACGGTGACGACGACGCCGGCGGGCGGCATGGGCCGCCTCCAGGTGGAGTTCGCGGCGCCGGGCGGCCTGACCGGGAATCCGGATGTGGAGAGTCCCCTGGTTCCCGACGGCACGGTGGTGAGCCTCTCGGTGGCGCTGGGCGACGGCTCGTACGAGTGGCAGGCCCGCAACCAGGGCTCCGGCGGCGCGGTCTCCGCCTGGACGCTCTTCGCAGGCGGCCCGACGGACTTCGTCGTGGCGGTCGGCGGCGGCGGCGCACCTCCTTCCGCCCCGTCCGGCCTGGACCAGCAGAACCTCGACGGTTCCTCGATCCCGGCGGCCGGTGCGGCGACGGGTTCGACGGTGGTGTTCGAAGCGGTGGTCGGCGGCGCGCCTGGAACGCTCGACCGCCTGCAGGTCGAGTTCAACCCGACGGGCCCCGGCTTCTCGGGCGTGCCTGACGTGGAGAGCCCGCTGGTGACGGCCGGAAGCACGGTTCACATCGCCGTGCCGCAGACGCCGGGCACTTTCCAGTGGCAGGCGCGGACGCAGTCGAGCATGGGCGCGGTTTCGGGCTGGGTCGAGTTCGCGGCGGGCGGCGGCACGGACTACATCGTGACGTCGATCGCCGGCGGCCCGGCTCCGGCCGACCCGATCGCTCTCGGCCAGTTCCGACTCGACGGGGTCACCGCGGTTCCTTCCGGCGGCACGGTGACGGAGAACGCGATCGTGTTCCGGGCGACGCTGCCCGGAGCCGTCGTTGATCTCAACCGCCTGCAGGTCGAGTACCTGAACGCACTGACGCCCTTCACCGGCAATCCTGTCGTCGAGTCGCCGCTCGTTCCCGGCGGAACCACGATTTCGATCTCGGCTCCTGTCGCGGACGGGGACTACAAGTGGCGCGCCCGGTCGCAGTCGTCCTCGACCGCCGTTTCGCTGTGGGTCGATTTCGGCGCGGCAGCCGGCACGGACTTCACGATCCTGACCGCCGGTGTCCCGCCGCCGGCTCCGTCGGGCCTTGCGCAGCAGAACGCCGACGGCACCGCGATCGCACCGGGGGGCACGGCCGTGACCGACGTCGTCAGGTTCGGCGCGTCCGTGACCTCGGCGGTCCCTGGCGAGGAAGTCCGCCTCCAGGTGGATTTCGCGCCGGTGGGCGGCCTGTCGGGGACGGCGGACGTCGAAAGCCCGCTGGTTCCGTCCGGCTCGTTCATCACGATCACCATTCCCCTCGGTGATGGCTCGTACGAGTGGCAGGCGAGGGCCAAGGCGGCCTCCGGCGCGGTGTCGGCCTACGTCGCGTTCGGCGGAAGCTCCGGCGTCTCGGCCGACTTCGTCGTCTCCGCGGGCGCCGGCGGCATCCCCCCGGGCGTCCCGACCGGCATCACCCAGCGTCGCCTCGACGGGACGGTCATCGCCGCAGGCGGCACCACCTCGGGCGATACGGTGGTGTTCGAAGGGACGGTCTCCGGTCCTCCGGGCTCGTTCCTGAGGCTCGAGGTCGAGTACGCGTCATTCGGGTCGGGCCTGGCGGGCGTGCCTGACGTCGAGAGCCCGCTCGTTCCGACCGGCAGCACGGTCCAGATTGCGGTGGCGCTCGGCGACGGGTCGTACGAGTGGCAGGCCCGGGCCCGGACTTCGACGGGCGCCGTGTCCGCCTTCTCTCCGGCGTTCGGGACGTCCGGCGTCTCGGCCGACTTCGTCGTCGCGGCCGGCTCCGGCGGCGTTCCGCCGGCTCCGCCCAGCGGCATCGGGCAGTTCCGGATCGACGGCTTCTCCGCCATCCCGGCGGGCGGCACCGTGACCGACGACAAGCTCATCTTCCGCGGCACGGTCGCCGGGCTCGTCACGAACCTCTTCCGGTTCCAGGTCGAATACGTCGACTCCGCCGGAGCCTTCATCGGCAACCCGACGGTCGAGAGCCCGCTCGTCCCCGGCTCCTCGCTCGTGTCCATCGCGGTGCCGATCGGCGACGGAAACTACATGTGGCGCGCCCGGTCGCAGTCCTCCACCGGCGCTTCGTCCACCTGGGTCGACTTCTCCCTCCCGGCAGGAATCGACTTCACCATCGCTTCGTCCGGCCTGACCCCGCCCGTCCCGGTCGGCCTCGCCCAGGAGACCCTGGGCGGCGCCCCGATCCCGGCGGGCGGCACGACCTTCTCCGACACCGTCGTGTTCCGCAGCACGGTGACGAGCGCGACCCCCGGCGGCCTGGTACGCCTGCAGGTCGAGTTCGCCTCGCCCGCTTCGCTCGGCGGCATCCCTGACGTCGAGTCGCCGCTCGTTCCCTCCGGGACGTCGGTGACGATCGCCGTGCCGCTCGGGGACGGCTCGTACGAGTGGCAGGCCCGCGCGGTCAGCCCCACCGGCCTCGCTTCGCCCTTCGTGCCCTTCGGCGGAACGACCGGCGTGACCGACTTCGTCGTCTCGGCAGGCTCCGGCGGCCCCGCGCCGCTGGCTCCGTCCGGCCTGGCGCAGCGCCGTCTGGACCAGTCGCTCATCCCGTCCGGCGGCACGACGTCGGGCGACACGGTGATCTTCGAGTCGCTCATCACAGGCGCCCCGGGTTCGCTCCTCCGCCTCCAGGTGGAGTACGCGATCAGCGGCGGCGGGCTGACCGGAATCCCCGATGTCGAGTCGGTCCTCGTCCCGACCGGCAGCACGGTCCAGATCGCCGTGCCGCTCGGCGACGGGTCCTACGAGTGGCAGGCCCGCACGCAGTCGAGCCTCGGGGCCGTGTCCGCCTTCGTCGAGTTCAACCCCGTCCCGGCGGCCGTCGACTTCGTCGTGGCCTCCGGCGTCGGCGCCATCCCGCCCGGCCCCCCGACCGCTCTCGAACAGCGCACGATCGACGGGGCCCTCGTCCCGTCCGGCGGAACCGTCTCCGACGACACCATCGTCTTCCGCGGAACCGTCCCGGCCGGCCCGCTCTTCGTCCGCATGCAGGTCGAGTTCGTCATCCTCCCGACGGCCTTCACCGGCGTTCCTTCCGTCGAAAGCCCACTCGTGCCGGGAGGCTCCGTGGTCAGCATCTTCGTCCCGGTCGCCGACGGTTCCTACGGCTGGCACGCCCGCGCCCAGACCTCCACGGGCGGCGCCTCCGGCTACTCGGACTTCGGCCTCCCGACCGACACCGACTTCGTCGTCGTCTCCAACGGCCTCCCGCCCCCGGCGCCGGCCGGCCTCGCCCAGCTCGATTCCGTGGGCTCGCCGATCGCCCCGGGCGGCACGACCTACGCCTCCACCGTCCAGTTCCAGGCCGTCTCCACCGGAGCCCTCCCCGGTGACTCCGTACGCCTCCAGGTCGACTTCGCGACCCCCGGCTCCCTCAGCGGCGTCGCGGACGTCGAGTCCCCCGCGGCCCCGTCCGGTTCGACGGTCACCATCGCCGTCCCCCTGGGCAACGGAACCTACGAGTGGCAGTGCCGCACCCTCGGCCCCGCGGGCGCCGTCTCCCCCTGGACCGAGTTCGTCGCCGGCCCCGCCACGGACTTCACGGTGGACGCCGGAAGCGGCGTGACGCCGCCGGCCCCGTCGGCGCTGGACCAGCTCGAGCTGGACGGCACGCCGATTCCGTCCGGCGCCACGGTCTACGAGTCGTCCGTGAAGTTCACGGGCACCGTCTCGACGACCGACGGCTCGCTGGCGCGGCTGCAGGTGGACTTCAGCCCGCTCTCGGGCGTCGTGGACGTCGAAAGCCCGCTCGTCCCGTCCGGCTCGGCCGTCGAGATCACCGTCGCCCTCGGCGACGGGTCGTACGAGTGGCAGGCGCGCACCGCGTCCTCCACCAGCGCCGTCTCGCCGTTCGCGCCGTTCGCGGGCGGCCCGCCGGACTTCGTCATCGACGCGGACGAGTCCACGAATCCTCCGGCCACGCCCGTCGTCCTCGGCCAGCAGGATCCGCTCGGCCTCGCCATCGCCGTCGGCGGTGACTGCAACTACGACTCCATCGTCCTCTTCGCGACTCTCCCGGGCCTGCCCACCGACCTCATCCGGCTCCAGCTCGAAATCAAGCCGGTGGCGGACGTCTTCACGGGCCTGCCCGACGTCGAGTCCGTCCTGCTCCCCGGCGGTTCGACGGCCCTCGTCACCGTTCCCCTCGGCGACGGCTCCTACCACTGGCAGGCGCGGGCCATGCGCTCCGTCGGCGTGTCCTCCGCCTGGCTCGAGTTCGGCGCCAACCCGACGGCGGACACCGACTTCGTCGTCAACGGCGCCTTCCCCGGATTCGCTCCTCCCGACCCCACGAGCCTCGGCCAGTTCGACGAGAACCTCAGCCCGATCGGGATCGGCGATGAAGTCGACGACGGCGACGTCTGGTTCCGGGCGTTCGTCGACGGCGACCCGGCGAAGATGTTCAAGCTGCAGATCGAAGTGCGCTCGACCGCCGATCCGTTCACCGGCCTCGTGACGCACGAGTCCATGTTCTATCCCGCCGGCTCGACAGCGGAGATCGCCGTGCACATGGGATCCGGGCCGTTCCAGTGGAGGGCCCGCACGATCACCAGCTCCGCCGTCACGTCCGGATGGGTCTCCTTCGGCGGCAACGCCGACGGTGAGATCGACTTCGAGGTGAAGTCGCCGCAGGACGGCGTCCAGCACCACTATTCGAGAAAGACCGTCCGCCGCTGCGGCCTCACCGGCATCGAGTTCCCGGTCCTCTTCGGGCTCTGGCTGGTCGGTCGGAAGGGCGTTCGCAGGATCAGGAAGGGTTCGTCCGCGAAGTAGCGGGGAAGGGCCTGACGCAGGAACGTCAGCCGGGGCGGCTGCAGGAGCGCCGCCCCGGCTTTCTTTCTGGATTCGCGTACAATGCGCCCCACGGGCCGCCGGACAGGCCCGGAGGAGATCGACCCCGTGAGTCCAGTTCCCGGTCCCGCGGAAACCCGCGGGCCGGTATCGATAAAGACGCAGGATCGGGACCGCTCGCTCTTCATTTCCATCGTGGACGGCTGCTTCCACGGCGGGATGGTGGGCTTCGGCGAGACGTACGTCGGCGCGTGGGCCGTCTTCCTCGGCGCCACGCCGGCCCTCGCCGCGGCTCTCGGGTCCTGGCCCCCGCTCCTCGGCGCGATCTTCGGCGTTTTCGCGGTCGACCTGGTCGACCGCCTTCGGCGCCGGAAGGCGATCACCGTGGCCGGTGCCTCGGCGGCCGGCTTCGTCTACCCGCTGCTCATCCTCCTCCCGCTCGCGTACCCCCGGTTCGGCCCGCACCTTGCCGTCGCCTGCTGGCTCCTCTACTTCGCCGGCAACAGCGTCGCCGGCCCGCCATGGAACTCCTGGATGGGCGACCTCGTCCCCGCCGCCCGCCGCGGCGCGTACTTCGGCCGCCGCTCGGGCCTCATCGGCGCCGTCACGTTCGCCAGCCTTCTCCTCGCCGGCTGGCTCCTCGACCGCTACCGCGCCGCGGGCCTGGAGCGGGACGGCTTCATCCTCTGCCTCGGAATCGCCGCAGTCCTCAAGTTCATCTCCGTCGGGTTCCTAACCCGCGTCGTCGAACCTCCCTACGAGCCCGCCACCGCAGACTGGTTCACCTTCCGCCAGTTCCTCGGCCGCTCCACGTCCTCCAACTTCGCCTGGTTCACCTACGGCATCGCCCTCATGTACTTCTGCGTCCACCTCAGCGGACCTTTCTTCATTCTCTACCAACTCAAGACCCTCGGCTGGTCCTACTCCCAGCTCATGGTCTCCATCGGCGTCCAGACCGTCGTCACGTTCCTCACGCAGGGGTGGTGGGGCAGGGTCGGCGACCGCCGCGGATCCCATTTCGTGCTCGTCGCCGGCGGCGGCGGTTGCGCGGTCCTCCCGCTGCTCTGGTGCTTCACGACGCACTACTGGCTCCTCCTCGGCGTCCAGGTCGTCGCCGGCTTCTCGTGGGGAGGATTCAACCTCGCCACGTCCAACTTCCTCTTCGAAGCCGTCACGCCCCCGAAGCGGGCGCGGTGCGCGGCGTACTTCAACGTGATCACCTCGGTGGGGATCATCGCCGGAGCCTCGGTCGGCGCCCTGATCGTCGGGCTGGTCCCCGCGGACGCCTCGATCGCCGGGGTGAAGCTCTGGTCGCCCTTCCTCGTGGTGTTCGCGCTCTCGGGCCTCCTGCGCTTTCCCGTGGTGCTGCTCTGGCTCCGCGGCGTGAAGGACGGCGAGCGGGCGCACGTGGAGCTGCGCGAGAGGGCGCGGCAGATCGCGGTGGTGGTGAAGGGCGACCCGGGGGACGCCCTGTAGCCCGCCGCCCCGGGGTGCGGGGCGGCGGGACTGCGGGTCACTCGCGGGCGAGGTCGCGGGCTTCGCGGACGAGGTCGACGAATTCGGCGCGCCAACCGCCGCGGTCGTTCGCGAGGCCGCCCTTTGCGAGCTCCAGCACGAGGTTCCAGTTCGCCTGTCCCTTGTGTTCGGAGTTCCGGAGGAGCATGCCAAAAGCGGCGACGGAAGCGGCGAAGTCGAACTCGGGGGTGGAGACCGCGTCGCTGCCCGGGTCGGCGACGGCTACCTCGAACCGGTCGCTCGTTTCGCCCTCGGGGAGCTTGAAGCGCAGCTTGACGGTGCAGAGCTCGCCGGTGGACGGGCCGCTCGACGTGGTGGGGGTCTGGTACTTGAGCGGGTCGACCTTGCCGCCGGGAACGTCCTGTCCGGCGGGGATCAGCTCGTAGAGCGCCGTGACCTGGTGCCCCGCACCGATCTCGCCGGCGTCCTTCGCGTCGTCGTTGAAGTCCTGGTTCGCCATCACGCGGTTCTCGTAGCCGATGAGCCGGTAGCCCGCGACCTTCGCCGGGTTGAATTCGACCTGGATCTTCACGTCCTTCGCGATCGCGATGAGCGTCCCGGTCGCTTCCTCCACGAGGACCTTCCGCCCTTCCTTCACCGAGTCGATGTACGCGGCGTTGCCGTTTCCCCTGTCCGCCAGCGCCTGCATCCGCGCGTCGGCGTAGTTCCCGGTGCCGAACCCCAGCACGCTCAGGAACAC
>JADLHC010000022.1 GCA_020849035.1 Planctomycetia bacterium
AAGGACATCAACCAGCCCGGGCAGAAGGCGTTCATCACCTGGGACGAGGCGAAGAGGATCGAATCGTTCACCGTGCAGCCGAAGTTCGAGGGCAACGCGGTGGACTTCGGCATGGTGATCCCGACTCCCGCCCAGCCGAAGCTCGACGAAATGCCGCGCGACTTTTTCAAGGACCTCGCCATCTACTCGATCCTCATGCCCCTTCCCCAGCCCATCTGGGAGGGCGGCTCGAAGCGAAAGCTCACGGCGCGCGGAGGCGGGGGCGCGCCGGGGAAGTACGAGGACAAGGCCGAGAGCGACCGCGGCGTCCGGGTGCTCGAGGCAGGGGTGGTCGGCTCGCTCGACTACAAGATCATCGAGGCCGACAAGGCGGACGGGCTGTTCGCGTGGCTGAAGGAGAACGGCTACGTCTACTCGGGCGACGAGGCGACGCTGGACTTCTACATCCGGAAGAAGTGGTACTTCACGGTGATGAAGATCGACCCGAAGCAGATGAAGAAGGGCTCGAAGGGCGAGTACACCGGCGAGGTGACGCCGACCCGCTTCACGTTCCCGTCGGAGCGCTGTATCTACCCTCTGAAGATCACGCAGATCAGCGTCAAAGACCAGACCGACGCCCTGTTCTACGTGCAGGCGGCGAACCAGATGGACCTTGAGGGCGACCTGTCGTGGATGCACTCGTACCGCGTGATGTACCTGACGTACATGCTCGGGTGCAGCGCGAACGCGGACCAGCAGAAGGAACTGGAGGAGCGGAACCGCTGGGTGCAGGAGAAGAAGGGGAAGGACCCGAAATTCGAGACGACGAAGCTGGAGTGGGCGAAGAAGCTGGGCGACGCCGAGATCGCCGTGATCGAGGACCCGCTGAAGAACTATGCGCAGGGCGGCCTCGGGTCGCTTCCCCCCGGGGACAAGGTCCTGACGCTCGAGGAGTTCCTCGCGGAGATGAAGGCCCTCTGCGAGAAGAACGGGATGTCCGCCGACAACCTGACGGCGACGCTGAAGCGCTACGAGTCGCAGTTCGCGGCGGCCAAGGGAGTGGTGGTGAAGGTGAACGACCCGGAGAAGTCGTTCAACGGGACGCCGTTCGAGTGGTACGCGAACCGGGAGGCTCCCGAGGAGGACGTGAAGGGGCTCTCCCGGCTGAAGGGGCATCTCCAGCCGGGGCAGTGGCTGACGAAGTTCCGGAAGATCCTGCGGAAGGACGAGATGACGGACGACCTGGTGCTCGTGCCGGTGCCCGCAGGGAAGGAGCAGGAATACGTGCGGATCATGCCGACCTCGCCCCCGTAGGGCCGGGTCCGGCTAGCGGTTCGCAGCAGGGAAACGCCCGTTCACACGGTTCATTCGGAAGGCAACCCATGAATCCCAAAGCAAGCCTCGCCGTCCTCGCCGGAGCCGCCGCCATCTGGTGCGCTTCCGGCCTGCTTTCGTTCTCCGACGAGCTTCACTCGTCGCCGGAGCGGCCCGGGAACAGCGGAGACGACCCGATCCGCAAGCCGAAGGACATCTCGGGGCGGTCGATCAAGTGCCCGCGGGTCCGCGCGGTGAGCGCGGGATGGGACGGCGAGGAGGGGACGACGGGGTGGCTCTTCCGGAACGACCCCTGGATGGCGTACCAGCGAGGGCGGGAGGAGTTCATCCGGGAATTCAGCGTTGCGGACGGGGCGTTCGGCGAGGCCGGCAAGATGGCCGGGCAGGTGCTCGAGGACCAGACGACGAAGATGATGACGCGGGACCACGTGGCGAGCTGCACGCTGTGCCACAACGTGCCTTTCCGCGACGGCGGCGCGGGCGTGACGTTCTTCAAGAACGGCGGCACGGGCCGGAACACCACGCACACGTTCGGGTCCGGGCTGGTGGAGTCGCTGGGGTGGCAGCTGAGGCTGAAGATCCTCGAGAAGGGAGACCTGAACCGGGACGGCTGGATCGCGAAGGGCGAGGCGGACCGTGTCCGGGCGATCGTCGAGAACCTCCCGCAGGACGCGGAAGGAGAGCACGTCAGCGTCGACTTCGGCGCCTTCGGGGACCTCGACGGCAACGGCAAGCCCGACCTGAACCCTATCTGCCTGATCCACTACGTCGACAAGGACGGCAAGCGCGTCTCGTGGGCGCGAAACCTGACGGACGAGGGCGTCGCGGGCTACACGATCGAGTTCCAGATCTTCGGCTGGGGGCACCGCAAGGGCGCGGTCGCTTCCACGCTGCGCGCGTTCTCCGCGAACGCCTACGACATCCACACGGGCCTGCAGGCCTTCGACCCGATCCTGTCCGAGGAGCCGAACCACGACGGGCTCGCGGGAACGTCGGTCGCGGGCATGCCGCAGTTCATCTCCGGCCGCACGCGCGACCGCGGCGTCGTCAAGGACGAACGCGGCGTCTCGAAGGAGGACCCGGACCGCGACGGCGTCTGCGAGGAGATCACGTCCGGCGACCTCGACCTCATCGAGTGGTTCCAGATGAACCACCCCTCCCCCGCCGAGAAGCTCCTGACGCCCCAGCGCAGGCAGGGACGCGCGCTGATGACCTCGATCGGGTGCACGTCCTGCCACCTCCCGGACTGGCACCTCGAGGCGGGCGACGCCGCCAACGCCGACTACACGAAGCGCTACCTCGGCGACCGACGGTTTTTCGACCTCGCCGTGACTGCAAACCCTGCTACGGGCCGGCTGGAGGGCCGGGTGGAAATGAGGGATCCGCGGAAGCGGGAGGCCTTCAGGATCCGCGGCGTCTATTCCGACTTTGCCCACCACGACGTCGGACCCGCGTTCCACCAGGTGCAGTTCGACGGCTCGGTGCTGAAGAAGTTCCGAACGGCGCCGCTCTGGGGCGTCGGCTCGAGCGCCCCGTACGGGCACGACGGCGCCTCGCTCGACCTCGACGAGGTCATCCGCAGGCACGGCGGCGAGGCCGACGCGTCCGCGAAGGCCTACGCGGCGCTGTCCGAAGCGGACCGCGAGGCGATGCTCGCCTTCCTGCGCGGACTCGTCCTCTACTCGTGCGACGACCTCCCCTGCGACGTCGACGGCGACGGCAGCATCTCCCCGAACTTCATCGTCGCCGGACAGGACACCGGCCCGGAGCGCCTCAACCCCGAGTGGCTCTTCCGGGTCCCCGGCCGCATCGAGGGGATGGTGACGAATCCGGACGGGGTGAAGGTGAAGTCTTTCGCGCTGACGAACCTCATGGAGGCGTACGGGGGGAAGCTGAAATGGCTGCGCGACGACGACGGCGACGGGTTCCCCGACGCGCGCTTCGAGGCAGTCCGCAAGTAGGTCGAAATCCGGCGGCCGCGGGGATGCTTGCACGCCCCGCGGCCGTCTGTTGTGATCGGCGCTCCCTCGAACCGATGGAGGTCCCATGCGCCGACTCGCCGCCGTCCTCGCGCTGTTCTTCCCTGCCGCCGCAGTCGCCCAGCAACCCGTCGAACTGAAGCTCAGGCTGCCGAAGGGGCAGGCGTGGAAGGTCGAACTGACGGCGGAGCTGGTCGGCAAGGGCGGCAAGCCGGAGGCCCAGCCCGGCCAGGGGCGGGCGCTGGTGAAGGACGCGTGGGTCCTCAAGGAGGCGTGGACGGACGTCGGGGACGCGGAAACGGACGGGAAGCTGGCGGCGGTGAAGCGGAGCTGGACCTCCGCGAAGGTATCGGCGCTCGGCAAGGGCGGCGAGACGGCCGGGCAGGAGGGCGCGACGGTGCGCCTGGAGGCGAAGGAGGGCGGGTGCGCGGCGACCGTGACCAGGGGCAAGCTGCCGACGCCGGTGGAGGACATGATGCCGAAGTACCCGTTCGAACCGGCCACCCTCCTGCTGCCTGCGAACGCCGTCCGCGTGAACGAGACCTGGAAGATCGGGAAGGCGCAGGTCTGCGACTTCCACCGGGCCATGTCGGTCGGCCTGCTCGGGGGACTGTTCACGTCGGCGCTCGACGGGCTGATCAAAGACATGAAGGCCGGGGGCGAGGCGGGGCACGGCTGCGAGGTGACGGCGACCGTGACCGAGGTAACGAAGACGGACGTGACGATCAAGTTCGCGGGCTCGGCGGACGACGGTGCGATCAAGATCGACGTCGAGGGGACGATGAAATGGAACCTGGCGAAGGGGCGCCCGGCGGAATTGACGTGGTCGATGAAGCGGGAGGCGAAGGCGAACGACGAGCTGGGGACGAAGGGCTGGGGCGAGGAGTACAAGTTCACGAAGGCCTGGAAGTAGGCGCCAGGAGCGGCGCTCGATGATTCGGGGCGCGCCGCGTATGATCGGGTCATGCGCGAAGTCCGCTCGATCCCGCCGCTTCCCGTCCGCCGCGCCGGCGCGCACAAGGGTGACTTCGGGCGCGCGCTGATCGTGGGCGGAAGCGTGGGCCTCTCAGGGGCGCCGATGCTGGCGGCGGCGGCGGCGCTGAGGAGCGGGGCGGGGCTGGTGGCGCTGGCG